>NZ_CP072392.1:3826294-4156895 GCF_017742835.1 Aquabacter sp. L1I39
GCCTGCCGGGTGCTGGTGGACGGCGCCTGCATCACCGCCTGCGACACCCCGCTCTGGGCGGTGGAAGGCAAGGAGGTCACCACCCTGGAAGGGTTGGGAGACGAGGCCTGCCCCCATCCGCTCCAATCCGCCTTCCTGACCGAACAGGCGATGCAGTGCGGTTATTGCGCCTCCGGCATCATCATGTCGGCTGCCGCGCTCCTGACGTCCAATCCCGACCCCACCGAGGACGAGGTGCGGCACGCGTTGGCGCGCAACCTGTGCCGGTGCGGCGCCCATAACCGGATGGTGCGCGCCATCCTCGCCGCCGCACGGGAGATGCGCGCATGACCGGCCCCATGCTTCCCGGCAGCCTGCGTGCCAATCCAAGACTCGGCCAGTGGCTGCGCCTGACGCCCGATGGCACGGTTCATGTGAGCCCCGGCAAGGTGGAAATCGGGCAGGGCATCCTCACCGCGCTCGCCACCATCGCGGCCGATGCGCTGGAGGTGGAGCGCGGCCGTATCCGCATGGTGCCGCCGAGCACGGTGCGCAGCCCCGACGAAGGCGTGACCTCCGGCAGCCTGTCGGTGCAGGACAGTGGCCGCGCCTTGCGCCATGTGGGGCGGGAGGTGCGCCAGATGCTGGTGGAGTTGGCGGCGGCCCGGATGGGCGTCGATCCGCAGGATTGCCGTGTGGAAGACGGTATCGTCAGGGGGCCGGGCAATGGCCATGTGAGCTATTTCGACCTTGCAGCCGATCTGTCGCTGGATCGTCCCGCGACCCTTGAGGGCGCCGGCCCGTCGCCGGCGCCAAAGAGCGAGGGCGGGGATCTGCCCCGCCTGGACGTTCCCGACAAGGTGTTCGGCCGCGCCCGTTTCATCCACGATTTGCGACTGCCCGGTCTGCGGCATGGCCGAGTGGTGCGTCCCACGCGCACGGGCGCCCGGCTGGAACGCCTGGATGAGTTGGGCGATCTGTCCCCCGATGTGGTGATCGTGCGCGACGGCAATTTCCTGGGCGTGGTTGGCGGCTCCGAGGAGAGTGTCGACCGCGCCGCCGCGCGGCTGAAGGCGCGCGCCGTATGGGAGGGAGGCGTTGACCTTCCCGACGAGACCGAGCTTGAAGGTTGGCTGCGCGCCGCCCCCTGCGAGACCACGCTGGTGGATCGCCGCGAAGGCCCCGCCGATCGGGCCGTGGCGCAGACGCTGACGCGCCGCTTCTCCCGCCCCTTCATCGCCCATGCTTCCATCGCGCCCTGCTGCGCGCTGGCCCGCTGGGAGGGGGACCGGCTGGAGGTGTGGAGTCACAGCCAGGGCATTTTCATGCTCCGCGCCGATCTCGCCCGCACTTTCGCACGCGCCCCCGACCAGGTGGTGGTGAACCATGTGGAGGGGGCCGGCTGCTATGGCCACAACGGCGCCGACGACGTGGCGCTCGATGCCGCGCTTCTCGCGCGCGCCTGCCCCGGTGAGCCGGTGCGGGTGCAGTGGACGCGGGAGGACGAACTGGCCAACGCGCCCTTCGGCGCGGCCATGGCGGTGGAGATCGGCGTCGACCTTGATGGCGACGGCGAGGTCGTATCCTGGCGGCACGATGTGTGGAGCAATGGCCACAGCCTGCGCCCGGGCCGAGCGGCGACGCCCACCCTCTTGGCGGCGAGCGAAATGGCGGCGGGCTTTCCCCGGCCGGTTTCCATCAATATGCCGCTCTCCACCGGCGGCGGCTCCGACCGCAATGCGGTGCCACTCTATGATTTTCCAGACTGGCGCATCACCAATCATCGGCTCCTGACCATGCCGGTGCGCACGTCTGCGCTGCGGGCGCTTGGCGCGTTTGCCAATGTCTTCGCTATCGAGCAGGTGATGGACGAGCTGGCGCGGGCGCGGGATGAAGATCCGCTCGCCTTCCGGTTGCGTCACCTGAAAGACCCGCGTGCGCTTGCAGTGCTGGAGGCGGTTGCGCGCCGCTCCGGCTGGCCTTCCGGCCAAGGCGCGGGAGACGGCACCGGGCGGGGCCTCGCCTATGCCCGCTACAAGAATACGGGTGCCTATTGCGCCGTGGTGGCGGATGTCCTTTGCGAGGAGGAGGTGCGGGTGCGCCGCCTCACCATCGCGGTGGATGTGGGCGAGGTCATCAGCCGCGACGGCGTCCTCAACCAGATCGAGGGCGGGGCGGTCCAGGCCACGAGCTGGACCTTGAAGGAGGCGGTGCGGTTCGACCGGGAGGGGATCACCTCCCGCTCCTGGGCCACCTATCCGATCCTCACCTTCGCCGAGGTGCCGGCCGTGGACGTGGAGATTTGTGCCACGCCCGGTACCTCATCCCTGGGCGCGGGCGAGGCCTCGCAGGGGCCGACGGCCGCGGCCATCGCCAATGCCGTGTTCGATGCCATCGGCGTGCGGGTGCGGCGCACCCCCATCACGCGAGATGCCATCCTTTCAGCCATGGAGTGATCCCGTGACGAGTTTGCGCGTTTTGAGCGGCGGTGCCGCCCATGGGCTGGTGCGGCGCCTCGCCCCCGCTTTCAAGGAAAAGACCGGGCTGTCCGTGGATGGGGAATTCGGGGCGGTCGGGGGCATGGCCACCCGGTTTCGCGAGGGCGATCCGGCCGATTTCCTGATCCTGACCCGAGCCCTCATCGAGACAATCGACGCTGAGGGGCGCCTCGTGCCGGGAAGCATCACCGATGTGGGGCGCGTCGCCACCTGCGTTGCCGTGCCCGCCGGCCATGCCCATCCCGATGTCCACACCCCCGAAGCCCTGAAGGGGGCTTGGCAGAGGGCGGAGAGCCTCTTTGTGCCGGACATGACGAAATCCACCGCCGGCCAGCATGTGGCCAAGGTGCTGGCCATGCTGGGTCTTGCGGAGGAGATGGCGCCCCGCATCCGCGAGTTTCCCAATGGCGCCACCGCCATGGCTGCCCTTGCGGCCGCCGGGACACCGGGCGCCTTCGGCTGTACGCAGGCCACCGAAATCCTCGCCACCGACGGCCTCGACGTGATCGGCGAACTGCCCGGACCTCTGGCGCTGACCTCCATGTATACGGCGGCGGTGGCGCTCTCTAGTCCGCGCGGCGCTGAGGCCGCGCAGTTCATCGCCGCTCTGGCCAGCGCTTCCATCCGGGAAGACCTGGGCTTCTCGGTGTGAGCGGACGGGCCGGTGCGTGCGGGGCGCACCGGCCCATTTTCCCATCAGGCCGGCCCGATGGGGCCGAGCGGTGCGTCGATGAGGCTGCGGCTGCGCTCGCGCCGGTCCACCATCTGGAAATACAGCAGCTTCACCCCGTCCATGATGAGCGTCCAGGCGAGGCAATAGACCCACACCACGCCGATCAGCAGCCAGGGCAGAGCCGGCATGAAGAGGCCATAGGCGCACATGAGGATGGCGAAGACCTGGGTGCCGAAGATCGCGGCCAGCACCGGCCAGCTGGGATAAGGCGGCTTGAACAGCGTGCCCTGCACCCGTGACACGAAGAACAGGAGATGCCCGCCTGCGGCCAGCTGAAGGAACAGCATGGTCTGCACATGGGGCAGGTCCATGGGCAGGATGGCGGTGAGTTCGGGACTGCGCATCCAGAACATGCCGAGCATGACGATGCCGAAGCTCTGCACCAGCGCCATCAGGCCCATGATGGTGGAGAAGGAGATGATCCGGTGCATGTTCCAGCGCACCGGCCGGTCCTGAACCTTCACATTGTCATAGGCGATGGTCATGATCGGGATGTCGTCCAGCAAGGCCTGGAACACGATCATGATCGCGGTCAGCGGCATGAAGTCGTAGACGAGATAGACCAGCACCACCACCAGCATGATGTTGATGGTCATGGCGATGCGGTAATAGATGTAGCTGGTGATGCGCTCGAAGATCGCCCGCGCCTCCATGATGGCGTGGATGATGGTGGACAGGCCCGGCGCGGTCAGGATCAGCGCCGCTGCCCCCCGCGCCGCGTCCGTCGCCCCGCTCACCGCCACGCCGCAATCGGCCTGCTTGAGGGCGGGCGCATCGTTCACGCCGTCGCCGGTCATGGCGACGATGTGGCCCCGCTCCTGCAAGGCCTTCACGATGGCGAACTTGTGCTCAGGGAAGACGCGGCCGAAGCCATCGGCCACTTCCACTGCGCGGGCGGTGTCGATGGCGATGCGCTCGGGGCTGGAATCTTTGCCGAACACGTCGCTGGCCACCAGCAGCCGGTCGCCGAGGCCCAATTGGCGGGAAATCTCGCCGCCAATGGCCACATCGTCGCCGGTGACCATCTTCACCGTCACACCCAATTCCTTCGCCCGCGCAATGGTGGCGGCGGCGTCTGGCCGGGGCGGATCGAGCATGGGCAGGAGGCCGAGCAGGGTCCAGTTCGTGCCATCCGTGGAACGGGCGACGCCAAGGGCGCGGGTGCCGGAGCGGGCAAGGTCCTCCACTTTGCCGAAATAGGCGCGGGCGGCGTCGCCGTCTGTGAGGCCGCATAGGGTGGCGATGGCCTGCGGTGCGCCTTTCGCCACATGGATCACCTGCCCATCAGGCCCCCGGTGGCTGGCCGTGGTCTTCTTGTTGACGGGATCGAAAGGCGTGAAATCCACGGGGACGTAGGTGGCGAGCGCAGAGGCATCCGCCGCCGCGATCACCGCCTTGTCGATGGCGTCGTCGCTCTGGCGCTGGGAGGCGAGGGCGGCCGCCATCACCAACTCCTCCGGCTTGGCATCGCCGAACGGAATGGCCGGCTGCAGCGTCAATTGGTTGAGCGTCAGGGTGCCGGTTTTGTCCGAGCATAGGATGTCGACCCCGGCCAGCTCCTCAATGGCGGAGAGGCGGGAGACGATGGCCTTCTGCTTCGATAAGGCGAGCGCGCCCAGCGCCATGGTGACAGACATGACGGCAGGGGTGGCCACCGGCACCGAGGCCACCAGCAGCACCAGCACCAATTGTACGATGGAGCCCGCATGGCTCCATTCCCAATGTCCGTCGGCACCGATGTCGCGCCACACCTGCGCGAACACCAGCACCAGGGCCAGCGCTGCCGACAGGATGATGAGGAAGTCCCCCATCTGGATGACCGCCTTTTCCGCATGGGACTTCGCCCCCGCGCTCGCCACGAGGCGGGCGGTCCGGCCGAAGAAGGTGGCGTTGCCGGTGGCGGTGACGAGCCCGGTCATGGTCCCCTGGCGCACGATGGAGCCGGAATAGGCGCTATCGCCCACCGCCTTGGACACGGGCAAGGATTCGCCCGTGAGCGCCGCCTGGTCGACGGAAAGGTACTTGCCTTCCACCAGCAGAAGGTCGGCCGGCAGCGTCTCACCACCTGCGACGCTCACCACGTCGCCAGGCACGAGGTCCGCCGTGTCGATGGTGACCCAGGCGCCGTCGCGCAAGGCGCGCGCCTTCAGTGCGAGGCTCTGCTTGAGGGCGGCCAGTGCGCTCGCCGCCTTGCTGTCCTGCCAGAAGCCCACGATGGCATTATAGATGAGCAAGCCCATCACCACGGCAAAGTCGGGCCAGTCGAAGCGGATGAGGGAGAGCAGGGCGGCGGCTTCGATCATCCAGGGGATGGGCCCCCAGAAATAGCCGACCAGCTTCTCCCACTTGCCCTCTTCCTTTGCCTCTATGGCGTTGGGGCCGTATTTTTCCTGGCGGACCTTCACCTGCGCGCCGGAAAGGCCGCTCGGGGTGCTCTCCAGTTCCTCGAACTTGACCGCGATGGCTGCCTGGTCGAGCCGGGACGCAGCCTCCGAGGAGGTGCGCGTTTCGGCGCCGGACACGTTCCCCGCCACGGCCTCATGGGCCGGTGCCACCATTGCCTGTGACATGTCCGCCTCTCTTCCCCGCTGCCCTAAAGCCAAGCCCGCGCATGCTCGCCCATGGCTGGCGCGGTTGAATTGATGCGGCGCAACACCCTTTGCTCGGCACGACAGGGCGTCGGCCGTGACATCCCCATCCTTCCGGATCCAGGAATGGTCGAGTGGCAGGGGCGTTGGCCTTATTCCGCGGCGCTTACCAACACAGGGCCGCCGGCCACCGGAACACTCGCCACATCCGGCGGCACTGGCACTTGCAGAAGCTCGGCCAATGCGCGGATGTGCTGGCGTTCGGCCGTGCTCAGCGGACCCGCGGCAAGGGACATGGCGTGGATCTTGTCCACGAGGATCGTCCGGTCGGACGGGTGCGGCACCAGCTGCGGGATGGCCTTGACGGCGGCGTCATATTCCAGGAGCAGGATGTAGAACTGATGCCGGACCAGTTCCTTGAACGCGGCGATCGGCATCTGCATCAGGTCCTCGCGCGCCTCGTTGAGGACCCAGGCGCTGCGATCGTCCAGTGCCTGCTCGGCGGACATCACGAAGAGCGCTGCCCGCACCAGGGCCTCGTTGAAGCCCCCCACAGCCACCTGCGACCGGAACTCGGCAATCTTGCGCTCCCGGAACGCCTTCTTCTCTGGCGAGACGGCAGGATAGTCGCGGATCTTCTCGTCCGCCCCGATGCCGAGTGCTGCCTGCACCACAGGTGAGCCATAGAAGGCGAAGAACGTCGCTTCCACCCAGCGGTCCCGCAGGTCGCGCCAGCTGTCCAGGGCGGTGACGATCTGCTCGGACGCGCGCTTCTCGGCTGCCCGGAATGGATTGTCGTCCTCCAAGGGCCTGCGATTGGCCTTGGCCTGCTCCACTGCGGGGGCGAGGCTCTTCATGATCGGGTTGCTGTCCGCAAACAGCCGGTAGCTCAGACGCAGCGGGTTGGCGTTGAACAGGAAGTCCGACATCTGCGGCGTCGCGAGAGCTCGCACCGCCGGCTGGAGCAGCGTACGGTAGAGGGCGAGATTGATCTGGGACAGCCGCCGCACCGCCTCGAAGGCGCGATCGTCCTCGGTGCTGTTGCGGCCATAGGCCCGGATGTCCTCCAGCGAGCGCGCCTCGAAGCGGCTCTGCCAGACATGACCACCGGCCGCTATCTCTTCCGCGCTTGCCGGGGAAATGACCAATTCATAGAGGCCCGGCGGCAGGCAGTCGATCAGGTCCATGAGGCGCACCATCTCCGCATCCTCCTTCGCGCCCACCTTGGCGGACACGAAGATGGCGAGGTGGCCGACCTTCTGGTTCATGCAATAGACGATGGTGCGCCCTTCGGCGCGGATGTCGTTCACGTCCTTGTAGAGATCGAGGATCCAGCCCAGCGTCTGGGGCGGCGGGCTGATATTGTCGCCAAGCGAGGTAAAGACGATCACGGGCGAGTCGATGTTGCGCAGGTCGAACACCGAACCGTCGCTGGCGCGCAGGGCGTTGCGGGACAGCTTGTCGCCGATGAACATCTCGTCCACCAGGAACTGGATCTCGTCCCCATTCAGCGTGATGAAGTCGCCCCACCACTTCTCGAATGAGAGATAGCGCGGCCCCTCTGTATCGATGGCCGCGTACACGTCATACTGCTTGCCCCACAACCAGTTGGCTGGGTTGAGGCTGTCGAAGTTGAGGATCAGCCAGGTGCCGTCAAACTTGCCTTTGCCCAGGTCGCTGGTCAGCGCGGTCAGCCAGCTGCCGCCCAGAAGGCCGCCGGCATAGCGCATGGGATTCTTGCCGTGCTCGCCTTGCCAGTATGAGATGGGCGAGCCGGCGACCATGCAGGGGCCGAACAGGTCCGGCCGCAGCATGGCCACCATGAGCGTCTGGTAGCCGGCCTGGCAATTGCCGATGGCAAAGGGCGGGGGAACGTCTGGATGGAGGTGCGCCACCGTCTCGAAGAAGGCCACCTGCCCTTCCACCACATCAAGGAAGGTCTGGCCGGGCTCCGGCTCGGCGGAAAAGGCGATGAAATAGACCGGATGGCCATTGGCCAGGGCCTCGCCGATCTCGCTCTCGGTCTTGAAGCCACCAATGCCCGGCCCCTGGCCTGCGCGCGGGTCCACCACCACCACCGGGCGGCGGGTGGGATCCACCTCCACGCCAGGGGGAGGAATGATACGGGTGAGGGAATAGTTGATGGGCCGCGGCAAGGCATGGCCGCTGGCGATCACCTCATGGTCGAAGCTGAGGACCGTGGCGGTGGGGCGGGAGGTGATCTCTTCCTGCTGGTTGCCGCGCTGGCGCATCAGGTCCGCAAACAGGATCGAGCGCTGCCAGCTGTCCTGAAGATAGTCGGCGAAGGGGCCGCCGGGCAGATGCGGAAGCGCCGTCGTCCGCGCAAAGGGCAGAGCGGGCAGCGCCTTGCCCGGATTGGTCCAGGCCTCGACGAAGGACTTGAAGGAGGGCAGCGCCTTCGCAGTCGGGAACCAAGCGGCCGGGTCGAAGGGAGAGGGGGTGCCGGAGGTGGTTGTCTGCGCGCCCATGGATCGCTCCTTGCTGTCCCGTCGCGCGTGCCGCGCAATCGGAATGCCGAGGGGGCCACCGTTCACCAGGAGGCACGAAGGAGAGAGCGGAATAAGTCGCCCACAGGGACGAAAAATCCTTGCTTTCCTTCACAGGCCGCTGGCCGCGATGGGTCATCTCCCGCTCGATGGGGCGAACCGTAGGTCGTTGGAAGCTTGGCCGCAATTACGCAGAAATACCAGATCTCGGCTGCTGCGGCGCATTGCAGGCGAATACATGTGGCGCGCAGGCACTCATTTTCCTTGGGTCGGGAAAATGAGTGCTGGGCATCAGGTCATTGTGACAAAGGGGGAAAGGTGGTGTCCGCCATATGGGCGGAGGGTGCATTGCATCATGAACTTGAGGGACCTCTGTGCCAGGAGGTGGCGCGAGACCAGACCAAAGCCGTGGCACTTCAGGTCAAGCGTCGCGGCGTGAAGGCCCCGAACGGCCTGGTCAGCGCGACGGCGGGTCGACCTTGACGCCGTTCGGACCCACCTCGATCTGAAGCGAGCGCTCATCCTTCTCGTGTTCCTGATAGGTCTGGTAGGCAAAATAGCCGCCAGCAACCACCAGGACGGCGATGATGGCATAAAGACCGGTGCGGCTCATAGCGAAGTCTCCGTTTGTTTCGCTGGAGCAACGCACGGCCAAGCATCCGGTTCCGGAAAAAATAGCCAAGCTGAAAGTCACGCAGGGTCGGGCGCAGGCGGCCAGAGCACTGAACGATCCACCTGCGCGAGCGTCGTGCGTCCAGTCAAGGCCATGGCCACTTCCAGTTCCGCCCGCAACAGATGCAGCACATGGGCGACGCCGGGCGCGCCCGCGGCCGCCAGACCATGCAGGCAAGGCCGCCCCACCAGCACGGCCCGCGCCCCGAGCGCCAGGGCTTTTAGGATGTCAGTACCTCGCCGGATGCCGCCATCCAGCAGGACGGGCACCGCCCCCGAGACAGCTTCTGTGACGTAAGGCAGGGCATTGATGGCGGCGGGCACCGTATCGAGGACCCGGCCGCCATGGTTGGAGACGATGACGCCGTCCATGCCCAGATCGACCGCCCGGCGGGCGTCGTCGGGATGAAGGATGCCCTTCAGCAGAAGGGGCAGGCGGGACACATCCCGCAACCACACCAGATCGTCCCATCCGGGCAAGGCATCCAGTGCGCCGGTGAAGACAGGCACCTCGCCCATGGCGGCGGAAGCGGGCGTGGGCAAGGGCGGCAGGCCCCTCAGATGCACAGCATCCACACCCGCCGGCAGGCGGAAGCCGGCCCTCTGTTCCCGGTTGCGCAGGCTCACCGGGGCGTCCACCGTGACCACCAATGCGCCGCACCCGGCATCTTCTGCCCGCTGAACCAGGTGCTGCGTCACGTCCCGGTCTGGATGCATGTAAAGCTGGAACCAGAGCGGCGCGGTGGCGAGGGAGGCGATCTCTTCCACCGCCACGCTCGCCTGAGTGCTCACGACCATCACCGCACCCATGGCGCCCGCGCCTTGCGCAGTCGCCCGTTCGCCCTCGGGATGGGCGAGGCGGTGATAGGCGGTAGGCGCCACCAGGATGGGGTGGGGCAGGTCGAGCCCCAGGAGCGACAAGCGGGTGTTCGCCCCTTTCAGATCGGGCAGGATGCGGGGCGACAGTCGGATGCGATCAAACGCGGCACGGTTCTCACGCAGCGTGATCTCATCGGCCGCGCCCCCTTCCAGATAGGCCTTTGTCTGTTCGCTGAGGCGCTCCAGGGCGAGCCTTTCATAGTCGGCGAGGCAGACGGGGATGAAGGGTGCTGTGGCCATGGCTTAGGGGCGCGGCGATCGTGTCCCGAAATGGGACGGTCGCGGTTCCGCGCGGAACATCTCGGGTGCAAAACCAGAGCGAATCGGGGCGTCGACGGGGGTCATGCTTCGATCCGGCGCGCCTGCTGCGCCAGGAAGTCCAGGGCGCCTTGGAGAATGAAGGCGGCCGCATGCTGGTCGATCACCGCCGCCCGCTTGGCTCGGCTCACATCCGCTTGGATGAGCACCCGCTCCACCGCCGCGGTGGACAGACGCTCGTCCCACAGGGCAATGGGGCAGCTGGTGAGGCGGGAAAAATTTCGCGCAAAGGCTCGGCTCGCCTGGGCGCGAGGGCCTTCGGTGCCGTCCATGTTGAGGGGAAGGCCGAGGACGAAGGCGACAGTCTTCCGATCCTGCGCCAGGTGAAGCAGGCGCTGCGCGTCCGCCGTGAATTTGGTCCGCTTGACCGTCTCCACCACGGTGGCGAGCCTCCGGTCCGGATCGCAGGCGGCAACCCCGATGGTCTTAGTGCCGAGATCCAGGCCGATCAGGCCGCCGCGCGGCGCCAGCAGCGGCGCCAGCTCTGCCAGCGGGACAACAGGGGCGGGCGCTTCGGGCGGGGGCGGAACATTCTGATCGGACATGGCCTTGGCTACCATGGATGGGGTGGGCTCGCCACCGGCGCGAGATGCGTTGCACCGCAGCCGGCCTTTCGGCATGCTCCGCCCGCCGTTCAAGACCGAAAGAGGCACCTCATGAAAATTACCTGGTTCGGCCACGCCGCGTTCCGCCTGGATTTCGCGGACAAGGTGGTGCTCTTCGACCCCTTCTTTACCGGCAATCCGGCCTTCGTCAGCGACAAGGCCAAGGCCGCCGAGGGCGTGACCCATATCCTCCTCACCCATGGCCATGGCGATCATATCGGCGACACCGTGGCCATCGTGAAGGGGGCGGAGGCAGCCGGCCGCACCGTCAAGGTGGTGGCCAATCCCGAGGTGTGCGCCCATCTGGGCGGCGAGGGCCTCAGCGCGTTCGAGATGATGAACACTGGCGGCACGGTGGACATGGGCGGCTTCAGCGTCACCTTCGTGCGGGCGGACCATTCCTCGGGTGGCGGCGGCGCCAATCCCACCTATCTCGGCAATCCCAACGGCATCATCGTCAAGGCGCCGGGCGAGCCGACCGTCTGGCACCTGGGGGATACCGACCTCTTCTCCGACATGGCGCTCATCAGCGAAATCCATGCCCCCGACGTGGCCTTTGTGCCGATCGGCGACCGCTTCACCATGGGCCCCGCCACCGCCGCGCTGGCGGTCAAGCGCTTCATCACCGCCAAGACCGTGGTGCCCTGCCACTACGCCACGTTCGGCCTGCTGATCCAGGATCCGGCGCCGTTCGCGGACGCGCTGAAGGACGGTCCGGCCAAGGTGGTCATTCCGCCTAAGGGCGAGGCCTTCGCGGCGTGATACGCCATGGCCGGGGACGGGCGGCGGATGTGCCGCCCGTCAGCGCAAGGCCTCTTTCAGCCGCTCGGCCATGGTGCAGGACGGCAACGGGCGATCCTCAATGGATTGGAGGGAGCGGATGCCGAGGCTGGAGGTCAGGAACGCCTCTTCGGCGCGTGCCAAGGCCTCTGGCGTGAGGGTCATTTCGCGCCCACCGGCGGCGAGCACGTCGCGCCGCAGGATGCCGGGCAAGGCGCCGTCGCTGACCGGCGGCGTCACCAGGTGTCCGTCAATGATGGCGAACAGATTGGCATAGGTACCTTCCGCGATCTGCCCTTGGGTGTTCAGCAACAGGGCATCGTCATAGCCGCGCTCCGCTGCCTCCTGGCGGGCGATGATATTGTCGAGATAGTTAAGCGACTTGATCCGGGCGAGCGGGGAGTGCTCGTTGCGGCGCGTGGTCTGCGCCACGCAAAGCCGCGCCGGCGGCAAGGGGCCGGGCTGGGGGGCGGCTGAGACCAGGAGGGTGAGGTGCGGATCCGTCGGGGGAAGGATGCCGCGCGGCCCCGTCCCTCTCGTCACCGTCAGCCGCGCCACGGCATCAGTCAGGGCATTGGCTTCGATCACCGCGCGGATGGCGGCCTCCAGGGCGTCCCGTGACCAGGGCAGGGGCATCCGCAGGACCCGCGCGCCCTCTTCCAGGCGCGCCAAATGCCCTTCCAGGCGCATAATATGCCCCTGCACCACCTTCATGGTCTCGAACAGGCCATCGCCCAAGGTGAAGCCGCGATCCTGTGGCGAGATGCCGGTGACCGCGGCCTGCACCACCGAGCCGTTCAGCCAGATCTTCATGGGCTTACCTCTCCGGAGCAGGGCCGGCGACGGCGCGCAGGAGCGGGGCGATCTTCACCATGCCCTCCTCATATTCGGCCGCGGGATCGGAATCGGCGACGATGCCGCCCCCCGCTTGCGCCATCACCGTGTCGCCAACCCGCACCAGCGTGCGGATGACGATGGAGGAATCCATCGCCCCATCGAAGCCGATCCAGGCGATGGCGCCGCAATAGACGCCGCGCGGGGCGGGTTCCAACTCGTGGATGATTTCCATGGCGCGGATTTTCGGGGCGCCCGTGATGGAGCCGCCGGGGAAGGTGGCGCGCAGCAGGTCCACCGGTCCCAGACCCTCCCGCAGCCGCGCGCGAACCACCGAGACCAGATGGTGGACGGAAGCGAAAGTCTCCAGCCCGTTCAACACCGGAACCGTCACGCTACCCAGCTCCGCCACGCGCCCCAGGTCGTTGCGCATGAGGTCGACGATCATGAGGTTTTCGGCCCGGTCTTTGGCGCTGGCGGATAGCTCGGCGGCCAGCGTTGCATCCTGCGCAGGATCAAGATGGCGCGGGCGGGTGCCCTTGATGGGACGGGTTTCCACCCAGCGGTCTGCGGCGAGGCTGAGAAAGCGCTCCGGGGAGGCGCTCGCCACCGCCATGGCGCGGCCGCAGGTGAGCAGAGCCGCGAACGGCGCCGGCGAGAGGGCGCGCAGGCGCGCATAGAGCCCCCGGTCGCCCAGGTCCGGCGGCATGCGGGCAGTGAAACGCTGGGTGATATTGGCCTGGAAGATGTCGCCGGCGCGGATATAGGCGATGGTGCGCGCGATCCGCTCCTCCACCTCCGTCCGGTCGAGATCCGGCTGCCAGGCACTCTGCGGCGTCCAGTCTGGCGTGCGCGGCGTCTCGTTCACGCCGGAGAGGCGATGCAGGAAGCCGTGGGCGCGCATCGCCGCCCTGCGGGCGCGGGCGCCGGAGTCGACTTCCGGCGCGCCGCTGGAGATCACATAGGCCTTCTCCTCCTGATGGTCGAAGGCAATGACGGTGTCATAAAGCCCCATGACCATTTCCGGCTGACCGGGGCCAAGGAGACGTGGCACCGGCAGGCGCTCCAGATGGCGCCCAAGTTCATAGCCGAGAAAGCCCACGGCGCCGGTGCGGAAGGGCACAGGGCAGGGGCCGTCGGCATCCGGGACCCTCGCCAGTTCCCGCTCCAGCACCGTGAAGGGGTCCCCGGGCACCGGCTCTCCATCCACCATAACGCCGTGGCTGGTGGCGACGATCAGCCGATAAGGCTCTGCTGCGATGTAGGAATACCGCCCGCGCGGTCCGTCCGGAGCGCAGCTCTGAAGCAGGGCCGCGACGGGCTCATCCGCGAAGGCCTCGAAGGCGGCGGCAGGATCGGTGTAGGAGATGGGAACGACGCGCACGTGTCAAACTTTTTCCCGGGAAGCACACACGGTTCTAAGATGCCGGAGGGTGCGGGGGAAGCGGTTTCCGCGTGCACTGGGCCGTGGTGCGTCCACCTTCCAAACGCCCTGCGGCATCGGCATGAAACCGGCTAAAGCCCTGCGCCAGTGACAGGTTCAGTGCGCGTGTGCCCGATGCTAGTTTGCCCGCCGTCGCAGCAGTTCGAGACCTCGCCTTGACCATTGCTCAGCCGCCGATGCCCGGAGGCCCGGCCGGAATGGCGTCGCCGGCGCCCCGTGGTACCCTTGGGTGGTTTGCCCACGGAGCGCGGTGTGCCGTTTCGGTGCCCGGTTTTGTGCTGTTCGCCGGCTATATCGGCTATGGGGGCCTCCTGCACGGGGTGGGCTTTCCCTTTGTCGCGGGTGTCCTGTCCACCTTCTTCATCTGGGCGCTGCCCGGCCAGGTCATCATGGTCGGCGGGCTTGTGAGCGGGACGGCGCTCCCTGCCATCGCGCTGGCGGTGGCGCTCTCCTCCATTCGCCTCCTGCCCATGGTGGTGTCCATCGCGCCGCTCATGCGCGGCCCGCGGCGCAGCCTGTGGAAGGACCTGGTGTGCGCCCATTTCGTCGCCATGACGGTGTGGGTGGAAGGGCAGAGGCTCCTGCCCCACGTTCCCATGAATGGCCGCCCCCCGTTCGTGCTCGGCTTCGGGCTGATGTTGCTGGTCTTCAGCATGACCGGCACGGCGGCCGGCTTCCTTCTCGCAGGCGAGTTGCCGGCCTCGATGGGGGCGGGGCTGCTCTTCATGACGCCCATGTCCTTCACTCTGCTGCTGATTCGCGGCGCTCGGGACACCACCGACTGGCTGGCTTTGGCGTTCGGCACGCTCACCGCGCCCTTTGTGGTGGGGATGAGTGGCGGGGCGGATCTCATGATCACCGGCTTCGGCGGCGGCACGGCGGCCTATCTTGTGGGGCGCTGGTGGAGGCGTCGGCGGTGAGCTACCCCTTCAGCAGCGAATGGACCGCCATCTTCGTGATGCTCCTGGTGGGCTTCCTGCCGACCGAAATCTGGCGCTCGCTGGCCGTGATCGCCGGCCGCCGGGTGCAGGAGGGCAGCGAGATCTTCATCTGGGTGAAGGCGGTGGCGAGCGCCCTGCTTGCGGCGGTGATCGCACGCCTCATCCTCATGCCCACCGGCGCCCTGGCCGATATTCCACTGGCGCTGCGGCTTGGGTGTGTCGTTGCCGGCATCGCCGGCTTCCTTGCCTTTCGCCGTTCCATCCTGGCCGGCGTGCTGGCGGGGGAAGCGGTTCTCATCGGCGGGGCCATCTGGCTGGCGTACTGAGCCCGTCGCTGCTCCGTCGCCATCGTCATTAAATGGGGGCGCCCTCTACCGCTTTGCAAGTGGCGGATTCACCCACCGGCGGCATCCCGTGTCGATTCTGTCTGGTCGGATCCAGTCCAGGCCCGCGAAGGGGCTCTCCCCTTTCAAAGTACGCTCTCTCCTTTCCTCCCGCCCCCGCGAGCCAAGGCGGGAGGTGTGGTCCCGCGCACCGGGCCCGCCTCGGCTTCACGGCGTCCCGCGACCTCCGCACGGCCCTGCCCTCTGAGGCGGAAGGGGGACATCGGCAGGTCCAGCGCGATCTTCATGCTTGACAGCGGGTAACAATAAAAATCATGTAATCTCATGTGGCGACGACAAAAAAGATGCCGCAACGTCATTTAATTTTAGTTCTAAGACTCAAAAATTACATATGAAATGCATGACGTCGGGTCATTCCGCAAAGGAATATACTTGATGTTGTGTTTGGCATCGTGTGTATGCGTCGACGCATCAAATAGGCCGCCAAAGAAAAACAAGAACTGGCACATTGGGAAGGAAGCGTAATCGATGTCGACCCCAATCATTGGGCCGAAGGACGGGAAGGGACCTGCGGGCGCAGAGCATTCCGATCCTCGTACGGAGGCCGTCGTCCGGCATTTTCTCACCTGGCGAGATCTCTACGGTGGGGTGCTCCTGCTTCTGCTGGGCATTGGCGCCGTGGTTGAAGGGCTCTCCCACCAGGTGGGTAACCTGTTCCGCATGGGCACCGGCTATTTCCCCATCATCCTGGGCGTCACCCTTGGTTGCATTGGCGCAGCCATTGCCATCGGGACGCTCATGAAGGGCGGAGGAACCACCCAGTTGGAGCCGGGCGAGCATTTCCATCTGCCGGATGTGCGCGGCTTCGTCGCCATCGTGGGTGGCATCCTGGCCTTTATCGGCCTCGCGGAATTCGTCGGCTTCGCACCGGCGACGTTTGCGCTGGTGTTCATCTCCGCCATGGGCGACCGCACCATGACGCTCAAGGCGGCCCTGGTTCTCGCCAGTGTCATGACTGGCGTGCTGATCGGGCTGTTCTGGTACGCCCTCCAGATCCCGCTCAAGCTGTGGTGAGGGGCGCGCAATGATCACCGCTCTGACCGACCTCTATCATGGCTTCGGCGTCGCGCTTCAGCCGGAAAACCTGCTCTGGTGCTTTGTCGGCGTGCTGTTTGGCAACGTGGTCGGCGTGCTGCCGGGCATGGGCGTCATGGCCGCTATTTCGGTGCTCCTGCCGCTGACCTTCGCGATGAAGCCAGTGGCCGCCATCCTTATGCTGGCGGGCATCTACTATGGCGCCCAGTATGGCGGGGCCATCTGCTCCATCCTGCTGAACCTGCCGTGCCATCCTCCCCACGCTGTCACCTGTCTTGACGGCTACCCGCTGACGAAACAGGGGCGGGGCGGCGTGGCCTTGGGCGTGACGATGATCTCGTCCTTCGTGGGCGCATCGTTCGGCATCATCGAGATGATCTTCTTCGCTCCGTTCCTGGTGACCGTGGCGCTGAAATTCGGGCCGGCTGACATCTGCTCACTGATGCTGCTGGGCCTCTTGGCCGGCGCGACTCTCGCCAAGAGCTCGCCCCTGAAGGGCGTCGCCATGACAGTGTTGGGCCTGCTGCTGGGCATTGCCGGCACCGATGTGAACACCGGCGAGCCGCGTTTCACCTTCGGCATCACCGAAATGATGGACGGCATCGAGATCGTGGCGCTGGCGCTCGGCATCTTCGGCGTCGCCGAGTTCCTGAAGAGCGTGAACCGCGTGGCCAAGGTCTCCACCCGGGACAGCAAGATCAGCCTCTCGGACATGCGGCCCACCAGGGCGGACATGAAGCTCGCCTTTCCCGCCATGATTCGCGGCACCCTCATCGGCGCCCTGTGCTCCCTCATTCCCGGCACCGGGCCGACCATCGCCTCCTTCGTCTCCTATTCCACCGAGAAGAAGATCTCTAAGACGCCGCACCGCTTCGGAAATGGCGCCATTGAGGGCGTTGCCTGCCCCGAGGCTTCCACCCACTCCGCGGTGCAAGGCGACTTCATCCCGACCATGAGCCTTGGCATTCCCGGCGATGCGGTCATGGCGCTGATCCTCGGCGCCCTGATCATCCAGGGCATCACGCCGGGGCCGCAGCTCATTTCCGATCACCCGGACATCTTCTGGGGCCTCGTCGCCAGTTTCTGGATCGGCAACATCCTCCTGGTGATCCTGAACGTGCCCATGATCGGCATCTGGGTGAAGCTGCTCTCCATCCCGTACAAATATCTCTATCCCAGCGCGCTCTTCTTCATCTGCATCGGCGTCTACAGCGCCAATAACGATCTGTTCGCGGTGGTCGAGACCCTTGTCATCGGCCTGGGCGGCTATGTCCTGCTCCAGCTCGGATTTCATCCCGCGCCGATCATGCTCGGCTTCGTGCTTGGACCGCGCTTCGAAGAGACGTTCCGGCGGGCCATGCTGATCTCGCGGGGCGATCTGATGACGTTCGTTGAACGCCCCATCAGCGCCACCTTCCTCATGCTCGCTGTGATCCTGATCGCGGCGCAGGTGTATTTCCGCCTGCGCAAAGGCCAGCGGCCCCTGCTCACGTCGCCCCAGCCGCCGGCCTATGGCGAGATGCTGGAATAGCGCGGGGGCATCTTCTCGCTGTTAAAGCGGCCCCGCTTCGGAGACGGAGCGGGGCCGTTCCTTTTCAATCCGTAAAGATCGGGCACCGCAAACGAAAAGGGGCGCCCCGAAAGGCGCCCCCGATTCCGGATGCTCGTCCGCTGCGGGACGATCAGACCGAGTAGTACATCTCGAACTCGACCGGGTGGGGCGTCATTTCGAAACGCATCACTTCGGTCATCTTCAGGTCGATATAGGCGCTGATGAAGTCCTCGGTGAAGACGCCGCCCTTGGTCAGGTAGGCATTGTCGTCCTCGAGGGCCTTCAGGGCCTCGCGCAGCGAGCCGCAGACGGTGGGGATCTGCTTCAGCTCCGCGGGGGGCAGGTCGTAGAGGTCCTTGTCCATGGCCGCGCCAGGATCGATGCGGTTCAGGATGCCGTCCATGCCGGCCATGAACAGGGCCGCGAAGGCAAGGTAGGGGTTCGCGCCGGGATCGGGGAAGCGAACCTCGACGCGCTTGGCCTTCGGGTTGTTGGTGTAGGGGATGCGGCAGGAGGCCGAGCGATTGCGCGCCGAATAGGCGAGCAGCACGGGCGCTTCATAGCCGGGGACCAGCCGCTTGTAAGAATTGGTCAGCGGGTTGGTGAAGGCGTTCAGCGACTTGGCATGCTTGATGATGCCGCCGATATACCACAGGCATTCCTGCGAGAGGTCGGCATACTTGTCGCCCGCGAACAGGGGCTTGCCGCCCTTCCAGATGGACTGGTGGACGTGCATGCCCGAGCCGTTGTCGCCATAGACCGGCTTCGGCATGAAGGTGGCGGTCTTGCCGTAGATGTTGGCCACCTGATGGATGCAGTACTTGTAGATCTGCAGGTGGTCGGCCATGGTCACGAGCGGGCCGAACTTCAGGCCGAGCTCATGCTGGGCGGACGCCACTTCGTGATGGTGCTTTTCCACCTTGGCGCCCATCTTGGCCATGGCGCCGAGCATCTCGGAACGCATGTCCTGGGCGCTGTCGATCGGGGGCACCGGGAAGTAGCCGCCCTTGGTCCGCACCCGGTGGCCGAGATTGCCGCCTTCATAGTCGGTGTCGGAATTGGTGGGCAGCTCGACGGAATCCAGCTTGAAGCCGGTGTTGTACGGGTCGGCCTTGAAGCGGACGTCGTCGAAGATGAAGAACTCGGCCTCGGGGCCGAAATAGACGGTGTCGCCGATGCCGGTGGACTTGGCATAGGCCTCGGCCTTGCGGGCGATCGAACGGGGATCACGGCCGTAGGGCTCGCCGGTGGTGGGCTCCAGGATGTCACAGACGATGGACATCGTGGTCTCGGAGAAGAAGGGATCGATGCAGGCGGTCTCGAGGTCCGGCATCAGTTGCATGTCGGATTCGTTGATCGCCTTCCAGCCGGCGATGGACGAGCCGTCGAAGGCGGTGCCCTCGGCGAAGAATTCCTCGTCGATCATGGAGATGTCGAACGTGACATGCTGCCACTTGCCGCGGGGATCGGTGAAGCGCAGGTCGACGTAGCGCACGTCGTTGGCCTTGATGGACTCAAGGACATCCTTGGCGGTGGTCATGTGGATCTGAGCCTTTCCTACAGATACATCTTATTGCTTGCAGAACCTCAGATGGCATCGAGGCCCGACTCTCCGGTTCTGATCCGGATCGCCTCCTCGATGCTGGAGACGAAGATCTTGCCGTCGCCAATGCGCCCCGTCTGGGCGGCGCGGCGGATCGCGTCCACGGCCTTTTCTACCATATCGTCGGGCAAAACGACCTCGATCTTCACCTTAGGCAGGAAATCCACCACATACTCGGCGCCGCGATACAGCTCCGTGTGGCCCTTCTGCCGCCCGAATCCCTTCGCTTCGGTGACGGTGATGCCTTGCAGGCCGACTTCCTGCAGGGCCTCCTTCACCTCGTCCAGCTTGAAGGGCTTGATGATGGCCTCGATCTTCTTCATGCGCTCCGTCTCCCCGTGGCCCGGCCCCACCGCCGGCCGGCCGCGCCGCCATCCGGTTAAGCAGGATGCGTGCCATGGGCGTCAATACAGGATGAGGAACGGCGTCCGGAACCAACTGTGCCCGGTTATACGCCAAATGTTTATTGTTTGGGCGAAATTTTCGCCGCGGGGACGGGCGTCCTTGTGCGCGATTTAGGCACATGCGGGGGTGTTGAAATGAACGCGCTTCTGGACCCTGCCGAAATGGGACGGGCCGATGCCCTCGCCATCAAAAGCGGTATCGCGGGCACTGAACTGATGGAGCGGGCCGGGCGGGCCGTCGCCGATGTCGTGGCGCGTCGGGCCCTGTCGAGCCGGGTCCTGATCCTGTGCGGACCGGGCAATAATGGCGGAGACGGCTTCGTGGCGGCGCGGGTGCTGGCCCAGCGGGGCTATCGCGTGCGCGTGGCGCTGCTCGGTCACCGCGACGGGCTGAAGGGGGATGCGGCCTGGGCGGCGGAAGGCTGGAAAGGGGACGTCGAGGCGGCTGAGGTGGTGGATGTTGCCGCCTGTGACGTCATCGTCGATGCCTTGTTCGGCGCCGGCCTTGCACGCGATCTGGAGGGGGCGGCCCTCCAGGTGGTTCAGAAGATCGCGGCGAGCGGGCGGCCGGTCATCGCGGTGGACCTTCCGTCTGGCCTTGATGGTGCCACCGGTCAGATCCGGGGTGCGGCCGCGCGGGCCACTGAAACCGTCACCTTCTTTCGCCGGAAGCCTGGCCATCTGCTCATGCCCGGCCGCCTCCTGTGCGGGCCGGTACGGGTGGCGGACATTGGCATTCCAGACGCCGTACTGGAAGAGATCGCGCCGCTCACCTTTGTGAACGAGCCGGCCAGCTGGCTCGACACCTTTCCCGTGCCTCGCGCCGAGGGGCACAAATATGGGCGCGGCCATGGGGTGGTGGTGAGCGGTGGCGCCTGGACTGCAGGCGCCGCTCGGCTGTCCGCGCGCGGGACGCTGCGGGCCGGGGCGGGGCTCGTCACCATTGCCTGCCCTCGCGACGCCCGGGATGTACATGCTGCGTCCTATGCGGCCCTGATGGCGCGGCCCGTGGACACAGCGGCGGAATTGGATGGCCTGCTCGGCGATTCGCGGTTCAATGCAGTTCTGCTGGGGCCTGGGCTCGGTGTGGGGGACGGCACGCGCGAAAAGCTCGCCATCGCCGCGGCGCCTCACCGCTCCCTGGTTGTGGATGCCGATGCCATCACCAGCTTCGCGTCCGGGTCGGACACCCTCGCCGCTGTCCTCGCACGCGCGCGGGCAACGGTTCTGACGCCCCATGACGGGGAGTTTGCCCGCCTCTTCTCCAATGATGCCGATGTGAGCGGCCAGTCCTCGAAGCTTGTCCGCGCGCGTCGTGCGGCCCGGCGGGTGGGGGCGGTGCTGGTTCTGAAGGGGCCGGACACCGTGGTCGCCGCGCCGGATGGGCGTGCCGTCATCGCTGAGAACGCTCCGCCTTACCTTGCGACGGCAGGTGCGGGCGACGTGCTGGCGGGGTTCATCTGTGGGCTGCTCGCCCAAGGCATGCCTACATTTGAGGCGGCGAGCGCGGCGGTGTGGCTGCACGGGGAGGCCGCGCAAGAAGCGGGGCCAGGGCTGATCGCGGATGACCTGCCGGAGGCTCTGCCCAAAGTCTATGCCCGCCTGTTCTCGCAACTGGCCCAGACGTCAAGGCCGTGATCTTGAGATCGGTGCGGGTCGGCGCTCCGGCGCAGCACAAGTGCTATCAATGACATGACGCGCGATATTCACGCGCCATGTCAGGTGCAATGTCAGTGTCACTTCACCTGATAGGACCTTGCAGCCATCAGGACGCCGTCGCCGGCCCGTTGGGCCAGGATCGGCCACTTGCCGGGCAGTGAGGCGACCAGGGCCGCGCGGACCGTGGCCTTGGGCGGAACCGCAATGGCATCATGCCACCACGGCTTCCAGCCATCATCGACACCGTCGAGGATCCGGGCAGGGGTGCCGAAGAGCTGAACGGCCACCGGAACGTCATGGGGGTTTTCCAGCGCCAGGACCACGGTGGAGCCTTTCTCCACGGTGCCCAGACTCGGCAGGGTGTTCAGTTCGGCGGGGCCGCCCAGGCTCACCTGGTAGCGCGTGGCATTGTCCAGCGGGATGGTCGCGGGCAGGCCGTTGGAGGGCAGGGGGGCGGGTGCCGGAAGGTTTGCCGGCGCCCCCGTTGCCGTGCCGGGGCCCACAGGCACGAGGATGGCGAGCTGGACCGGCAGCTGGCTGGTCTCCACTTCCAGCACCACGGGGTTGGCGGTGCCCATGTCCACCGTGATGTCGAGACGCCCGCCCGGGGTGATCTGGGCCCGGCCGTCCTTCATCACGAAGGGCTCGGTGGGCTGGCCGTCCACGGCCAGAACATAGCAGGGCGCCGCCGCCACCACATGCACCCGCAGGAAGTGCGGCGACGCGTTCATCAGCCGCACGCGCGAGCGTCCGCCGGCGGGCGACTCGATGGTGGGGGAAACCGCACCATTCACTGTCAGCAGCGGCACCTTCATGGTGGGATCTGGCGAAAAGGATTGGATCACAAGGGCCTGATCCGCCGCGAAGGGAGACGGCTCGTTCTCTTCGACGATGAGCGCACCCACAAGGCCGCGGAGCATCTGCGCCGGGTCGAAGGCGCGATAGAAGAAGGAGCCGGCGTCGGGCGGAGCGAAGGAAATGTCCTTGCTGCCGGTGGGTGCCACCGCCTCGCCGGTAAAGCCCTGGATGCCAGCCACCGCATCGGCCGTACGCACGCCTGGAAACACCACCGACAATGGCGCCTTGAGTGTATTGTCCACCAACGCGGCGAGGGAGGCGCCGCGCTTCACCCGCAGGACCGGGCCCGGCAGAAGATTCTGGAACAGTTCAAGGGGCTTCGATCCGCCAAGCTCGATCCGCTCGACGCTGGCGGCCTTGAGGCGGACCGGGCCGGCTGCGGGTTGGGCCACGGCAAGGCGCGGCAAGGCCCCGCTCGCGATAAGCGCCGCTGCGCCGGCAAGAACCGAACGGCGAGAAGGATCCCAATACCGCAACATGAACGAACCCCCGGGGATGCGATGCCCACGGCGGGACCATCCCTTTTCGCCGGACAAAGGGCAAGATGCATTTGCCCTTGCCAAGCCCGCGCTTGGCCATTGGCTGCGCGATTTCGTGCAAAAGGGCGAGAGGGCCGGGGACGGGCGCTTTTTCTTGCTGCACGCCGATTTCCCCATGATATAAGCGCCCGCTCGGTCGGTGCGCGATTCAAGGGATCACGCACCCGCTGAGCCGTGCCGGAAGCGTGGACCCGAGCGACAGCAGGCGTTCCCGCGGCAGGCGTTGGAGGCGATGGTCTCCGGCGATGCCGCAGGGTCGGTTTCGTAGAGGCCGCGGGCGTGGCGGAACTGGTAGACGCGCGGGATTTAGGTTCCCGTGACGAAAGTCGTGGGGGTTCGAAACCCTCCGCCCGCACCATGCCGTCGCAGCGGAACGATGCCCCTTCCGGTGGAAGCGACCCTTTTACGAAAAGAGCCGCCCCGAGGCGGACAGTGAACGAAGGCAAGACGATGCAGGTGACTGAAACCCAGGCCGACGGCCTCAAGCGCGCGTTCCGCGTGGTCCTCCCCGCCGCGGAACTGGACGCGAAGGCCAGCACCCGGCTTTCCGAGCTCAAGGACCGCGTGCGCATCAACGGATTCCGCCCTGGCAAGGTGCCGGTCGCGCATCTGAAGAAGGTGTACGGCAAGTCCGTGATGGCCGAGGTGATCGAGGCCGCGGTGACCGAAGCCAACGGCAAGATCGTCGAGGAGCGCGGTTTCCGCCTGGCGCTGCAGCCGCGCGTCGAGCTGCCGAGCGACGAGGCCGAGGTCAAGAGCGTCATCGAGGGCGGGCAGGACCTGTCCTACACGGTGGAGCTGGAAATCCTGCCGCAGATCGAGCTCGGCAATTTCAAGGACATCTCCATCGAGAAGCCCGTGGTCGCCGTCTCCGACGCTGAGGTCGAGGAGACCATCAACCGTCTCGCCGACGCCAACCGTCCCTATGAGGCCAAGGACGGCGCCGCCGCCACCGGCGACCGCGTGACCGTGGACTTCGTGGGCTCCATCGACGGCGTGCCGTTCGAGGGCGGCGCGGGCCAGGACATCCAGGTGGTGCTCGGCTCCAAGAGCTTCATCCCCGGCTTCGAGGAGCAGATCGAGGGCATTTCCGCCGGCGAGACCCGCACCATCTCCGTGACCTTCCCCGAGGCCTATGCGGCCCGCGAGCTGGCTGGCAAAGCCGCCTCGTTCGAGGTCACCGCCAAGGCCGTGGAAGCCCCGGGCGCCCTGACCATCGACGACGAGTTCGCCAAGTCCCTGGGCCTTGAGGGGCTCGACGCCCTGAAGACCCAGGTGCGCGAGCGCATCGCCCGCGAGCATGCCGGCGTCGCCCGCCAGAAGGTGAAGCGCGCCCTGCTCGACGCCCTGGATGGCCTGCACAAGTTCGACGTGCCCCCGACCCTGGTGTCTCAGGAGTTCGACGGCGTGTGGTCCCAGGTCCAGCAGGACCTCACCGCCCAGGGCCGGAGCTTCGCCGACGAAGGCACCACCGAGGACGAGGCCAAGGCTGACTATCAGCGCATCGCCGAGCGGCGGGTGCGTCTCGGCCTGGTGCTTGCGGAAATCGGCGAGCGTAACAATATTCAGGTCAGCGACGACGAAGTGACGCGTGCGGTGGTGGAGCGTGCGCGCCAATTCCCCGGTCAGGAGCAGCAGGTGTGGGACTATTATCGCCGCAATCCGCAGGCGATGGCGTCCGTGCGTGCGCCCCTGTTCGAGGAAAAGGTCGTCGACTTCCTCCTGGAGCTTGCAAACGTGACCGAGAAGGAAGTCACGCGCGAGGAGCTCTACAAGGAGGATGAGGAAAAGGCGGCCTGATCGGGGCGCTGTTTCTCCACTGCGACGATAGCGCGCGGCCGGCCCCTTGCGGGCGGCCGCGCCCGAGGATCTCAGATGCGCGACCCCATCGATACTTACATGAATTACCTCGTTCCCATGGTGGTCGAGCAGACCAACCGTGGCGAGCGGGCCTATGACATTTATTCGCGCCTCCTGAAGGAGCGCATCATCTTCCTCACCGGCCCCGTGGAAGACGGCATGTCGACCCTGGCGGTGGCGCAGCTGCTGTTCTTGGAAGCCGAGAATCCGAAGAAGGAAATCTCGATGTACATCAACTCCCCCGGGGGAGTGGTGACGTCGGGCCTCGCCATCTACGACACCATGCAGTTCATCCGCCCGCCCGTTTCCACGCTGTGCATCGGCCAGGCCGCCTCCATGGGCTCCCTGCTGCTGACGGCTGGTGAAAAGGGCATGCGCTTTGCGCTGCCGAACGCCCGAATCATGGTCCACCAGCCGTCCGGTGGCTTCCAGGGCCAAGTGACCGACATCATGCTGCACGCCCAGGAAATTCTCAGCCTCAAGAAGCGGCTGAATGAAATCTACGTGAAGCATACCGGCCGCACCTTCGAGGAAATCGAGAACGCCCTCGAGCGCGACAACTTCATGACGGCCGGCGCCGCAAAGGACTTCGGCCTGATCGATTCGGTGATCGAACAGCGCCCCGCCGACGAGCCGGCCAAGGCCTGACAAACTGGCCCGCAGCCTTGTATGCGGACCACATTGGGCGCCCGGCGCCCGGCATTTCTCCGGCGGGCGCGGGGACCTTCCGGTCCCGGCCCGCCGGCGCATTTTCGGGTATGGGCGATTTCCGGCACTTGCGTGCAGTGCAAGATCGCGCTTGCATGCGGTGGTGAGCCGGCTCCTGCCCGCCCGTCTCATGGACTCCGTCCGGGATCGTTCCAGATCTCCCGGCGGGCGCCATGGTGACAAGCGGGGGCTCGACCTGCAGTGTCTCTCTGCGGGGCGAGTGGGACGGAACATCTCCGGCGCTTCGGCGTCGGGGTCGGTGCAACCCTCGAGCATGCCGGCTTAGGCATAATCTGTGCATATGCCTTGAACGTATCGCTCGAGGATGGTTGGCTGAGGTCCGGCCCGGCGGCTGGACCTGGGAGCAGAGGCGGAAATCCCGTTTCGGCTCCTGAACTCGGTCCCTGATCCGGGCACGTCGGGTGCGCGGAAAGGGGGCCAGACGGAGATGAAGATGAGCAAGACCGGCGGCAGCGACAGCAAGAACACGCTCTACTGCTCGTTCTGCGGCAAAAGCCAGCACGAGGTCCGCAAGCTCATCGCAGGGCCTACGGTCTTCATTTGCGACGAGTGTGTCGAACTGTGCATGGACATCATCCGTGAGGAATCCAAGTCCTCGCTGGTGAAGTCGCGGGACGGAATCCCCACCCCGAAGGAGATCCGCAAGGTTCTCGATGACTATGTCATCGGCCAGGACCATGCGAAGAAGGTCCTCTCCGTGGCGGTGCACAACCACTACAAGCGCCTCAACCACGCCACCAAGCATGGCGACGTTGAACTGGCCAAGTCCAACATCATGCTCATCGGCCCGACGGGCTCGGGCAAGACGTTGCTGGCCCAGACGCTCGCCCGCATCCTGGACGTGCCCTTCACCATGGCCGACGCCACCACGCTCACGGAAGCGGGCTATGTGGGCGAGGACGTGGAGAACATCATCCTCAAGCTGCTCCAAGCGGCCGACTACAATGTGGAGCGGGCACAGCGCGGCATCGTCTATATCGACGAAATCGACAAGATCAGTCGCAAGTCCGACAATCCCTCCATCACCCGGGACGTGTCGGGTGAGGGCGTCCAGCAGGCCCTGCTGAAGATCATGGAAGGCACGGTCGCCTCCGTGCCGCCCCAGGGCGGGCGCAAGCATCCCCAGCAGGAATTCCTGCAGGTGGACACCACCAACATCCTGTTCATCTGCGGCGGCGCCTTCGCCGGGCTGGACAAGATCATCTCGGGCCGTTCCAAGGGCGGGACGTCCATCGGCTTCGGCGCCAAGGTCGCCCCCGTGGAGGAGCGTCGCCCCGGCGAGCTGTTTCGCGAGGTGGAGCCCGAAGATCTGCTCAAGTACGGCCTCATCCCCGAGTTCATCGGCCGCCTGCCCGTGCTGGCGACGCTGGGGGATTTGGACGAGGCCGCGCTCAAGCAGATCCTGGCCGAGCCCAAGAACGCGCTGGTGAAGCAGTATCAGCGCCTGTTCGAGATGGAGAATGTGGACTTGACCATCCACGAGGAGGCCCTCGGCGCCATCGCGCGCCGCGCCATTGAGCGCAAGACCGGCGCCCGTGGGCTGCGCTCCATCATGGAGGGCATCCTGCTCGACACCATGTTCGACCTGCCGGGTCTGGAAGGCGTCGAAGAGGTGGTCATCAGCAAGGAAGTGGTCGAGCAGAATGCCCGTCCGCTCTACATCTATGCCGACCGTGTCGGCGATGCCGGCGCCAGTGCGTGAGGCACCGCGCCCCGGCCTCATCCCCCGCGCCGCGCGCGCGGGGGCATTGATTGAATTTGCCTGTGCCTCGCGAGCGGCGGTCGTCCGGCGATCCATGCGCCCCCTCTTGCGCCCCATCTTGAAAGTCCGGGCGCCGCTCTCCATTTCAGTTGGGAAAAATCCGGTTCCCGGGCTCGGTTATCGTGCCTCTCGCGGCCTTCTTGCCGCTCCTGCATTGAAATCCCGCTCCCGTCCCGGCTGCGCTGCGCAGGCGGATATGCGTCCGCATGCGTTGGCGCCACAAGAAAGGATTGGGTCATGACGAGCCAGAAGCCGCGCCCCCCGCTTGTTCCCGGCGTCAGCCAGACGTATCCGGTGCTGCCGCTCCGGGACATCGTGGTGTTCCCGCATATGATTGTTCCCCTGTTCGTGGGTCGCGAGAAGTCCATCCGCGCCCTTGAAGAGGTGATGCGCGGCGATACCTACATCCTGCTGGCCACGCAGGAAAACGCCTCGGACGACGATCCGGCGGCGGATGCCATCTACAAGGTCGGCACCCTCGCCACCGTCCTGCAGCTGCTGAAGCTGCCTGACGGCACGGTGAAGGTGCTGGTGGAGGGCGTTACCCGCGCCCAGGTGAAGCGCTATACCGACCGCGCCGACCTCTATGAGGCGGAAGCCGTCGCTATTGCCGATGAAGACGGCGATCGCGTCGAGGCGGAGGCGCTCGCCCGCTCGGTGATCAACGAGTTCGAGAATTATGTGAAACTCAACAAGAAGGTCTCGCCGGAAGTGGTGGGCGTTGTCGGGCAGATCGAGGACCACTCGAAGCTCGCCGACACCATCGCCTCGCACCTGGCGGTCAAGATCCCCGAGAAGCAGGGGGTGCTTGAAACCTTGAAGGTCGCCGAGCGGCTGGAAAAGGTGCTGGGCCTCATGGAGAGCGAAATCTCCGTGCTCCAGGTGGAGAAGCGCATCCGCACGCGGGTGAAGCGCCAGATGGAGAAGACCCAGCGCGAGTACTATCTCAATGAGCAGATGAAGGCGATCCAGAAGGAGCTCGGCGACGAAGAGGGCCGGGACGACCTTCAGGAACTGGAAGATCGGATCAAGCGCACCAAGCTGACCAAGGAGGCGCGCGAGAAGGCCACCCACGAGCTCAAGAAGCTGCGCCAGATGTCGCCCATGTCGGCGGAAGCCACCGTGGTGCGCAACTATCTGGACTGGCTCCTGTCCATCCCGTGGAACGTGAAGAGCCGCGTGAAGAAGGACCTGGGCTTTGCCCAATCCATCCTGGACAGCGACCATTACGGCCTCGACAAGGTCAAGGAGCGCATCGTCGAATATCTGGCCGTGCAGAGCCGCGCCAACAAGCTCACCGGGCCAATCCTGTGCCTCGTCGGACCTCCCGGCGTCGGCAAGACCTCGCTCGGCAAGTCCATCGCCAAGGCGACGGGCCGTGAGTTCGTGCGCGTGGCACTTGGCGGTGTGCGGGACGAGGCGGAGATCCGTGGCCACCGGCGGACCTATATCGGCTCCATGCCGGGCAAGGTCATCCAGTCCATGCGCAAGGCCAAGAAGTCGAACCCCCTCTTCCTTCTGGACGAGATCGACAAGATGGGTGCCGATTTCCGCGGCGACCCGTCGGCGGCCCTGCTTGAGGTGCTGGATCCCGAGCAGAACGGCACGTTCGCCGATCATTACCTGGAGGTCGACTATGACCTCTCCAACGTGATGTTCGTGACCACGGCCAACACGCTCAACATCCCGCCGGCGCTTCTCGACCGCATGGAGGTGATCCGCATCGCCGGATACACCGAGGACGAGAAGCTGGAGATCGCCCGCAAGCACCTCATCCCCAATGCGGTGCAGAAGCATGGCCTGAAGGGCAAGGAATGGGCGATCGACGATGCAGCCCTCCTGACCGTCATCCGGCGCTATACCCGCGAAGCCGGCGTCCGCAATCTGGAGCGCGAGATCTCCAACCTCGTCCGCAAGGCGGTGAAGGAGCTCGTCATCTCCAAGAAGAAGTCGGTGAAGGTGACCGAGAAGAATCTCGAGACCTTCCTCGGCGCGCCGCGCTTCCGCTATGGCGAGATCGATGCGGAAGATCAGGTGGGTGTCGTCACCGGCCTCGCCTGGACGGAAGTGGGCGGCGAGCTGCTCACCATCGAAGGCGTCATGATGCCTGGCAAGGGCAAGATGACCGTCACCGGCAACCTGCGTGACGTGATGAAGGAGAGCATCTCGGCCGCCGCCTCCTATGTGCGCTCGCGCGCCGTGGACTTCGGCATCGAGCCGCCGCTGTTCGAGAAGCGGGACATTCACGTCCACGTTCCGGAGGGGGCCACCCCGAAGGACGGTCCCTCGGCCGGCACGGCCATGGCCACCACCATCGTCTCGGTGCTCACTGGCATCCCGGTGCGCCGCGACGTGGCGATGACCGGCGAGATCACGCTCCGCGGACGGGTGCTGCCCATTGGCGGCCTCAAGGAAAAGCTCCTGGCCGCCTTGCGGGGCGGCATCAAGAAGGTGCTGATCCCAGAGGAGAATGCCAAGGACCTGGCGGACATCCCCTCCAACGTGAAGAACGCGCTGGAGATCGTCCCGGTGTCCCGCATGGACGAGGTGCTCGCCCACGCTTTGGTGCGCACCCCCGAGCCGATCGAATGGACCGAGCGTCCGGTCGAGGCGGTGATGCCCGAGGAAGAGGGAACGGGCGTCGTCGCCCACTGAAAAATCCCGCCCGGAACAAGCATTCGGGCGGGTTTTCCCCTTTTTTGGCCGGTCGGCTGGCGGGGGTGGCCGAGCCCCGGAAACGCAGTGCCGAAAGGCGGGATTGGTAATTTAATTCAATGAGTTAAATGCATTTGCGGGCGGTTCGCGGTGGCGGGCCGCCCGTTTTTGTTTCGCCCCGCGGCATCAGAAATCGTGCATTGATGCGGGTTTGACGCGGATGGCGCTTGCAAAAGCCGCATTTTCCGTAAATTTTCCGCCCCATCGTTATTGGCGCATGCGCCGGACGAGTCGAAGACCAACATGGAAGGAACGGTCACATGACCACCAAGAACGAACTGATCGCCGCGGTGGCCGACGAGGCCAAGCTGACGAAGGCGGCTGCGGCGGCCGCGGTGGACGCGACGTTCGACATCATCACCAAGGCCCTGCAGAAGGGTGAGGAAGTCAAGCTCATCGGCTTCGGCAGCTTCTCCGTGGTGACCCGCGCTGCGCGCGAGGGCCGCAACCCGCGCACCGGCAAGCCCGTGAAGATCGATGCCTCGAAGGCTCCGAAGTTCACCCCCGGCAAGGGCCTGAAGGAAGCCGTGAACGGCTGATCCCATTTCCCGGTTGGGCGCCGCCGGCCTGTGCCGGCGCAGCGCCCCCGGGCTGGGTCTCCGGGAGGAGGCTCTCAAAGGGTCCGGCTGGGGGCGGTCCGGACTTTGTTATGAATGACGCGCCAACGCGGTTCGCACGCGCATTGCACGTCTCAGCGGGCTGGTATTTGAAGCCAAGCCGTTTCTTCCGGTCAGCCGAAGAGCGCGCCAATGGCGGTGGGTGAGAGGGCCGAGACCCCGCCCAGATTCAGCGCCTGACCCATCTCCTTCGCCGGACGATGCATAGAGCCGCCAATCGGCCCGAGGGCCCGCCGCCTTCGTGTGCGTGATCGTGGTGCCGGTCTCTCCTATTCCCGCAGACGAGCCTGACGCCGCGTCGGGAGCGGGCGGCGAGGCCGGGGGCGCCCAGGCGCCGCCTCCCGCCCCGCCGCCATTCCTCAGACGAGTCCCGTGAGCAAGTAGACGCCGATGACGAAGAACACGGCGGCCGTCTTCACCAGGGTGATGGCGAAAATGTCGCCATAGGACTGGCGATGGGTCAGGCCGCACACCGCCAGCAGCGTGATAACGGCGCCATTGTGGGGCAGGGTGTCCATGCCACCGGAGGCCATCGCGGCCACGCGGTGCATCACCTCCAGCGGAATGCCGGCCGCATGGGCGGAGGCGATGAACTGGTCGGACATGGCGGCGAGCGCGATGGACAGTCCGCCGGAGGCGGAACCCGTGATACCCGCCAGCGTGGTGATTGAGATGGCCTCGTTCACCAGCGGGTTGGGGATCGCCATGAGCGCGGCCTTGATGGCCAGGAAGCCGGGCAAGGCCGCGATGACGGCGCCGAAGCCATATTCGGAGGCGGTGTTGAGGCCGGCCAGAAGTGCGCCGCTGACCGCCGACTTCGACCCGTCCGCGAACTTCGCCGCCACCTGGCGGAACGAGAACAGGAATACCGTAAGGATGCCCAGAAGCAGGGCGCCCGCCACCGCCCAGATGGCGGTCACCGAGGGAGTGGCCAGGCTCACTGTGGCCCCGCCCTGGGTCAGGGTCGCGGCGGCGGTCGGCCCGTAGAAATCGGGGATCAGACGGCCGAGAATGAGGTTCCCGACGCCCACAACGATCAGCGGCAGGATGGCCACCAGCGGATGAACGGTGCTGCCCTCTTCGGAGGCCGGCGGCTCATTGGTGTGGCCGGTGCCATAGCTCTCGCCCGCCCGGGCCGCCTGGCGGCGCCGGAATTCCAGATAGCCGATGCCAACCACCAGAATGAAGGCGGTGCCGATGAAGCCCAGAATGGGCGCGGCATAGGCGGTGGTCTTGAAGAAGGTGGTGGGGATGATGTTCTGGATCTGCGGCGTGCCCGGCAGCGTGTCCATGGTGAAGGAGAAGGCCCCGAGCGCGATGGCGGCGGGGAGCAGGCGCTTCGGGATGCCCACCTGACGGAAGAGCTCGGCGCCAAACGGATAGACCGCGAACACCACCACGAACAGCGAGACGCCGCCATAGGTGAGGACGGCGCCCACCAGCACGATGGCCAGAATCGCCTGGCTGGGGCCGAGAATGCGAATCATGGCCGAGACGATGGAGCGGGAGAAGCCCGACAACTCGATCACCTTCCCGAACACCGCCCCCAGGAGGAACAGCGGGAAGTACAGCTTCACGAAGCCCACCATCTTGTCCATGAACAGGCCCGAATAGATGACGGGCACCGCGGCGGGATCGGTGAGCAGGACGGCGCCGAGGGCTGCCACCGGCGCGAACAGGATGACGCTGAAGCCGCGATAAGCGACGAACATCAGGAAGGCGAGCGCCCCCACACAAATAAGGAGGTTCATGGGAATTCCGTGCCTGAGACAAGGGATGCGGGCGCCCCCTCCCGCACCGCGAAAAGAATCTTCGCGCGCGCACAATAAAGGCCGAAACATGACAACGGAATGCAGCCATTGGAATGACTTACGTTGAGGCAGGGGCCTGGTGGGCATGACGGTTTCATGACTGATCCCGCGCAATCCGCCCGTCGTCGGAGCGTGCTTACATCCCCCTCGCCACGCTGCGCCTGCGAGGGAGGCTGCCATGAAGTCCGACATTGTCGCCCATCTGGGCCAGACCGGGGTGCTTTTGCCCGCCCTCATCGGCGAAGGCCTGCGCGCCAATGACCGGGTGAAGGTGCGGCTTGGAGTGCTCCAAGCGGCGGTCCACCACGCCCATGACCCCCTGAATGCTCGCTTCGACCTGCGCGAGGAATGCCGGGCTGCGGGTCTCGATGTCCTGACCCTGGAAGACCTGGTCCGCCAATCCACCGCCGGCGGCGCCGAGGACGAGGCCCATCGGGAGATTGCCGCTCCGGGCCTTGCGGCCTTGGGCGCGGGCATATGGGACGATCTGGAAGACATGGTGAAGGCGGCAGAGGCGGGACAGGATGGCGTCGCCTCCGCCGCCCGTGCCCGCCTCGAAGTCATTCGCGCCGAAAGCGCGCTCGGCCGATCCGATGCGTTGCGCGAGACGGAAATCGCGCGGCATACCGGGATCGGGGCAGCGGACTCACCCAGCTTGCATCAATTGGTGATGGAATTGCACAAGGCGCTCAACCGCCTGTCGGCTACCCATGCCGAAGAGCAGATTGCCGGCGCCCATGCCTTCGGTCTCATGCCGCAGGACCGGGCGGCGGTGGAGGCGTTCATGCGCGGCCTGAATGCCACGGCGGGCCTGAAGTTCGACCATCCGGGCCTGTCCACCACCGCCGCTCGCACGCCCGCCGGTCTGACCATCCAGAACGATATCGGCGAGACGGATGCCCATGTGGTGGTGATCGGTGTGACCGACACCACCGTGACCGTCACCTATACGGACGTGCACCGGGCGCGGGCGCGCTTCTTCACCGGCCTGTTCCGAGACCTGCCGGTGCGCTGGAGCGGCCTTGATCAGCACACCGCCAAGGGGCTGGCGGAAGATGGCGCCTTCTATCTGGTCACCGGCACCTGTGAGGGGGACCTTGCCACGCGCCTGAAGGTATTGGAGGCCCTTGGCCGTCATCTTGTCTTCCTCATCGACTGGAACAAGGCGCGCAAGGTGCTGCGCTCCTGGGTTTCCAAGGCCGATGCGCTCATGCTGCTGGATTTTGCCGCCCGCAATGCCATCGGCCAGCGCGGCTTTCTGGAATTGGGCGGGGCGGATCTTCTGGCGGGCGCCGTCCAGCATGCGGCTGGCGGACGGATCGGATTCGGGGAGCGCCTCGACACGGCTCTGGGCCGGGAAGGCGCGTGCGACTTCCTGCGGGCGGTGCTGCGCATCTCCACGGAGGCACTAAAAGAGGGGCAGTCCCTGCGCCTTGCCCGCGACCGCATCGAGGCGGAACTGATGCGCCACCTCCAGCGGGTCGACGATGACCTGCTCACCGTTGTGGTGCGGCAGGCGGGTCTCGCCCGCGAGGTGGCGGCGGGCATAGCGGGAGCGCTTTCCGGAACGGGCGATCAGGCGGGATCCTCAGATCGCCTCGCCGCGAACGCCCGGCGCATTGAGCAGAAGGCCGATCGCATCGCTCTCGCGGCCCGTGAGCGCGGCGCACGCGCCGGAACGGACGGCGTGCTGGTGGCCCTGGTCAACCAGATGGAAGAGGCCATCGACGAACTGGAGCAGGCCGCTTTCGTCGCCTCCCTTTCCGCCTCTCCGCTGCCAGACTCCCTTACCGCGCCCCTCGGCAGCCTGTGCCGTGCCGCAGTGGAAGGTGCGGAAGCGGCGGCTACCGGCGCGGCTGCGGCCATCGACGTGCCGGCCGGCCACAAGCTGGACTTTGAGGACGCGTTGCGCGCCTGCGGGCGCCTCGCCGAAATCGAGCACGCGGCGGATGAGGCCGAGCGAGCGGTCACCGCCGCCGTCCTGGCGGGGCCGGTGGACCTGCGGGCGGGCATCGCGGCGCTGGAGTTTGCCCGGGCCCTGGAGCGCGCCACGGACCGTCTTGCCGGCTTCGGCCACCTTCTGCGCGGGCATGTGCTCGCGGACCTGTCCACCTGAGAGGAGGCGGAAAATGCGCCCCGTCACCATCGGCTCCGGCAGCACCTTGACCCCCTCTGCGGATGAAATCGGAGCCAAGGCTGCCAATCTCGCGCGCATGGCGGCCCTTGGCCTGCCTGTGCCGCCAGCCTTCGTCCTGCCTATCGCGCTGTGCGGTGCCGTCATACGTGGCGAACCGGACGCAGCGCAACAGGTGGCGCAGGCTCTGGAAGAGGGCATGGCCTTCCTGGAGGAGGCGACGGGCCGAGCATTCGGGGATGCCCGTCGTCCCCTCCTTGTCTCCGTGCGCTCCGGCGCAGCCCGCTCCATGCCCGGCATGCTGGAGACCGTGCTCGATGTGGGCTGCACCCTGCCTGCCGTGCGCGGGCTCGTGCGCCTGAGCGGAAATCCACATCTGGCCTGGGATTGCCGGCGGCGCTTTCTGGAGAGCTTCGGCTCCGTGGTGCTTGGCATGGACGCCGCCGCTTTTGCCGACGCGGCCGAGGGCCTCGCGCGCTCCGAAGCGGTGGGCGAGGTGTCCGGCCTCGATGGTGAGGCGCTTGAGCGGCTGTGCGCGATCCATCTGCACCTCATTGAGGATGCGGACGAGCTCGTCCCGGATACGCCCCACGCCCAGCTGGAGGCGGCGGCTGCGGCCGTCTACCAATCCTGGAACAGCCCCCGGGCCCGCACCTATCGCAAGCTTGAAAAGCTGGAACATCTGGCCGGCACGGCGGTGACGGTGCAGGCCATGGTGTTCGGCAATCGCAGCCTCACGTCCGGCTCGGGCGTCGCCTTTTCCCGCGATCCTTCCACCGGCGCCAACCGGCCCGTCATTGATGTGCTGTTCGAGGCCCAAGGCGAGGATGTGGTGTCTGGCATCCGCAATCCCGAGGGGGAGGCGGCCCTTGAGCGGCGGGTACCGCAGGCGGCGGCGGAACTGCGGGCCATTCTGCGCGATCTCGAGCAGCATTTCGCCGACGTGCAGGATGTGGAGTTCACCATTGAGGACGGGCGCCTGTTCATCCTCCAGACCCGTTCCGCCAAGCGCACCCCACAAGCCGCCCTGCGCATTGCCATCGATCTGGTGAGGGAGGGCCTGGTTCCTCCGTCCGAGGCCCTGAGGCGCCTGGAGGGCATCGACCTCGATCGGCTCAGCCATCGCACCCTCGCCGAGGCGGGGCCTGTGGTGGGCGCCGGCACCCCTGCTTCAGCAGGCGTCGCCGTGGGGCAGGTGGCGTTCGACACAGAGGCAGCCCGGCGCCTTGTGGCTTCGGGCGGGACGGTCATTCTCGTGCGTCCAGATACCAATACAGCGGACGTGGAAGGCTTCGCGCTTGCCTCTGGCATCGTCACAGCAGCGGGTGGGCGGACAGCCCATGCCGCACTGGTGGCGCGCCAGATGGGCAAGCCCTGCATTGTCGGCTGCGGCAACCTCCATGTGGACGTCAGCGCGCGGCGGGGGCGGCTCGGCGACACCGAACTGGTGGAAGGTGACCTGCTTGCCCTCGACGGCGCCACAGGCAATCTGCATCTGGGGAGCGCCCGGATCGTCGAGACGCATTATGAGGCGGAGCGTGCGGAGGTGGAGAGCTGGCGCGTTCTGGCCTGATCTTGGGAGGCTGGCGGCTTCCCCTGCGGATCTTGCAAGGCCGGCCCCACTGGCCCATCTGTGTCGCTCGCCCCGTCTCCGGGGCGAATCCCGTCACGCGCACAGCCGGGGATCGGATGATCCGAATGCGAAGCCCAGGACGCGAGCATATGCAGCGCGTCGCCCTTCTGGCGTGCCTTGCGTCACCGCTTCTCGCCACGACCGCCTTCGGTGCGTCCAGCCCGGACAAGGCGATGCTTCTGCTGGAGCCCACCGAGCGGATGGAGCAACGCTGCAATGCCAGCGCCATGACCGAGGTGAGCCGCCAACACCCCGCGATGCGTCCTGACGAACTGGTGGCCTATGCCTTCGCCGATACCCGGATCGCCGGTTCCGCCGTCACGGCGCCCGGCGGGGCCGTCCGCAGCGGCGGGCACTGGTACCATCTTTCCTACCATTGCGTGACCAAGAATGAGGGCCTTGGCATCGAGGCTCTCACTTACGTCCTCGGCAAGGAAATCCCGCGCGCGGCGTGGGACGCCCATGGCCTGGTGCCGTGAATTTCTCCCCTCATAGGGGCCTTCCTGCTGGGCTATTCCCTACAACCTGTTCATCCACCTGCAAGTCCAGGTCCCGACGATGTTTCCGCAGAGGCAATCCGCCGGAATACACCATTGCTGCCAGTTGGATCCTGTGCACAGGGCTTGGCCCACGCGGGCAAGCATTTGCGGCAGGCGTGAAATATTTGCTTTGCCCCTTGGACACGCCTTGCAAGATGGATGCCTGAAGCGCCGCGGGCCATAGGATGCGCGATTCCCTGTTCTCAGAGGCGGCGCTGGGTGTGGCGGCTGACGCAAGACCGGAACACAACACACTGCTACCCAATAAAAAACGCGCCTTGTCTCCGATGTAACTCATTTGCTGCTCCCGCACGCGAGCGAGGCAGGAGGATTATGCGATTGGCGCTCGCCAGCGTCTTACCCCGACTGGGTTATACTTGCGCGTTTGCCTGATGAACCTGGCCGCACGCAGACCATGAGGAGAGGCTGAGATTTGACACGGAGGTGGCGCGGTTCTGCCAACTCACCCGCCTGACACGGTGAAGCATGGCCCGTGTCCAGGCTCCGGCAGCCCAGAAGGCGATGCAAGGCGCCGGGGGGGGGCGATGTCGGCGGATTGTTCGCCCGACAGGACCGCGCCTCCCGGCGCCTTTCAGTGCCGAGAGACGCGGCCTCGTCCTTGGCTGTCGCTCACGAGCGCGCCCGCACATACGAGCCGGGGGCGTCCTCGATGGGATTGAAGGCCTCGCCGCCCACCGGGCGGGCGGGCACCTCGTCGGGATGGAGGTTCGTGAGCCACGCGGCCCAGTCCGGCCACCACGAGCCGGCATGCTCCTGGGTGTGCTCAAGCCAGTCCGCATATTCCCCGCTGACGGCGCCGCCGGTCCAGTACTGGTACTTTTTCTTGGCCGGCGGATTAACCACGCCCGCAATGTGGCCAGAGCCGGCGAGGACATAGCGCACCGGGCCGCCGAGAAGCCCCATGCCGATATAGGCGGATTTGGCCGGCGCGATGTGGTCTTCCTTGGTTGCTAGGCAATAGACGGGAATGGTGACCTTGCCCATGTCGATGCGCACGCCCGCCAACTCCGCCTTGCCCTTGGCGATGTTGTTCTCCAGGTAGCAGTTGCGCAGGTAATAAGAGTGGTTCGCCGCCGGCATGCGGGTGGAATCCGCGTTCCAATACAGCAGGTCGAAGGGGAAAGGCGCCTTGCCCTTCATGTAGTTGTTGACCACATAGGGCCAGATCAGGTCGTTGGAGCGCAGCATGTTGAAGGCGCTGGCCATCTTGGATCCTTCCAGGTAGCCAAGTTCCTTCATGCGCCGCTCAAGCGCTGCCAGCTGCTCCTCGTCCACGAACACCTTCAGGTCACCCGCATGGGTGAAGTCGATCTGAGTGGTCAGGAAGGTGCTGCTGGCGACCCGGTTGTCACCGGTCGCGGCCATGTAGGCGAGGGTCACGGCGAGCAGGGTGCCACCCACGCAATAGCCGATGGTGTGGGCCTGCGGCTCACCGGTGACGCGCTGGACCGCGTCGAGGGCAGCGAAAATGCCCTCGCGCATATAATCGTCGAAGCCCTTGGTGGCGAGGCGCGCGTCGGGATTGACCCAGGAAATCACGAACACGGTGAAACCCTGGTCCACCATCCATTTGATGTAGGATTTCTCAGGGGTCAGATCGAGGATGTAAAACTTGTTGATCCAGGGTGGCACCACCAGGATCGGCATCTTCTTCACGCTCGGCGTGGAGGGCTCATACTGGATGAGCTGCATCAGGTCGGTCTGGTAGATGACCTTGCCCGGGGTGAGCGCCAAGTTGCGGCCAACCTCGAAGGCGGACATATCCGTCTGGCGGATGCGCAGGTCGCCCTTGCCCTCGATCAGGTCCTCGGTGAGGTGCTTCATCCCGCGCACCAGATTCTCGCCAGAGGAGTTCAACGTCTCCCGCAGCAATTCTGGATTGGTCAGGATGAAGTTGGAGGGCGAGATGGCGTTGGAGATCTGGCGCACCAGGAACTCGGCCTTGTGCTTCAGATGGGGGTCGAGGCTGTCGGCCTCGGTGACCATGGATTCGGCCCAGGTGCTGGTGACGAGATAGGTCTGCTTCAGGGCGTCGAAGAAGGGATTGGCATTCCATTCGGGATCGCGGAAGCGGGCATCGCGCGGATCGGGTGCCACCACCGGCTCGGCCGGCTCGCCGGACATCTTTTTCAGCGCAGCGGTCCACACGGCCAGATAGCCGGACATGAGGCGGCTCTGCGCCTCCACGGTGCGCTTGGGGTCCGCCATCCAATACTCGGCGACGTTGCCGATGGTCTTCACCGCATCGGCCACTTCGTCCGCAAGCTCGTCCTTCTTCCCGTCTTCCCGCGGGCGGATATAGGCGGCCAGGGCCTTGCCGCCTTCCTCCACGAGCCGGGCGAGATTATTGGCGAAGGCGTCCATGTCCAGCTTGGGCTGGACCTGGGCTTGCGTGACGTCCCTCTGTTCCGACATTTGGCGTTCCCTGACCGCGCTGCCTGTTGGTGCAGGATAGGCTCCAGCAGCGACAGGCACGCAACCCCTGTTTCACAATTTTAGCTTCAGGCATACTAACGGTGCATTGCGCGGTGGGCGAGGGGCGCGACCTGCGGCGGAAGGAACGGTTCACATAAACAGGAACACCATGAGCCATCAGCACGCTATCCGCCCCAGCCGGGCCTTTTCCACGGGCCGCGCGGTCGCTCTCGTCCTGACGCTCGGCCTCGCCGTCACCTTGGGAGGATGTGCCGGAGATGGTGGTCCCTTCGCCTGGTTCGGCAAGGATCCCGACGTGCCAAAGGCCGCGCCCACGAACCAATTCCCCGGATTTGCCGACAAGCCGGTACAGCGCCCGCCCGTTTTGGATGCCGGTGGTCAGGCGGCCATGGAAACCGAGCTGGAAACCTTGGCGAAGCAGACCCGCCAGCGCGGCGACGAGGCCACCAAGGAGGACGTCCAGCAGTAACATTATCCCGCTTGACGAAAGGTCTTCCCCGGAGGGAAGAAAGAACGGCAAGCGGGAAATCGGTCATGTCGTTCGTCGTCCCGGCCCAGGAAAAGAACCGTCAAACCAAAGAGCCCATTCTGGTTGCCGGATATGGCGGCATCGGCGATCACGTGCGCTGTTTCGCCCTGGTGCGCCATGTGGCGGCGACTCATCCCGGGGCGCCCATCGATTTTCTCTGCCGCAGCCCTACGGACCGGGTGGTCCGCTTCGTGCCGGAATTGCGCAAGGCCTATGTGGACGATACGCCCCACGGCCGCTTCGGATTGAAGGAAAAGCTCGATCTGGCCGGGCGCCTGAGGCGCGAGGGGTATCGCCGGGTCTATGTGGTGAGCCGCACCATGAAAGCGGCGATCGTGCCGTTCCTGGCGGGAATCCCGGAGCGTGTCGGCTGGTTCGGTGAGGGGCGAGCGCTTCTGATCAACCGCATCCGCACCGGTGAGCGCGGCTATCCCGGCGAGACGGAAAAGATCTGCGGTCTCGCCGGCCCCGCGTCGGGAACCTGCCTGCCTCCCCGTCTGGTGGTTCCCCCGCAGGAGTTGCACGCCTGGCAGGACCGCACGCTGGGCGGTGCCCCCCGCGGGCCGGTGCTGGCGCTTGCGCCAGGGGCCTATAATCCTCATCGCCTTTGGCCCCCGGCCTATTTCGCGGATCTGGCGCGGCGCTTTGTTGAGCAGGGGTGGGAGGTCTGGGTTCTGGGCGGACCGCAAGAGCGGCAGGCCGCCGCCGAAATCGCCGCGCATGTGCCCGTGCGCGACTTCACAGGTGTGCCACTCGAGGAGGCGGTGCTGCAGATCCGCTCCGCCTCGCTCTTCGTCGGCAATGATTCCGGCATGTTGCACTTGGCAGGCGCCATTGGCACGCCGAGTGTGGGCCTGTTCGGCCCCACGACCGCCGAGGTCTCTGGTCCGCGCAATCCCAATGTCCATGCGGTGCGCCCGCCCACCGGCCATGTCAGCGTGGACAAGATCACGGTGGATGGGGTGGAGAAGGCGATCAGGGCCTGCACTTCGCAATCGCAACTTTCAATTGGTGCTTTTTCATTCAGCGAACAGTGATAGAAAGCTCCTTCGCCGCGCCCATGGAGCTTTGCGCGGCCTTTGGAGCTTGAGTGAGATGACCGATTTTCACCGTATTCGCCGGCTGCCGCCCTATGTGTTCGAGCAGGTGAACCGCGTGAAGGCCGCCGCCCGAAACAATGGCGTCGACATCATCGATCTCGGCATGGGCAATCCGGACCTCGAGGCGCCCGCCCATGTGCTCGAAAAGCTGAAGGAAACCATCGGCAAGCCGCGCACCGACCGCTATTCCGCCTCCAAGGGCATTCCCGGCCTGCGCCGTGCGCAGGCGGCCTATTATGAGCGGCGGTTCGGCGTGAAGGTGAATCCCGACACGCAGGTGGTGGCGACGCTGGGCTCGAAGGAGGGCTTCGCCAATATGGCGCAGGCCATCACCGCGCCGGGCGACGTGATCCTGACCCCCAATCCTTCCTACCCCATCCACGCCTTCGGCTTCCTGATGGCGGGCGGCGTGATCCGTTCCGTGCCGGTCGAGCCGGGGCCGGGCTTTTTCCACGCCATGGAGCGGGCGGTCCAGCATTCCATCCCGAAGCCCATCGCGGTCGTGCTGTGCTATCCGTCCAACCCCACCGCGACGGTGGCGAGCCTGGATTTCTACAAGGACGTGGTGGCGTTTGCGAAGAAGAACGATCTCATCATCCTGTCCGACCTCGCCTATGCGGAGCTCTATTTCGACGGCAATCCCCCGCCGTCCGTGCTCCAGGTGCCGGGTGCGGTGGACGTGACGGTGGAATTCACCTCCATGTCCAAGACCTATTCCATGGCCGGCTGGCGCATGGGCTTCGCGGTGGGCAATGAGCGCCTGATCGCGGCGCTTTCGCGCGTCAAGTCCTACCTGGATTACGGTGCCTATACCCCTATCCAGGTGGCGGCCACCGCGGCGTTGAACGGTCCGCAGGACTATATTGGTGAGATGCGCGAGACCTATAAGCGCCGCCGCGATGCCATGGTCGACAGCTTCGGCCGCGCCGGCTGGACCGTGCCCGTGCCGGCGGCCTCCATGTTCGCCTGGGCACCCATTCCGGAGCCCTTCCGGGCCATGGGGAGCGTGGAATTTGCCAAGCTCCTGATTGAGAAGGCGGAGGTGGCGGTGGCCCCCGGCGTCGGCTTTGGCGAGCATGGCGATGAGTATGTGCGCATCGCCGTGGTGGAGAACGAGCAGCGCATCCGCCAGGCCGCGCGCAACATTCGCCGCTTCTTCGACACTGCTGGTGCCACGCTTCACAATGTGGTGCCGCTGACGGCCGTACGCTGACGCCACGTCTTCAAGGCCGGCGCAAGCCCGGGCAGCCATAGCAGGCCGCCCGATATAAGCGGAAGTGTTGAGCCGGCCGGATCCTCCGCGATCCGGCCTGGCGTTCCTTCCAGGACCAGACACAGGGACATTCGGTTCGATCCATGAGCCAGTTGAGAGTGGGGCTTGCGGGCCTCGGCACGGTCGGGGCGGCGGTCATCCGCATGCTCGAAGCCCGCAAGACCGAACTTGCCGTCCGCACGGGCCGAGAGATCAAGGTTGTCGCGGTGAGCGCCCGCAGCCGCGACAAGGATCGCGGGCTGGACCTGTCTGGCGTGCGCTGGTTCGAGGACCCGGTGGCACTGGCGCGTGATCCGGACATCGACGTGTTCGTGGAACTGATGGGTGGAGAGGGCGATCCGGCCAAGGGGGCGGTCGCCGCGGCGCTTGAGGCCGGCAAGCCGGTGGTGACGGCCAACAAGGCGCTGCTCGCCAAATGCGGCCTGGAGCTTGCCCGGAAGTCGGAAACTGCCGGCGCGGGGCTGCATTTCGAGGCTGCGGTCGCGGGCGGCATCCCCATCGTGAAGACGCTGCGCGAGGCGCTGGCCGGAAACCGCATCGCCCGCGTGTCCGGCATCCTCAACGGCACATGCAACTATATCCTCACCCGCATGGCGGACGAGAAGCTCTCCTTCGAGACCTGTCTCGCCGAGGCCCAGCGCCTGGGCTATGCGGAGGCGGATCCCACCTTCGATATTGACGGGCACGACACCGCCCACAAGCTCTCCATCCTGACCTCGCTCGCCTTCGGCACGCAGGTGGATGCGGAAGCCATTTATCTGGAAGGCATCCGTTCCCTGACGCTGGCGGACCTCGAGGCCGCCGACGACCTTGGCTACAAGGTCAAGCTGCTCGGCGTCGCCGTGCGCACCGACCAGGGCATTGAGCAGCGCGTCCATCCCACCATGGTACCCAAGCACTGGCCCATCGCCCAGGTTTCCGGCGTCACCAATGCGGTGGCAGTGGATGGCGATGCGGTGGCGCTCACGCTGGTGGGGCCCGGTGCCGGGGGCGCCGCCACCGCGTCCGCCGTGGTGGGCGACCTTGCCGACGTGGCGCAGGGCAAGGGCGGCTTCGCCTTCGGCCTGCCCGCCGCCAACCTGGTGCGCGCCGAGCGCGCGCCCATGCAGCATCATGAGGGCGGATATTACATCCGCCTCGCCGCGGTGAACCGTCCCGGCACCGCAGCCACCATTGCCCGGCGCATGGCGGACGAGGGCATTTCCCTCGAATCGATCGTGCAGCGCCGGCCGGGCTCCAAAAGTGCGAATGATCCCGCAACGGTGATCCTGATCACCTACGCGACGACCGAGGAGGCCGTGCGTCGCGCGGTCGCCTCGATCGACGCGGACGGTGTGCTGGCCTCGCAGCCGCAGGTGATCCGCATCGAGAAGGATTGAGGCATGTCCCACAGCCGCGTTCCCCAGGTCCTCGACCGCCGCCTCGCCTTGGAGCTTGCGCGGGTCACCGAGCGCGCGGCTGTGGTCGCGGCCCGTTTCCGAGGGCGCGGTGATGAACAGGCCGCCGACGAGGCCGCGCTGCAAGCGGCCCACGGCGTGCTTGCCGGCATGGCTATCAAGGGTCGGGTGGTCATCGGCGAGGGACTGGAGGGTGAGGTGCCCCATCTCTTCCTTGGCGAGGAGGTGGGCGCGGGCGGTGATGCGGTGGATCTGGCGGTGGACCCGCTGGAAGGCGCCACCCTGTGTGCCAAGGACATGGCCGGCTCCATCTCCGTGGTTGTGCTGGCGGCGCCCGGATCGCTGCTGAACGCGCCGCCGGTCTATATGGAGAAAGTTGCCGTCGGACCCGGCTATCCGGAGGGCATCGTCTCCCTCACGGCGAGCCCGGAAGAAAATATCGCGGCTCTCGCGCAGGCACGTGGCGTGCCCACGGCGCAGATCACGGCCCTGGTGCTCGATCGTCCGCGCCATGCCAAGCTGATCGAGGCCGTGCGCTCGACGGGAGCAGCGGTAAAGCTCATCACCGATGGCGACGTGGCGGGCGTGATCCACACCACCAATCCCACGGAGAGCGGTGTCGACATCTATCTCGGCATCGGCGGTGCGGCGGAAGGGGTGCTCGCGGCGGCGGCCCTGCGCTGCATTGGTGGCCAGATGGAAGGCCGGCTGGTGCTGGACAGTGAGAAGAAGCGCGAACAGGCAAAGGCTCTGGGCATTCGCGACTTCGGGCGCGTCTACAAGCTCGATGACATGGTGCGCGGCGATTGCCTCGTGGCGGTGACCGGCGTCACCGACGGTCCACTCCTTCAGGGCGTGCGATTTGCTGGGGATGTCATCGGAACCGACACGCTGCTCATGCGGGCGGCCACGGGGACTGTCCGCCGCATCGCCACCGACCATCGCGACCTGCGCAAGTTCCATTTTGCCGAAGAGCACGCAGGGTAAGGGGTGGACGAGGGGTGCTGCTGGCAGTCGGCGCCCCCATGAGCGTGGGAACGAGGTGCGGGCTCATCTCTGCCGCGCTCCTTTTTCATTCTTCCGAATCGCAGTGTGAAAAAGTCGACGGCCGTTCCTGGAGCGGCTTCACAGACCTTTCCGCCGGATCGCCGGAATGTGGCTAATCCGTTGCCGGCAAAAAAGACACTCCCCTCTTGATGGTTTGTTAGTGAAAAATTAACGCACTAGGGATCTCCGAGACGGCTAAATGACTGGCCACGGATCGGTCCGTGCGAGAGCCACCTGATGCGCCCTTAAGCCATGCGTCGCCAGTCATGGACGGCAGCCGCCACCTCTGGCTTCATGCGCACGTGAATATGCAGCTGACGAATCGCCCGTTCCTGAACGTGTCGACCTCGGTGACCGGTCGCACCTGGCGCGACCGGCTGGATGTGCGCGCCTCGCAGACTGCCTTGGCCATCGCCCAGCGCCACCGCGTGCCGGATTTGCTCGCACGCGTTCTCGCGGGGCGGGGCGTCGAGATCGAGGACGTGCCGGGTCATCTCGACCCCACCATTCGCGCCCTGCTGCCCGATCCCAGCACGCTGACCGACATGGACGCCGCCGTCGAGCGGCTCGCGGAGGCGGTGTGCACACAGGAGAGCGTGGCCGTCTTCGGCGATTACGACGTGGACGGTGCCACCGCCACGGCTCTCTTGGTGAGCACGTTGCGCGCCGGCGGCCTCGATCCCCTGTTTCACATTCCCGACCGCATCTTCGAGGGCTATGGGCCCAATGTGGGGGCCATCGAGGAACTGGCCTCGCGCGGCGTGACCCTTCTGGTGACCGTGGATTGCGGCACCACCTCCACAGAGCCGCTGGCCGCTGCCCGCAAGCTCGGCCTAGACGTGATCGTGCTCGACCATCACCAGGCCGGCGAGCGCCTGCCGAGCGCCACCGCCATCGTCAATCCCAACCGGGAGGATGACCTCTCGGGCCTTGGCCATTTGTGCGCGGCGGGTGTGGTGTTCCTGACCTGCGTCGGGCTCGTGCGCAGGCTGCGGGAGGAGGGGCACTGGACCACTGCCCGGCCCGCACCCGACCTGCTGTCCAGCCTCGATCTGGTTGCGCTCGGAACGGTCGCGGACGTGGTGCCCCTCATCGGCCTCAACCGCGCCTTCGTCACCAAGGGGCTGGTGGCCCTGCGGCGCCGCGAGCGGGCAGGGCTCACAGCTCTCATGGATGCCAGCCGCCTGGATGGCCCCCCGCGCCCCTGGCATCTGGGCTTTCTGCTAGGGCCGCGCATCAATGCGGGCGGTCGCATCGGAGATGCGACGCTGGGTACGCGCCTTCTGCTGACGCAGGACGGTATGGAGGCCCGCGCCATCGCCGCCGAGCTCGATCGCCTGAACACCGAGCGCCAGGAGGTGGAGCGCGCCATCCTCGCCGCCGCCGAGGCGGAGGCTTTCGCCGCTCATGGTCTCGATGATGCCGGTGCGGCCGTGGTGGTGAGCGGCGATGGCTGGCACCCCGGCGTCGTCGGCCTGGTGGCTTCCCGCCTCAAGGAGAAGTTTAATAAGCCGGCCTTCGCCATTGCTTTCAATGGAGAAACCGGAACCGGCTCGGCCCGCTCGATCCCTGGCGTTGACCTCGGCAAGGCGGTGCGCGCGGCGGTGGAGGCGGGGCTTCTAATGAAGGGCGGGGGGCATGCCATGGCGGCGGGCCTCACCGTGGAGCGGCATCGGCTGGGAGACTTGCGCGTCTTCATCGAGCAGGCGTTGGCCGCCTCCGTGCTCAAGGCGCGGGGCCAGGATGCCCTTTCCATTGATGGTGCCCTGACCGCCTCCGGTGCCACACCGAACCTGGTGGAGATGATCTCCCGCGCCGGCCCGTTCGGCGCCGGCTGCTCGGAGCCGGTCTTTGCCTTCCCCAACCACAAGGTGACTTACGCCGAGGCGTTCGGCGCGGGCCATGTGCGCGCCCGACTCACCGCCGCCGACGGCACCAGCGTGAAGGCGGTGGCCTTCCGGGTCGCCGAGGAGCCCATCGGTCGCGCGCTGCTGAGCGGGCGGGGACGCATCCTTCATGTGGCGGGAACGCTGGATGTGGAGCACTGGCAGGGCGAGGCGCGGGTGAGCCTGCGGGTGCGGGACGTCGCAGAACCCGCGTAAGGCGCCTTACCCGTCCCGCTGCCGCTTGCCGCGCTTGCCGGTGCCCAGAAGGATGCCGCGCTCGACAGCCGCGTCCCCGAACTTGGCTTTCAGCTTGTCCATGGCCGCTTCCGCCGCCTTGATGCGGGGCGTGCGGGTGTCGATGAGATCGGTGGGGTCCGCCTCGTCCGCCGGCCCGAGATCGGAGAGGCCAACGCCCACGAGGCGAAAGCGAGTGCCGTCCACTTCCTTCACCAGCAGGTCGTGCGCCGCCTCATAGAGCCGGGCGGCCAGGATCGTCGGGCTTTCCAGTGTCCGCGAGCGGGTGCGCAGACGGAAGTCGGCGGTCTTCAGCTTCACCGTGACAGTCCGTCCCGCGATTGCCTTGCGTTTCAGGCGGCCGCACACCTCTTCACACAGGGCATAAAGGGTCTGCTCCAGGGGGCGCAGGTCGGCGATGTCGGTGTCGAACGTGGTTTCGGCTGAGACGCTTTTTGCCTCCCGCGCGGGCTCAACAATGCGCGCATCAAGGCCCCGCGCCAGCCGCCACAGACGCAGGCCCTCGGCGCCATAGAGCCGCCCGAGCTTTGATTCCTCCGCCCGCTGGATGTCTGCGATGCGGGAAAAGCCGTCCTTGGCCAGCCGCGCGCCAAAGGCCGGCCCGACGCCCCAGATGAAGGTGACCGGCCGCCCGGCGAGAAATTCCGCTGCTTCCTCAAGGCCCAGCACCGAGAAGCCGCGGGGCTTGTCGAGATCGGAGGCGGTCTTGGCCAGGAATTTGTTGGCGGCGAGGCCCACCGACACGGTAATCCCGATCTCACGTTCCACCTGCCCGGCAAAGCGCGCGAGCGTGCGGGCGGGGGAGAGGCCGTGCAGCTTCTCGGTGCCGGAGAGGTCCAGGAAGGCCTCGTCGATGGAGAGCGGCTCCACCAGCGGCGTCAAATCCTGCATCATCGCCCGCACCTGCCGGCCCACGGCGGCATATTTGCGCATGTCGGGCTTCACGATCACCGCCTGCGGGCAAAGCGCCTTCGCCTTGAACATGGGCATGGCGGAGCGCACCCCATGGATGCGCGCGATATAGCAGGCCGTGGACACCACGCCGCGCACGCCCCCTCCGATGATGACGGGCACATTCCGCAGGGCGGGATTGTCCCGCTTTTCAATGGCCGCATAGAAGGCGTCGCAATCCACATGGGCGATGGAGAGGGTGTGGATCTTGGGATGCCGCACCAGCCTCGGACTGCCGCAGGCCCGGCAGCGTGGCCCGTCTCCCGCTTCCGCGAGGCAGTCGCGACAGAAGCCGGGGGCAGGGCGAGACCCGTCCAGATTCATCCCCGGCGGACCGGGGAATCGGGGTCGAAGGGCGGGTCGAGCACCGCATGGGCGCGAATCACATCCTCCGGCCGGAAGCCCGCATCGGCGCAGAAAGCCAGCAGCATGGGCTCGTCGGACAGGATGAAGCCCAGCACGCCAGCGCCGAATTCCGGCCGGGAAGCCGCGGCGCGCAGGTCCGCCGGCCCCATGCCGGTGGCGGCGAGGAAGCCGCCGATGCGCTCCACATCCTTGGCCAGGAAGGACAAAGCGGTCACGGCAAGCTCCTGCGCGGCGGCGCGGACCTCCTTGGGCGAGCGCGATTTGAAACCGGGGCGATCCTTGATGGGCATTTGCGCTTCCGCAACGATTGGTCTCTAGCTATTGCCCATGATGGACGATCCGCACGCACCTGCGAAGCGGATCGGCAGGTGGCGGGGACCAGCGGGCATGCCGAAGACCGTGATGATCGTGGAAGACAACGAGCTCAATATGAAGCTCTTCCACGATTTGCTGGAAGCGCACGGCTACCGCACGGTGCAGACCCGCAATGGCATTGAGGCCATGGGCCTCGCCCGCCAGCACATGCCCGACCTCATCCTCATGGATATTCAATTGCCCGAGGTTTCCGGGCTTGAAGTGACAAAGTGGTTGAAGGCCGACCCGGAGCTGAAATCCATTCCCGTGGTCGCGGTAACCGCCTTCGCCATGAAGGGAGACGAGGAGCGCATCCGCTCGGGCGGCTGCGAGGCCTATCTCTCCAAGCCCATTTCGGTGGCTAAGTTTCTGGAGACCGTGAAGCAGTATTCAGGCGGCTAAGACACGGACGATTCTCTCGCGTTGATTTCCTATGGCTTTCCGCTACCTTTTGAGGTGAAGGCACTGCCTCTCGGGCAACCGCCACAAGTGGTGTCCGATGCCATAGCCCTGCGGGGTGCTCAGGTCCGCCGCATCTCCTGGGTCCGTGGGGTTCGGCCGGCGTGCGGGCGATATCGGGTGGCCTCCCCGACCGTCCGCCGCCGGCCACCTTCCTTATCGCTTCTCATCATAGCTTCGCATCGTTCCCGCCCTTTGGCGGCGTCGCTGCCCGGTGGCGCTTGACGGCCCTGCCAGCCCCGGATACGCCCGATCCATGACGTCCAAAGCCTTCATTGTCGGCCTCTCCGGGCCCGCCCTCACCGCGTCCGAAAAGGCCTTTCTCGCGGCCCAATCGCCGTGGGGCCTCATCCTGTTCGCGCGCAATGTGGAGACGCCCGACCAGGTGCGCCGGCTGGTGGAGGAGGCGCGCGCCGCCATTGGCTGGCGCGTGCCGGTGCTCATCGACCAGGAAGGTGGCCGCGTCCAGCGCCTCAAGCCCCCGCATTGGCCGGAATATCCCGCCGGCGAGGCCTTCGGCGCCCTTTATCGCCGCGATCCGGCCGCGGGCCTTCAGGCGGTGCGGCTGAATTCCCGCCTCATCGCCTCCGACCTTTTCGCCCTTGGCATCGATGTGGACTGCCTGCCAGTTGCGGACCTGCGCCTGCCCGAGGGCCACGGCATCATCGGCAACCGCGCCTATGGGGAGGAGCCGGCCTCCGTCTCGGCGCTTGCGCGCGCCGCCGCCGAGGGGCTGCTTGAGGGGGGCGTGCTGCCGGTCGTGAAGCATATTCCCGGCCATGGCCGCGCGCCCGTGGACAGCCATGAGCGCCTGCCAGTGGTCCATGCCGCCCGCGCCGAGCTGGAGCGCACGGATTTTGCCGCGTTCCGGCCGCTCGCCGACCTGCCGCTCGGCATGACCGCCCATGTGGTCTATGCGGACCTCGATGCGGATCGCCCTGCCACCACCTCGCCGGTGGTGATGGAAGAGGTGGTGCGTGGCTTCATAGGCTTTTCCGGCCTCGTCATGAGCGACGACCTGTCCATGGGCGCGCTCTCAGGAACGGTTGCGACGCGGGCTGAGGCCGCGCTCGCCGCCGGTTGCGACATGCTGCTCCACTGCAATGGCCGCCTCGACGAGATGGAACCCATCGCCGCCGTCACGCCGGTCCTGTCCGGTCTCGCTCTGGAGCGGGCGGAGCGGGCATTGGCCGCGCGGGTCGCGCCTGCACCCTTCGATGCGGATGCCGCCCGCGCCGCGCGCGACCGGCTCCTGCGCCTGACCGATTGAGGCCATGACCACCGCGCCCGTCTCCCCCGATTTTGCCGAGGACGCGCTGCCCTCGGAGGCGGCGGACGGGGCCTTCGTCGTGGATATTGACGGGTTCGAGGGGCCGCTCGACCTGCTGCTCGCCTTGGCGCGCACCCAGAAGGTGGACCTCACCCGCCTGTCCATCCTGGCTTTGGCCAACCAGTATCTCGCCTTCATCGAGGCGGCACGGAAGGTGCGCCTGGAACTGGCCGCCGACTATCTGGTGATGGCGGCGTGGCTCGCCTACCTGAAATCCCGCCTGCTCCTGCCGCCCCCGCCCCGCGAGGACGGGCCGAGCGCGGAAGAGCTGGCGGACGCCTTCGCCCGGCGCTTGCGGCATCTGGAGCGCATCCGGCAGGCCGCCGAGAAGCTGATGGCGCGCAAGCGTCTCGGCATCGACGTCTTCCCCCGCGCCCAGGTAGAGGCGCCGGAGGTGGAGGGCAAGGTCACCTATACGGCAACGCTCTATGACCTTCTCTCCGCCTACGCCGCCCAGCGCCAGAAGAAGGCGCTGTCCTATGTGACGCTGAAGACCCGCGCGGTGTGGTCGCTGGCGGACGCCCGCGCGCGGCTGGAGCGGCTTGTGGGCATGACGGGGGATTGGATCCGGCTCGACCAGTTCCTGATCGAATATCTCACCGAGCCGGACCAGCGGGCCACCGCCATCGCCTCCAGCTTCACCGCAAGCCTCGAACTGGTGAAGGAGGGCCTCCTGGACATCCGCCAGGACGCCCATTTCGCCCCGCTCTGGCTGCGGCCGCGGGCAGATGGCACCAGCGGGGAGGGCGGTGCATGAGCGCGCCCAAAACCCCCGCCAGCCGGTCCGCGCCCCGCATCGACCTGTTCGACGAACGTCCGCTGGACGCGCGCGAGGAGGCGCTCGTCCGGGACATTCGCGTCATCGAAGCCTTGCTCTTCACCGCTACCGCCCCGGTGACGGCCCGCGAGATGGCGCCTCACTTGACGCGCGAGGCGGACATCGGCGCGCTCATGGACGTTTTGACCGCCGATTATGCCCGCCGGGGGGTCAATATCCTCAAGGTGGCCGGCGGCTGGATGTTGCGCACCGCGCCGGACCTTGCCCATCTGCGCGCCGGTGCCGGGCCTGAGCCGCGCAAGCTCTCGCGCGCCGCCACCGAGGTGCTGGCCATCATCGCCTACCACCAGCCGGTGACCCGGGCCGAGATCGAGGAGATCCGCGGGGTCACCACCTCCAAGGGCACGCTGGACGTGCTGCTGGAAAGCGGCTGGATCCGCTTGCGGGGACGACGCAAGGCACCGGGGCGGCCGGTGACCTATGGCACCACGTCCGCCTTCCTCATCCATTTCGGCCTGGACGCGGTGCAGGATTTGCCCGGCCTCGACGAGCTGAAGGGGGCGGGCTTGCTCGATGGCCGTATCCCGCCCGGTTTCGCCATTCCCCTGCCCAGCGACGACGATGCCTTGCGCGACGACGAGGAGCCGCTGGAGGAGACCCCGCTGGACTTCACGCTCACCTCCGGCGCGAAGGATGAGGACTGAGGCGCCTTTCCTGTGGGAGGGCGCGCCGGATTTGCGGCGGGACGCGCTATATAGGGTCCCATGATGTCCCCGTCTTCCGCCGAGTCGTTCTCCCCCTCCACGCCCGCTCCGTCGCGCGAGCCCAGGAACATCCTGCGCCACGTCTTCGGCTATGAGGCGTTCCGGGGACGGCAGGCGGAGATCGTCGACCATGTGGTGAATGGCGGCGACGCCCTGGTACTGATGCCCACGGGCGGCGGCAAATCGCTGTGCTACCAGGTGCCGGCCTTGGCACGGGCGGGCACGGGCATCGTTATCTCGCCCCTCATCGCCTTGATGCACGACCAGGTGCAGGCGCTGCGCCAGCTGGGCGTGAAGGCGGCCATGCTCAATTCCTCCCTCACCCCAGCCGAGGCGCGCCAGGTGGAGCGGGACCTGGCCATGGGCGAGCTTGACCTGCTTTATGTAGCACCCGAGCGGCTGCTGACCGACGGCTTCCTCACCTTGCTGCAAGGCGCGCGCATCGCGCTCTTCGCCATCGATGAGGCGCATTGCGTCTCCCAATGGGGGCACGATTTCCGGCCCGAATATCGCCAGCTGACCATCCTGCACGAGCGCTTCCCCTCGGTGCCGCGCATCGCGTTGACCGCCACGGCGGATGGCCCGACCCGGCGGGAGATCGTGGAGCGGCTGGGGCTTGAGGACGGGGAGGTGTTCCTCTCCTCCTTCGACCGGCCCAATATCCGCTATCGCATCCAGCCAAAGAACAATCCCAAGGCCCAGCTCCGGGCGCTGCTCGACGCCCATGAGGGCGAGGCGGGCATTGTCTATTGCATGAGCCGGGCGAAGGTCGAGGCCACCGCCGAGGCGCTGGCCGACGAGGGGCGGGTGGCGCTGCCCTATCATGCGGGCCTTGATCCGCAGGTGCGCGCCCGCAACCAGGACCGCTTCCTGAAGGAAGAAGGGGTGGTGATGGTGGCCACCATCGCCTTCGGCATGGGCATCGACAAGCCGGACGTGCGCTTCGTTGTCCATCTCGACCTGCCCAAGAGCATCGAGGCCTATTACCAGGAGACCGGCCGCGCCGGCCGCGATGGCCTGCCCTCCGAGGCGCTGCTCCTCTATGGCATGGAGGACGTGGCCAAGCTCATCCAGTTCGTGGATGCCTCCGACGCCTCCGAGGCGCGCAAAAGGGTGGAGCGTCAGAAGCTCGATGCGCTGCTGGGCCTGTGCGAGACGGCAAGCTGCCGCCGCCAGGTCCTGCTCGCCTATTTCGAGGAAGAGCTGCACGAGCCCTGCGGCAATTGCGACACCTGCCTGGAGCCCGTGCGCACCTATGACGGCACCGAGGCGGTGCAGAAGCTCTTATCCTGCATCTATCGCACCAAGGAGATGTTCGGCGCCGGCCATGTGATCGATGTGCTCACCGGCACCGCCACCGACAAGGTGCACAAGTTCGGCCATGAGACCTTGAGCACGTTCGGCATCGGCAAGGATGTGACCCGCGACGATTGGCGGGCCATCCTGCGGCAGGTGGTGGCGCTGGGGCTCGTGGCGGTGGATGTGGAGGGCCATGGCGGGCTTTCGCTGACCGCCGCCTGCCGGCCGGTGCTGCGCGGCGAGCGGCGCATCGAATTGAAAGTGGAAAAGCGCACCCGCCCGGCCCGCACCCAAGGCGGCGCTCGCGTGCCGCGCGCCGGCCCCACCGATCCGCGCGACGAGGCGCTCTACCAGAAGCTGAAGGCCCTGCGGCTGGAACTGGCGCGGGCGCAAGGCGTGCCGCCTTATGTGATTTTCCACGACACCACGCTCTTGGACATCGCCCATGCCCGGCCCCGGTCACTGGCGGCCTTCGGCGACATTTCGGGCGTCGGCGAGGCCAAGCTCGAGCGCTATGGCGCCCAGTTCCTGGCCCTGGTGCGGGAGGCGGGCGAGGGGCGCTGACGGGGGAAGGGCGGTGAGCGCCATTGCCTCCCCAATTCCCCCCTTGCTATAGGCCACGATGAGGATTTTTCCGGAGGCCCGCCCCGTGCGGGCCATCCACGGGTCAGCAGAGGGCCACGCCGCCGATGCATCAGGGTCGGGGCGGTCCAGGGAGCAAGACATGTCCGTCGATCAGGCGACCGTACGGAGGGTGGCGCATCTGGCGCGCATCGCCGTGCGCGAAGAGGAACTTTCCGCGCTTCAGGGGGAGCTGAACGCCATCCTTCAGTTCGTGGAGCAGCTCTCCGCCCTCGACGTGTCGGGCGTCGAGCCCATGACCGGCGTGGTGCCGCAGAACCTGCCCATGCGCGAGGACGTGGTCACCGACGGCCATTATCCCGAAAAGATCCTCGCCAATGCCCCCGAGGCCGAGGGCGGCTTCTTCACGGTTCCGAAGGTGGTGGAATGACCGCGCTCAACCAGCTCACCCTGACCCAGGCGCGCGAGGGCCTCGCCCAGGGCGAATTCACCGCGGTCGAACTGACCGATGCCTATCTCTCCGCCATGGAGCAGGGGCGCGACCTCAACGCCTATGTGCTGGAAACCGCCGACAAGGCCCGCGACATGGCCAAGGCCAGCGACGAACGGATCGCCTCGGGCGATGCCGGCCCGCTGGAGGGCTTGCCCATCGGCGTCAAGGACATGTTTTGCACCGAGGGGGTGGAGACCACCGCCTGCTCGAACATCCTGAAGGGCTTCGTGCCGCAGTACGAGTCCACCGTGACGAGCCAGCTCTGGAAGGCCGGCGCGGTGATGCTGGGCAAGCTCAACAATGACGAGTTCGCCATGGGCTCGTCCAACGAGACCTCGGCCTTCGGCCCCACCGTCTCGCCTTGGCGGCGGGACGGGTCTAGCGCGCCGCTGGTGCCCGGCGGCTCGTCGGGCGGCTCGGCGGCGGCGGTGGCCGGCTTCCTGTGCGCCGGTGCCACCGGCACCGATACGGGCGGCTCCATCCGCCAGCCGGCGGCCTTCACCGGTACTGTGGGCATCAAGCCCACTTATGGCCGCTGCTCGCGCTGGGGCATCGTGGCCTATGCCTCCTCGCTCGATCAGGCCGGCCCCTTCGCCCGCACGGTGAACGACGCCGCCATCCTTTTGAAGTCCATGGCGGGCTATGACCCCAAGGATTCCACCTCGGTGAATCTGCGGGTGCCGGATTATGAGGATGCGGTGGGCCAGTCCGTGCGCGGCAAGCGCATCGGCATTCCCCGCGAATATCGCGTGGACGGCATGTCGCAGGAGATCGTCGAGCTCTGGGACCAGGGCACGGCCATGCTGCGGGACGCGGGCGCCGAGATCGTCGACATCTCCCTGCCGCACACCAAATACGCCCTGCCGGCCTATTATATCGTGGCGCTAGCGGAGGCCTCCTCCAACCTCGCCCGCTATGACGGCGTGCGCTATGGCCTGCGCGAGCCCGGCCGCGACGTGGTGGAGATGTATGAGCGCACCCGTGCCGCCGGCTTCGGCGCCGAGGTGCGGCGGCGCATCATGATCGGCACCTATGTGCTCTCCGCCGGCTATTACGATGCTTATTATGTGAAGGCGCAGAAGGTCCGCACCCTCATCAAGCGCGACTTCGACGACGTGTTTGCGCAGGGCGTGGATGCCGTCCTCACCCCCGCCACCCCTTCGCCCGCCTTCGGCATCGCCGAAAAGGTGAGTGCCGATCCGGTGGAGATGTATCTCAACGACGTCTTCACCGTGACGGTGAATCTGGCCGGCCTGCCGGGCCTGTCCCTGCCGGCGGGCTTCTCCGCCGATGGCCTCCCGCTGGGCCTCCAGCTTATCGGTCGCCCGTTCGAGGAAGAGACGCTGTTCTCGCTCGGCCAGGTGATCGAGGAATCCGCCGGCCGCTTCCCGGTTGAAGACATCTGGTGGGCAGATTGAGCCCCGTGCCCGAAGGCCTTCGCGCCGCACGGGTGGAGATCGACGCCATCGACGATGCGATGGTCGATCTCCTGGTGCGGCGGCTGAAGGTGGTGGAGAAGGTGGTGGCCATCAAGGCGGAGGCGGGCATCCCCGCCTTGCTGCCGGACCGGGTGGAAGAGGTGGTGGAGCGTGTCTGCGCCCGCGCCCGCGCCTTGGGCCTGCCGGAGGACCTGCCGGAGACCCTGTGGCGGGAAATCATCGCCTGGACCATCCGCTACGAGAATGCCCATCTCCCCGAGACGGGAGCCCCCGGCGCCTCCAATTGAGGCGCCGTTTTTTTATCCGGGCATGCGCTTCATGAAAGAGCGCTTGAGCTTGCGCAGGCGCGCGGCGAGCGCCTCGCGGAAGGGCGCGTTGCGCTTTTCGAGCGTCCGCCGCGCCACTTCCAATTCCCGCGCGCCCGCCCGTCCCGTCTCCACCAGCGTGTCCAGCGCCGACATGATGCGGCGATAGGGGAAGGCCTGCGCCAGGTGCGGATAGCGCAGAGCGCCGCGCCGCTCGGTGAAGGGCTGGCGCCGCAGCGGGCCGACCGACTCGGGGATATAGGCGGCCAGCAGCGCCGCCGGATCGCTCACCGCCAAGGCCGGCTCGGCCGCCAGCAGGCGGGCGCCATCCATGTGGCGTATGGCGGTGGTGGCCTGATAGTCCGGCCGCGCCCGCCAGCGCACATAGGAGGCGAGGCACTTGGCCACCAATTGGTCGGTGGAGCGCACCGGGAAATGGGCGAGGTCCGCCTTGGGCAGCAGCACCGGCGCCACATCCTTGTGCCAGTGGCTGACCCCGTGATTGCCGTCCGAGATCAGCGTCTCTGGGTGGGCGGCCAGCGCCCGGGGGACCACCACCTTGTTCACCTGCCGGGGGATGTCGAGCACATAGGTGAGCCGCGCCAGCGGGTCGGTCTCGGTGAGGTCGTCCTGCGGCTGCGGAATATAGTGCGTCATGGAAAAGGCGCCCACCGCCCCAGCGGGGAGGGCGGACAACTCCGCTTCCAGAGCGGCGCGGTCGGGCAGGGCGATGAACTCGTCCGCATCCAGCGGCAGGATGAAGTCGAACACCTCGTCCGCCATGGCCCGGTGCATGAGGGCGGTGGTGCGCACGCCCTGGTGATAGGCGCCATGGACGCCGTCGGAGACCACCACCAGCGGAACGCCCTCCGCCGCAAGGAGACGCAGGATGTCCGGCGTCGCATCCGTGCTGCCGTCATCCACCACATAGAGGCGGTCCACGAAATGCAGGTTGTGGCGGACGAAGCGCTCGATAATGTCCGCCTCGTCCCGCGCCAAGGTTACAGTGGCAAGCCGCATATCCCGTTCCGTCGCTGACCGCCTCCGGCCGGCCGAAAGCGTCGCAGCCTATAGCACAGGTGGGCGAGGCGGTTGCCAGAGAGCCAAGCCTTCGAGTAGGGACAGAGTTTGATAAACGCGGCTCCGCCGCGCGCCAGTTGCAGGGACAGACATGACCGTTCATACGCGACCCGCCGACGCCAAGAAGCTCATCCGTGGAGCCACCGGCGACTGGGAGGTGGTGATCGGCATGGAGGTGCACGCCCAGGTCTCCTCCAACGCGAAGCTGTTTTCCGGCGCCTCCACCGCCTTTGGCGGCCCGCCGAACGACCATGTGTCTCTGGTGGATGCGGCCATGCCGGGCATGCTGCCGGTCATCAATGGGGAATGCGTCGCCCAGGCGGTGCGCACGGGCCTTGGGCTCAAGGCGCAGATCAATCTGCGCTCGGTGTTCGACCGGAAGAACTATTTCTACCCGGACCTGCCCCAGGGCTACCAGATCAGCCAGTATAAGAGCCCCATCGTGGGAGAGGGCGAGGTGATCGTCGATCTCGCCGACGGCGAGAGCATCGTGGTGGGCATCGAGCGCCTGCACCTGGAGCAGGACGCGGGCAAGTCTATCCATGACCTCTCCCCGTCCCTGAGCTTCGTCGATCTCAACCGCTCCGGCGTGGCGCTGATGGAGATCGTGTCCCGCCCCGATCTGCGCTCGGCTGACGAAGCCCGCGCCTATGTGACCAAGCTGCGCTCCATCCTGCGCTATCTCGGCACCTGCGACGGCGACATGGAAAAGGGCAATCTGCGCGCCGACGTGAACGTTTCCGTGCGTCGCCCCGGCGAGCCCTTCGGCACCCGCTGCGAGATCAAGAACGTCAATTCCATCCGCTTCATCGGCCAGGCGGTGGAGACCGAGGCGCGGCGCCAGATCGAGATCATCGAGGATGGCGGCGTGATCGAGCAGGAAACGCGCCTGTTCGACCCCGTGCGGGGCGAAACGCGCTCCATGCGCTCCAAGGAAGAGGCGCACGATTACCGCTATTTCCCCGATCCGGACCTGCTGCCCCTGGTGCTGGAGCCGGGCTTTGTCACCGCGCTTGAGGCGGATCTGCCGGAACTGCCGGACGCCAAGAAGGCCCGCTTCATCGCCGATTACGGCCTCACGCCCTATGACGCTTCCATCCTGGTGGCCGAGAAGGAGACCGCCGACTATTTCGAAGCGGCGGTGCTGGCGGGCGGCATTGCCCGCAATGCAAAGCTGGTGGCCAACTGGGTCATGGGTGACGTGGCCGCCGCGGCCAATGCGGCGGGCCTGTCCATTGCGCGCGGGAGCGTCTCCGCCGAGCAGGTGGCCGGCATCGTGGATCTCATCTCGGACGGAACCATTTCCGGCAAGATTGCCAAGGACGTGCTGGTCATCATCCTGGAAGAGAAGTCCACCGCCCATCCGCGCGAGCTGGTGGAGGCGCGCGGCTTGAAGCAGGTGACCGACCTCTCGGCCATCGAGAAGGTGGTGGACGAAATCATCGCCGGCAATCCCGACAAGGTGGCCCAGGTTCAGGCCAAGCCCACCATGCTCGGCTGGTTCGTGGGCCAGGTGATGAAGGCTTCGGGCGGCAAGGCCAATCCGCAGGCGGTCAATGACCTGTTGAAAGGCAAACTGGGCATCTGATCCGGTCCATTCAGCCGGGAGCGGCCGGGGCCGCGGGGAGGGGATGATGGCAAAGGGTGTCCTGGCGGGCCTTCTGGCTGCGGTGAACCTCATGGCGGTCGCGCCAGCGGTCGCGGCGGAGGCGCCCAATCTCATGGGGCGCTGGGTGGCGATGGAGACGTCGGGCTCCTCGGTCGTCGTCACGCCCATGGACCAGATGAGCAAGCCGGTCGAGCCCTCCGCCCTCGCCAGCCGGCCGAGTGGCGAATCGTGGGACCTGCGCATCGACGCCCAGGACGGCCGCGCCATGGCCGGTGCGCTGATCTCCAAGGGCGGCAAGGAGCAGACTTTGCTTGGCACCTTGCGCCTGGATGGCAAGCGTCTGGTCATCGCAACGGATTTCAGTGCCGGCTCGGGCGAGTTGAATGGCGACACCATGGAATTGTGCTGGGTCGACCTGATCCCCAACTACATCGCCACCTCCTGCACGGTGTACAAGCGGGCGCCGGCCGGGGCGAAATAAGTGGGCGATTTCTCTCCCTCAAGCGGCCGCGCGATGGTGTCATGGGAGGGTAGCGGGCGCCGCACCGCCGGGAAGCAGCCCTACCACAGGACCGGGTCCGGCCTTGGTCGGATCGCCGCGCCGTGCCCCTCCGCAGATGACCTTAAGGAATGACCCAGAGCATTTCCGAGCAAAATGGGCACCGGTTCGCGGGAGAGGCGTGCATTAAGGCAAAGATAGAGAGGACACCGCGCTTTTTTACGCAAGGCTGAAGCGGTCTAGAATCGAGGAACTCCCATCCACTCGGTTATGCCGTTATGGAACCACATATAGACGGGCTGTGCCGTTTCATTCACCTTCCGCTCGATGGTTTCCGTGATCTTGCAATCGGCATTCATGCTGTAGGCATCCATCACCACTTCGGACACCTGAAGGAGAAGGACCGGCGTTGTGGTCCCGCCGGTGGGAGCGGTCGCCAAAAGCATGCCGGTGGCCTTCACGATGCTCACGGCAAGCACCGCCACCGAGATGCCGCACGTCAGCTTATCGTCAACATTCCCCATCCGCGCGATGGCGATCCCCTTCTTCAGCAGGAAGACGGTGAGATCCCGCCCTGTGAGCGACGGGTTCTTCTTCAGAAGCTCGTAAGCAATTGTGTAATGATCTGCTATGCCTTGGGCCAAGTGGTCCTGCAGACCGACTTTGACCAATCCCCCGCGCAGGGCGTGGGCGGTGCCCGACTTAACCAGGTTATGGAAGAAATCGCGACGATCCGAATTTTTTACGATGTCCTTCGCGCTTTCCTTCAGGAACAGCTTGCCGAAATCCTGGGCCGAGTAATCGTGGCCCTTTGGCGCTTCAGATTTCGCAGTCACTGCCGCCACCCTGCAAACCGATCCGGTGCAGTGGGGCGCACTTGAACAGCGCAATCAAGTTCAAACTGCTTTGTTTAGTGACAACTTATTTGAGGGCCAGCGTCTCCGCCCGCACCGTGGGGCCGAAAATCTCCTCGAACGCCACTTTCAGCACCGCGTCCACCTCGGCCATACCAACCAGATGGCCGAGGGCGACAAGGCTCGTCACCCCGTGCTCACGCACCCCACAGGGGACGATGCCCGAGAAGTGATCGAGGTCGGGGTCCACGTTCAGCGAGATGCCGTGGAAGGTCACCCATTGGCGCACGCGGATGCCGATGGCGGCGATCTTGTCCTCGCCCCCCGCACGGGGCACCCAGACGCCCACACGGTCCTCCCGGCGCTCGCCAGTGACGTTGAAGGCGGAGAGCGTGCCGATGACCCAGTCCTCCAGACCCGCCACATAGCGGCGCAGGTCCGGCACGCGCCGCTTCAGGTCCACCATCACATAGGCCACACGCTGGCCGGGCCCATGATAGGTGAACTGACCGCCGCGTCCGCTCTCGAAGACGGGGAATCGCGCGTCCAGCAGATCCTCGCGCCGCGCGCTGGTGCCGGCGGTGTAGAGCGGGGGATGTTCCACCAGCCAGACCGCTTCCGCCGCCCGGCCGGCGGCAATATCAGCGACGCGGGCCTCCATGAGTCGCACGGCCTCGGGGTAGGGGACGAGGGAATCGGCCACGATCCATTCCACCGGCAGGGCGCTGGCTTCGCGGGGCATCAGGCGGGCATTGAGGGACGAACGGCTGGAAACGGGTGCGATCATTGGGCTGCCAAGGTTTTGACGGGGCGGCACGCCGCACTCGTCCACAGGCTTCATATAGATGTTGCGATCGTCGCTGTTGAGGCCTTGTAGCGCCGGAGTCGATCTGTTAGACGATGGCCCCCGGCGGACGGGACCTGCACAGGAAACACCGCCGAGCCTGATCTGAATGCGGTCGTGGCGGAATTGGTAGACGCGCTAGCTTGAGGTGCTAGTGGGGAGACCCGTGGAGGTTCGAGTCCTCTCGTCCGCACCAGATTGGCTGGGTTTTCCCGCCCGGTGCAGGGAAACGAAAAAGGCGGCCGCGAGGCCGCCTTTTTCGTTTCTGCGTCTGGCCGGAAGTGCCGGCTGCCCGTGTGGGGCGCGGGCGTCCTCTCATTCCTCCGCCGCGCCGCTCCCCGTGGCATGCGCCTGGCCATTCGGCTTGGGCGTCATGTCCGGCAGCAAGCGCGGCCAGAGCTGATTGAAGAAGGTCTCCACCGGATTTTTCGGTGCTGGCTCTGCTTCCGCCACAGGAGCCACCGCGGGCTGCGCCAGGGGCGAGGGAACAGGCCTCGGCACGCTTGCTGGTTTGGCAGGCGTCACGGCCACGGCCGTGGTCGTCGCGGGGGCACCGGCGGGAACGGCCGCCGGCTGCACGTTGACGGTGGCGGGCGCAGCCGGCTTGCCGGGGGCGAGGGCGACCGGCGTGGTGGTCGCGGGCTCCACATGCACCACCTTGAAGCCACGCGCCTTCAACTCCTTCAGGAAGGCGGGCAACATAACGGCGGTGGAGGGCTGGATGTCGTGCAGCAGCAAGATGCCCGATCCGCGCGCCTCCAGTCGGTCCAAAGCGCGCTTCATCACCTCGTCGGGCTTCAAGTGCATCCAGTCATCGGCGACCAGATCGACGCTGAAGACCGAGATGCCGTTCTGCTGGAGATAGGATTCGTAGAACTTGGTCCGTCCCAACCCGGGAAAGCGGAAGAACGGCCCCGCATGGGCGTTAATGGGCGCCAGCGCTGCATCTGTGGAGGCAAAGCCCTTCTGGATCTCCTGGAGGCCCGCCTCCTGGGTGAGCTTGGGGAAGATGAGGGGGTGGGTCTGGCTGTGGGTGCCGATGGAGTGGCCGTCCTGCACCACCCGCTGAAGCACAGCCGGATGGGCCCGTGCCATGGTGCCGACGATGAAGAAGGTGGCCTTCACGCACTCCGCCTTCAGCGTGTCCAGCACCCGCGTGGTGTAAGGCGGCAGGGGGCCGTCGTCGAAGGTGAGAATCACCTCGCCCTTCTGGAGGGGGATGGTCTGCTTGTATTGCAGGGTGCCCAGCAGCGGCATGGCCTTGGGATCGACGGTCACCACGCGGGAGGTTCCGAGCGCATCCGGATTGGGGCAGCCTTCCGCCGCCAGCGCGCCGCCTGCCATCGCCACCAGGGCGACGCCGGCCATAAGAAGGGAACGCATGCCCGTCACTCCCGTTAACCCCGTGGGGCCATCCCACGAATCCCTTGAGCCGCAGGCGCCCGGCGGCGGCTCAGCAAGAGAAGCTCTCAGTGACCGGCGGATGTCTGTCCGACTGGAACCACATGGACGATGTGGTAACCAAGCTTGCGTAAAGCCCTCAAGAACGACGGAATCATGGCTGCCGTGTAGGTCTTGGTGTCGTGAAAGAGCACGATGCCGCCGTGGGAGGCCTCGACGCGCTTCAGCACCAGGTCCAGCTCCTGGTCCGGCGTCATGATGTTCCAGTCACTAGCCCACAGGTCGGCGCCGAAGACGGAGATGCCTCGCTTTTCCAGATAAGCGAGCAATTGCGGGGTCGAGGCGAAGCCTGGAAAGCGAAAGAAAGGCACGCGCGGCGTCCCGCCGGCCGTGCCATAGGCCGCCTTGTCGTCGGCGGCGAAGCCCTTCTCGATCTCCGCAACCGCTGCCTCGTACGGAATATGGGCCAGCGTCGCGGCCGGGTGGGTCATCGTGTGGTGGGCGAGCGTATGCCCCTCGGCGACGATCCGCCGCGCCAGAGCGGGGCGGGCCTGGGCGTTTTCTCCGATCACGAAGAAGGTGGCGCGGACACATTCCGCCTTTAGCGCGTCGAGAATGGCGGCCGTGGTGCCCGGCCAGGGGCCGTCGTCGAAGGTGAGCACCACTTCCTTGGGCGCGAGCGGCAAGGATTGCGGGAAAGACTTGGTGCCCACCCGCACGCCGGCGGGCACTTCCAGCACGCGGGCCGTGCCCAGTGCCTCCGGGCCGCATGCGGTGGCGAGGGCGGGTGTCGCCCCCACCATGAGGCAAAAGCCGATCAGAGCCCCAAGACGGGCTGTGAATGGGGGGCGTGGCAAGGGAAGGAGCGCATGGGACATGGCTCTTTCTAGAGCGTGGACGCGAAGCGGAAAAGGGAACGGCCGCGCCGACGTATCGGCGCATCGCAACGTCAAGCCACGCGCTGGGGAACCTTGGACGGGGCCGGGCCGTTGCCTCTGTGAAAGCCGATTTTGAAGCCTTCTTGCCACGGCGCCGCACATCAGAAGGGATGCCTGCTCATGGCGCTTCCCTCCCACGCCGCGCCGCACTAGTAAGGCTCTTCAATTGCGAAGCGTTCTGAGTTCCAGCGCGGAAAGGGGAGGGGATGCGCGAGCACGATCCCGCCATCGACGACAAGGTCGCCCCCGCCGTCCGCGATGAGGAGGGTGTTCTCCTTCCCGACTTCGTCGACCGCATCTCCGCCGCCATCGCCGAAATGGACCGCGGCGCGCTGAAGCAGGATCTCGCGGGTCTTCACGAGGCGGATCTCGGCGATCTCATTGAGGCCCTCGACGCGGAGCAGCGCCCCCAGCTGATCGAGCTTCTGGGACGCGACTTCGACTTCACGGCGCTCACCGAACTCGACGAGACCATGCGCGTCCAGATCCTCCAGGCGCTCAAGCCCTGGACGGTGGCGGAAGGCATACGCGACCTCGATTCGGACGATGCGGTCTATATCCTCGAGGATCTCGAGGAAGATGACAAAGCCGACATCCTCAAATATATCCCCGCCCCCGAGCGGGTCGCCCTGCAGCGCTCCCTCGACTATCCCGAGGAAAGCGCCGGCCGGCGCATGCAGACCGAGTTCATCGCGGTGCCGCCCTTCTGGACGGTGGGGCGCACCATCGACTATCTGCGCGACACCACCGATTTGCCGGACACCTTCTATGAAGTGTTCGTGGTGGATCCCGGCTATCGCCTCATCGGCGCGGTGGCGCTCGACCGCCTGCTGCGAACCCGCCGCCCCACCTTGCTGACGGCGGTGAAGAACGAGCAGCGCCATGTGGTCAAGGCGAGCGACGACCAGGAGGACGTCGCCCGCATGTTCGAGCATTACAACCTGGTCTCGGCACCCGTGGTCGATGATGCGGGCCGCCTCGTGGGTGTCATGACCATCGATGACGTGGTGGACGTGATCCAGGAAGAGGCGGACGAGGATCTGCGCGCCATGGCCGGCGTCGGCAGCGACGAGGAACTCTCCGACACCGTGCCCTATACCGCCCGCAGCCGGCTGCCCTGGCTGGTGATCAATCTGGGCACAGCGTTTCTGTCCGCGTTCATCATCGGCCTGTTCTCGGCCACCATCGAGCAGATGGTGGCACTGGCCATCCTGATGCCTATCGTCGCCTCCATGGGCGGCAATGCCGCCAATCAGACCATGACGGTGGCGGTGCGTGCCCTGGCCACCAAGGATCTGGGGAGCCACAATGCGCGGCGGGTGGTTACCCGCGAAGTGCTGGTGGGTCTCCTGAACGGGGCGATCCTGGCCGTCTTTCTGGGCCTGATCGCAGCGGCCTGGTTCGAGAACCTGCAGCTCGGCGGCGTAATTGCGGCCGCGCTGGTGGTGAACATGCTAGCGGCTGGCCTGTTTGGAATCCTCGTGCCGCTCACCATCCAGCGCCTGAAGCTCGATCCGGCGGTTGCGTCGGGGGTGTTCGTTACAACCGTAACGGACAGCGTTGGCTTCTTTTCCTTTCTGGGATTTGCTTCGATTTGGTTCGCAAAGGGTTAATATTCAAAGATCTGCGCAAGTTGCCCTTGCGCATTCGATCCGAGGCCTCCTAATAAGGTCCCGCCGTCAGATAAGAATTCCAGGCACAAGCCTGCCGCGGCGCTACGGAGGCTGAGATTCCCAGGCGTTCGGGCGCCGTAGCCCAAACCTTTACTTTCGCCACTGCGTCCGCGGTGTCCCTCGTGCTGGTCTGCCTGCTGGCGCTTGTGGTCGTGGTGATGGTGGATCGCGACCGGCGGGCGCTTCGCGTCGAGCAGCGCGAAGTCCGCGCGGCGCTTCACCACCACGCGGAGGTGATGAATCGTACGCTCGCGCTCATGACGGAAGAGGCCGGTCCGATCGCCGGCGACCCGCGCGAAGGGCTGCACCAGCTTGAGCAGCGGTTGGCGGCGCCACTGTTTCATCGATTCTCATATGAACGCACCTATCTGGTCGATGGCGCAGGCAATGTCCTTTTCGCTGCGTCCGATGGCGACCGGGTCTCTGATTCCGAGAGTTTCGCGACCTTGCGCGCCACGTTCCAGCGTTTGACCGCCGGGCCGGCGACGCTCACGGAGGGCGGGAGAGAAGGTATTCTCGTCGATGGAAACGTGGTCGGTCTCGCCACCATGCGGCGGATCGCGCCCCCCCGTGAGTCGGGCCGGCATGTGGTCTATCTGGTGGCTGTCGACGTGCTGGACCGTGACCTCCTCGACCAGATCGAGAGCCGGGTGGGCGTGCAGGATCTGCGGCTCAGCGCGGCTCCGGCGGTTCAGGCGCAGGAGAACGGGATTGCGCTCGCCTCGCTCCAGGGACCAAACGCCGTCGATCTTCTGCTGGCCTGGAAGCCGGTTCGATCCGACTGGATGTCCCTCCAGCACGTCACGCCCGTGGTTGCCCTGCTTTCCTCACTGCTTCTGGCGATCTGCGTCAGCCTGCTCGTCCGGGCGCGCCGCTACAGCCGGGCGCTGGCCGCCAGCGAGGTCCGCGCCCGCGCCCTGGCTTCGCGGGACTATCTGACGGGGCTCTACAATCGCGGCCATTTCATCGGCGAACTCACCCGCCAGGTGGATGCGCTGAAGGAGGGAGACAGCCTCGCGCTCTTCTTCATCGATCTCGACGGTTTCAAGGACATCAACGACACGCTCGGCCACGGCGTCGGCGACGACCTCCTTCGCCATGTGGCCGAGCGCATCAGCGAGTGCATGGGTTCGTCCGGGCTCGCCGCGCGCTTCGGCGGAGACGAGTTTGTGCTGTTTCTGTCGCCCGATGGCATCCGCAAGGCGCACGATCTCGCCCCGCGCCTCCTGGAGGCGGTGCAGGTGCCGTTCGACGCCGAAGGGCACGGCCTCAGCGTCGGTGCCTCTATCGGCGTGGCCTTCGCGCCCGCCCACGCCACCCAAGCCCGCGAGTTGATGCGGCTTGCCGACATCGCGCTCTATCGTGCGAAGGAGGAGGGCCGGGGCATTTTCCAAGTGTTCGAGCCACAGCTGGAAGTGGAGGTTCGTAACCGGCGCACGGTGGAGCAGGAACTGGAGAGCGCCATCGCGCAAGATCAGCTCCTTCTCATGTTCCAGCCGCTGGTGGATGTGGAGAGCGAACGGATCGTCGGCTTCGAGGCGCTGGTGCGTTGGCAGCACCCTGTGCGCGGGCTGCTTCTGCCGGAAGCGTTCGTTCCCGTGGCGGAACGCACCCGGCTGATGCCCTCCCTCGACCGCTGGGTGCTGCGAGAAGCCTGCCGCCTTGGCCGGGATCTGATGGGCGTCTCCATCGCCGTCAACATGTCGGCGGTCAGCCTGCGGCAGACGGACTTCGCCGAGCACATCCTGGAGATCCTGCGGGAGGAGGCCTTTGATCCGGGGCGGCTTGAGATCGAGATCACCGAAAGCGCGCTGTTCCAGACCACCGGGCAGACCGGGGCGCAGCTGTTGCGCCTGCGGGAGGCGGGCGTGCGGATCGCCCTCGACGATTTCGGCACCGGGCATGCCTCCCTCATCCACGTCCGCCATGTGCCGGTGACCAAGATCAAGATCGACCGGTCCTTCATCGCCAATCTGGGCGTGGATCGGGATGCGGCGTCCATTGTCGAATATGTGGTTCGCCTCGGGCGTGCGCTCGGCATCGTGCTGACCGCTGAAGGCGTTGAGACACGAGAGCAGTTGCGCTTCCTGCGGGCTTTTGGTGCCCAGCAGGCGCAGGGCTACCTCTTCGCGCCGCCGCTGGCCATCGGTGTTGCCCGTGCCATGCTCGCGACCCAGCAGATGCAGCCCTCACAGATGGGAACCCAGCGCAGGCTCGCGGACCCGCCACCGCCGGACGATCCCTCCGCGGAAGGTACGATCCCTCGCGATGACGGGGTCTGAGAGCACGCGCGCCGCTCTCGAACTGCAAAGAGAGAGATTATCGCACCTGTCGGATCCCCATGGGGGGCGGTATGCTGGATCCGGCGCCGGGCGCGCCGTGAAACGCGGCAGCTGCATATTCAGGTTGAATAAACGGCCATCCGTTTTATTTTTGTCGGGCCCCGGGCATTTGAACCCGCCGCAGGCGTCGCCGCGCAAAATGGTCGAGGGGCTGGAGGAGATCGCTCATGTTGTCCAACTCCCATCGTGGCTTCGATTTCGATCTCGGCGAAACCGCCGACATGCTGCGCGACACGGTGCGCGCCTTTGCCGATGACAAGATCGCCCCACGTGCCGATCAGATCGATAAGACCAATCAGTTTCCCCGCGACCTGTGGCCCCAACTGGGGGATCTCGGTCTGCTCGGCATCACGGTCGAGGAGGAATATGGCGGATCGGGGCTCGGCTATCTCGAGCACGTCATCGCCATGGAGGAAATCAGCCGCGCCTCCGCCTCGGTGGGCCTGTCCTACGGCGCGCATTCCAATCTGTGCGTCAACCAGATCCGCCGCAACGGTTCTGCGGACCAGAAGGCGCGGTATCTGCCCAAGCTGATTTCCGGCGAGCATGTGGGAGCGCTCGCCATGTCGGAGCCGGGGGCCGGCTCGGACGTGGTGTCCATGCGCACCCGCGCCGAGAAGAAGGGCGACCGCTACGTCCTGAACGGGTCCAAGATGTGGATCACCAACGGGCCCATCGCCGAGACCTTGGTTGTCTATGCCAAGACCGATCCCAATGCCGGCCCCCGCGGCATGACCGCCTTCCTGGTGGAGAAGGGCTTCAAGGGCTTCTCTACTGCCCAAAAGCTGGACAAGCTCGGCATGCGCGGTTCCGACACCGGCGAACTGGTGTTCGAAGATTGCGAAGTGCCGGAAGAAAATGTGCTCGGCGAGGTGGGCCGGGGCGTGAATGTGCTTATGTCCGGCCTGGATTATGAGCGCGCGGTCCTTGCGGCCGGTCCGGTCGGCATCATGCAGGCCTGCATGGACGTGGTGCTGCCCTATGTCCACGAGCGCAAGCAGTTCGGCCAGCCCATCGGCACGTTCCAGCTGATGCAGGGCAAGATTGCCGACATGTATGTCACCATGAATGCGGTCCGTGCCTATGTCTATGCGGTGGCGCGCGCGTGCGACCGTGGTGCGACCACCCGTGAGGATGCCGCCGGCGCAATCCTCTATGCCGCCGAGAAGGCCACCTGGATGGCCCTTGAGGCCATCCAGACCCTGGGCGGCAACGGCTATATCAACGACTATCCCACGGGCCGCCTGCTGCGGGACGCCAAGCTCTACGAGATCGGCGCGGGGACCAGCGAGATTCGCCGCATGCTCATCGGGCGTGAACTGTTCGAGAAGACTGCCTGACCTTAATACCTCTGCGTCGCGGTCGGACCAATAAAAAGCCGCCGCGGCCAAAATGTCCCAGGTTACAACTGGCTGACATTGCGTCCCGCCTCTTTCCCTCCCTGCCCCGAATGTCTAATCGGAGGCGCGGGGTGGGGAGAGGCGCGTGGACGATTTCTTCACGTTATCGAAGATCCTGTGGACCCTTGCGGTCCCTTCAAACCTTTTGATCCTGCTGTCCGCCATCGGCTTCGTCATGCTGCTGGTCGGCGTGTGGCGACCAGCGATCCTCGCCTTGGCGCTGGGAATCGGGGGGCAGGTGGTGGCGGGATTCTCGCCGCTGGCACACTATCTTGTCTCGCCCTTGGAAGAGCGCTTCCCCCCGTTCAAGCCCGATGGGCAGCCGGTGGACGGCATCATCCTGCTTGGCGGTTCGGAGGTCCCCGACATTGCCCTGAGCCGCAATGTGCCGGCCGTGAACGATGCCGGCGAGCGGGTGATCGTGTTCAGCGCCCTTTCGCGCGCTTATCCCGCGGCTCAGCTCGTTTTCTCCGGCGGGTCCGCCGATCTGGGAGAAACCGCGCCGATGGAAGCCCGGGCCATCCGCGAAGCCTTCAAGGACGTGGGGGTCGATCCCGACCGGGTGCTCTATGAGGGGCGCTCGCGCAACACGGCGGAAAATGCCGCCTTTGTTCGGGCCATGATCGAGCCGAAGCCGGGCGCGCGTTGGCTGCTGGTCACCTCCGCCTTCCACATGCCGCGCGCCGTGGGCGCCTTCCGGGCTGTGGGCTTCCCCGTGATCGCCAATCCCGTGGACTATCGCACCATCGGGCCGGATGGACTGGCCGCGCCCTTCCTGCGGGCAGCTGAAGGGCTCGACCTGACCGACCTTGCCGCCAAGGAATGGGTGGGGCTCGGGGTCTATTACATGACCGGGCGCACGAACGCCCTGTTCCCGGCGCCCTGAAGGCGGCGGCTCGTCAATCGTTGCGCGGCAGGCCCAGGCGATAGACGCCGCGGAATTCCTCCGGGTCCACCGGCTTACCCTTTCGGAAGATCATGAGCCGGCCTTCCCGCGCGAGGCTCACCGCCACGCGCCGCACGAGGGGCAAGGCGCGTTGCCACTGGTCCGGCGGCAACAGGGCCTGAGCGACCTCAGTGGGAGATACGGTGCCGGCGTCTCCGGTTTCGGCGGCGAGGGAAAGAATGGTTCGGCTCACCTCCTCTTCGGCGGGGAGGGCGGCGCGGGGAGTGTCAGCGTCGAGCTTGCTCATGTGTCCCTCCTGGCATCGCCGGAGGCGCCGCGCAAGCCTCGCAAGTTGGGAGGGCAACGGGAAAATGCCGTTGTGACGTGGCCCATGGACGGACCCGCCAAGCGCCTCACGAATTGTGATTCGAGACGGGAATGTGGCGGGGCTTGCACGAAGCTGTGCATCGCACAAAGAACCCCATTGCAATTTTATGAACGGTTCATTAACTAACGCGTTTGCGTGGCACATCATGTGCGTTGCGCTGCGGAAACCGGATTTCGGACCGCAACCGGACCAAGATCCAGGGTAACCTTGTCATCATGACAACCTCGACCGATCGCTCCTGCTGGTGCTTTGCACGTCGGATGATCGCCGTTTTCCTCGTCGCCATCTGTCTCGTCTATCTTTTTGGCGGTTTTGAGCCGACCCTCGTCGCAGGCCGGTAAGGCCTGGGCTTTTTCCTGCATTCCCAGGCTAATGTCGCGGCTGCGGCGTCCGAGGCTGTGAACAGCGTGTGGGCGAAGGGCTGTGGCGTGTGAGACCGGCGCACACCTTGCTATAAGGTGGCAATGCTGGTCTGCCCCGCGCGCTTTATGCGATGTCGGGCCTGCGGGCCCTTGCCCGGGAGGGGCGCATGACGCTCGCTTTGATCATCGCCAACAAGAATTATTCCTCCTGGTCCATGCGGCCTTGGCTCGCCCTGAAAGCGGCCGATGTGGATTTCGAGGAAAAGCTCGTGCCGCTCGGCAGCGATCTCTTCCGGAAGACGCTGGCGGGGCTCGGCACGGCCGGGCGCGTGCCGGTGCTGCTGGATGACGGTGCGGCCATCTGGGAATCGCTGGCCATCATCGAACATGTGGCGGAGCTCTATCCGGACCGTCCCTTCTGGCCCACGGATCGCGCAGCCCGCGCCATGGCCCGGGCGGTGGCCGCCGAGATGCATGCAGGCTTTCATTATCTGCGCCGGCACTTGCCCATGAATCTGTGGCGGCCGCCGGAGCCGCGGGCGCTGGACGAGGGCGGGGAAAAGGACCTCGCCCGCCTCACCGCCATCTGGACCGCAGCGCGTGCGCGGTTCGGGGCGGAGGGCCCGTTCCTGTTCGGACGCTTCAGCGCGGCCGATGCCATGTTCGCGCCCCTCGCCACGCGCCTGCGCACCTACCAGGTGCCGATGACGCCGGAGGTGGCGGACTATGTGGCCGCCATCCATGCCTATCCCCATTTCGTCGCCTGGCGCGATGCGGCGCTCGCAGAGCCCTGGGAGGTGGCGGAGGACGAGGTGGATTGGCCGATCGTCAAGCGCGAGGCGGCGCCGCAGGGGACCACCGGGGCATGAGCGGCCCATTGCATCTCATCAAACTGTGCGTGGGCGCGGACTCGGTGGAGGACCTCACCGATTGGATCGCCGAACGCCTGGCCGAGAAGGCGGCGCGGGGCGAGCCGGTGGAGCAGTTTCACACCACGCGCATGGTGCCGTCCCGGCCCGACGAGTTGAAGGCGGGCGGATCGCTCTATTGGGTCATCAAGGGCGAGGTGCTGTGCCGGCAGGCGATCCTCGACATCCGTCCCTTCGTGGACGGGGAGGGCATCCGCCGCTGCCGCCTGGTACTGGACCCGGACGTGGTGCGGGTGGTGCCCCGGCCGTCGCGTCCGTTCCAGGGCTGGCGCTATCTGAAGGCAGCCGATGCGCCGGCCGATCTCGATGCGGCCCGCAGCGCTCCGGATTTGCCGGAAGCGCTGCAGAAGGAATTGCGGTCCCTCGGCCTTCTGTGAGCCGAGAGACCGGGCACGGGATCAGGCGCTCTTTTCGATCGGCTTGCCGCTGGAGGCCCATTCGGTCCAGGAGCCGTCATAAAGTGCCTGCGGGCGCTTGCCGACGCTCTCCAGCGCGATCCACAGGATCGCCGCCGACACGCCCGAGCCGCACGAGGTGATGACCGGGCGGGAAAGGTCGACGCCCGCCGCCTCCAATTCCTGGCGCACCACATCCGGCGGCACGAGCTTGCCGTCCTGTACCAGGTTCGAGGAGGGCAGGTTCAAGCTCCCGGGGATGTGGCCCGAAGGCAGGTTCGGCCGGGGCTCGGGGGCCTCACCGGTGAAGCGGCCGGCGGCGCGGGCATCGAGGATTTGGGTCGGCGTGCCGATGGCCTTCTCGATATGGGCAATGTCGGCCACCACGGAGCGGTCGAGGCGGGAGGTGAAGACCGCCGGCTTGCGGGTTGCGGCGCCCTGATCCAGCGGGCGGTCCTCGGCGATCCACTTGGTGAGGCCGCCTTCCAGGATCTTCACATCCTGCGCGCCGAAGGCCCGGAAGGTCCACCACACGCGCGGCGCCGAGAACAGGCCCACGGTGTCATACACGACGATCCGCACGCCATCGCCGATGCCGAGCGCGCCGACAGCGGTCGCGAAGTCGCGCGGCTCCGGCAGCATGTGGGGCAGATCGGTGCTGTGGTCGGAGATGCCATCCAGGTCGAAGAAGACGGCGCCGGGAATGTGACGCTCCAGGAACTCGGCCTTGCCGTCGCGCTGCGCATTGGGCAGGTACCAGGATGCATCGACGATGACGAGATCGGGGGCGTTCAGATTGTCCGCGAGCCATTCGGTGGTGACGAAGATCGACATGCTGGGCCTTCTCAATCGGGCGTTTGGACGCGTCCTTCAGACGAGGACGTTGGGAACCTTGGCCTTGCGCTCCAGCCATCCGGGAACCGGCAGGGACTTGGACCGCAGGAAGTCCGGGTTGAACAGCTTCGATTGATAGCGCGTGCCGTAGTCACAGAGAATGGTGACGATGGTATGCCCCGGCCCCAGTTCCCGCGCGAGGCGGATGGCTCCGGCCACGTTGATGCCCGACGACCCACCCAGGCACAGACCCTCGTGTTCCAGGAGGTCGAACACGATGGGGACCGCCTCCTCGTCGGGGATCTGGTAGGCGAAATCCAAGGGCGCGCCTTCGAGGTTGGCGGTGATGCGGCCCTGGCCGATTCCTTCCGTGATGGAGGAACCCTCCGACTTCAACTGGCCCGTCGTATAATAGGAATAAAGCGCGGCTCCCATGGGGTCGGCGAGGGCGATCTTAACGTCCTTGCTGCGCGCCTTGAGCGCCATGCCGATGCCGGCAAAGGTCCCGCCCGTGCCGACCGCGCAGACAAAGCCGTCCACCTTGCCGCTGGTCTGCTCCCAGATTTCCGGGCCGGTCGTCGCGATATGGGCCTGCCGGTTGGCCACATTGTCGAACTGGTTGGCCCAGATGGCGCCGTGGGGCTCGGTCTTGGCCAGCGCTTCAGCCAGACGGCCAGAGACCTTCACGTAATTGTTGGGGTTGGAATAGGGGACGGCCGGCACCTCCACCAGCGTGGCGCCGGCGAGCTTCAGCATGTCCTTCTTTTCCTGGGACTGGGTCTCGGGGATGACGATGACCGTCTTGAAGCCGAAGGGCGCCGCCACCAGGGCAAGGCCGATGCCCGTATTGCCGGCGGTTCCTTCCACGATGACGCCGCCGGGCTCCAGCGTGCCCTTGGCGATGGCGTCGCGGATGATGCCCAACGCCGCGCGGTCCTTCACCGATTGGCCGGGATTGAGGAATTCCGCCTTGCCGAGGATCTCGCACCCGGTCTCCTCGGAGGCGCGCTTGAGGCGGATCAGGGGGGTGTTGCCGATGGAGTCCACCAGCCCGTTGCGAATCGTCATGGCACCAACCTCTCGCGCGACGGACGCACCGCCAGTGCCGCGCCGACCTGCGGTGTCGCGGTGGGCAAGTGCCGTTCCTGCTCATTACCCGTCCGGAGCGCGTGAAGAAAGATGTAATCCTCCGCGCTTGCCGGGATGTCGATCATTAAGGACGTAACGTCGCTGTGATTTCACGCCGCTCCGCGCTTCACCTGCTCGAATGCGGCCAAGGCCCGGTCGCGGGCAGCGGCATGATCCACCAGGGGGCGGGGATAGGTGCCGCCCAGCTTCACCCCGGCCCGCTCCAGGGTGGTGCGATCCGCCATCCAAGGCTTGTGGATGAGCGTTGCCGGCATCCGGGAAAGCTCGGGCACATAGGTGCGCACATAGGTGCCGTCGGGGTCGAACTTCTCGCCCTGGAGCACCGGGTTGAAGATCCGGAAATAGGGCGCGGCATCGACGCCCGAACCCGCCACCCATTGCCAGCTGGCGGGATTGTTGGCGGGGCAGGCATCCACCAGCGTGTCCCAGAACCAGTCTTCGCCGTGCCGCCAGTCGATGAGCAGGTGCTTGGACAGGAAGGAGGCCACCACCATGCGCACCCGATTATGCATCCAGCCCGTCTGCCAGAGCTGGCGCATGCCGGCGTCCACGATGGGATAGCCGGTCAGCCCCTTTTGCCAGGCGGAAAGGTCCGAGGGGGCATCGCGCCAGGGAAAGTCGTCGAAGGCGCTCTGGAGGTTGCGGCGGGCCATGTCCGGCTCGGCGGCGAGCAAATGATGGGCGAATTCGCGCCAATAGAGTTCCGATTCGAACTTGGCGGCATCCCGCTCAGACACCGCCCCCACCTCCGCCGCGTGGCGCGCCACTGCACGGACCTGGCGGGGCGAGATTTCCCCGAAGCGCAGAGCTGGCGAGAGGCGGGAGACATGCTCCGCCGAGGGCACGTCGCGGCCTTCCGCATAGCCTTTCAGCCCGTTTGAGACGAAGGCGTCCAAGCGCACTTGCGCCGCCGCCTCCCCGCAGGTCCAGGTGGCGCGCAGTCCGGCGGTCCAGTCGGGCGATGTGGGCTCCAGGCCCCAGGTGTCGAGGGAATCGCCCTTGATCTCGCCGGACCATCCGGTGAGGGGCTCGGGAACGGGCAGGGGCGCCCGCAGCCGCCGCTCCTTCAAGGCGGCCCGCTGAAAGGAAGAGAAGGTGCGCGGCAAGGTCCCGGCCTGGGTGGACACCGTCCCCGGCGGATGCAGCAAGTGCCCGTTGAAGACCTTCACCTCGGCCCCAAGGGATCGAACCGCCTCGGCAACTTGGGTGTCGATGGCGTGCTCGGCCGCGCCGGGACGGGCATTGAAGGTCAGCGCCTCGGCTTTCAGCTCCGCCATCACCGCCGGCACCACTTCGCCCGCCCGCCCTCGGCGCAGCACCAGGGGAACCCCGCGGGCGGAAAGGTCCGCCGCCAGCGCCCGCAGCGATTGGGCGAGCCACCAGCGGGCGGCACCGCCCAGCGGTCGAAGGCCGGCGCTTTCCTCGTCCAGCACGAACAGCCCCACCACCGGCCGCCCCGCGCGGGCGGCCTCGGCCAAGGCGGGGTTGTCGGAGAGACGGAGATCCGTGCGGAACCAGTGCAAAGCGGGAGACGTCATGACACCTCGCGGGCCGGGACCGGCGGGGGCGCAGTCGCGGTGGGCGATTAACGCATATGCAAGGCGGGCGGATCAGTGCTGCGCCAATAGGCTCGTGCGGGGCTTTAATCCGGCTATGATCCAGGTGTCAGCCAAAACTTCCCGAGGACCGCTTTGCCCGACATCGGAACCGTCGTCCAAGACATCGCCGCCCGCATGTCGCTCCGCAAGGAGCGCGGCAAGGTGGCGAGCTATATTCCCGAGCTGGCCAAGGTCTCACCCGACCAGTTCGGCATCGCGGTGGTGACGGCGGAAGGCGAGATGCATGTGGGCGGGGATGCCGACACCCATTTCTCCATTCAGTCCATCTCCAAGGTCTTCACCCTGACCTTGGCGCTGGGCAAGGTGGGCGATGCGCTCTGGAACAAGGTGGGGCGGGAGCCGTCGGGCCATCCGTTCAACTCCATCGTCCAGCTGGAATATGAGAAGGGCAAGCCCCGCAATCCCTTCATCAATGCCGGTGCCATTGCGGTCACCGACGTGCTGCTGGCCGGCCACCAGCCGCGCGAGGTGTTGGGCGAGATCCTTCGCTTCATCCGCTTCGTGTCCGAGGACGACAGCATCGCCATGGACCAGCATGTGGCGCGCTCGGAGAAGCAGACCGGATTCCTCAACACCGCGCTCGCCAATTACATGCGGGCCTTCGGGGTGCTGGAAAACCCGGTGGACCATGCGCTGGGCGTTTATTTCCATCATTGCTCCATCGCTATGTCCTGCCGACAGATGGCCATGGCGGGACGCTATCTCGCCTTTTCCGGCCGCCTGCCGGGCTCGGGCATCCGCGTCATTTCCGCCGAGCGGGCGCGGCGTATCAATGCGCTGATGCTGACCTGCGGCCATTATGACGGCTCGGGCGACTTCGCCTTCCGCGTCGGCTTGCCCGGCAAGAGCGGGGTGGGGGGCGGCATTCTGCTGGTGGCGCCCAACAAGGCGTCCATCTGTGTGTGGTCGCCGGGCCTCGACCCGCAGGGCAATTCGGTGCTGGGCACCCAGGCGCTGGAAGAATTGGCCAAGGCCATGCGCTGGTCCGTGTTCGGCGAGTAAGCCGCCGCTTTCCCCCACGCCCCAACTTGTCTAGTTTGCCGCAGGCTCGCGACGCGCCTTCGCGCGTTGGTCTTCGTGCATCGTTCGGAGTTCGAGGTCTTGCTTTACGTCTCCACCCGCGGCGAGGCGCCGCCTTTGTCATTCGCCGACGCCCTGCTCGCCGGGCTTGCGCGCGATGGTGGACTTTATGTGCCGCAGGACTGGCCGACGCTGAAACCGGACGAGATCGCGGCGCTGGCCGGCAAGTCCTATGCGGACGTGGCGCGCCGGGTCATCACTCCGTTCGTGGATGGGGCCATTCCCTCCGCCGCGCTCGATGTGATGATCACCGACGCCTACCGCACCTTCCGCCACACCGCCACAACGCCTCTGGTCCAGATCGCGCCCAACCGCTTCATCCTGGAGCTGTTCCACGGCCCGACCTTGGCGTTCAAGGACGTGGCCATGCAATTGCTGGCGCGCATGATGGACCATGTGCTCGCCCAGCGGGGCGGACGGGCCACCATTGTGGGCGCCACCTCGGGCGACACCGGCAGCGCCGCCATCGAGGCGTTCCGGCATTCGGACGCGGTCGACGTCTTCATCCTCTATCCGCACAAGCGCGTGTCCGAGGTGCAGCGGCGCCAGATGACCACGGTGGGCGGGGCCAATGTGCATGCCATCGCGGTGGAAGGCACGTTCGACGATTGCCAGGCCCATGTGAAGGCCATGTTCAACCACCACGCCTTCCGCGACCGGATGGCGCTGGCGGGGGTCAATTCCATCAACTGGGCCCGCATCGTCGCCCAGGTGGTCTATTATTTCTATGCCGCCTCGGCGCTGGGCGCCCCCCATCGGGATGTCTCCTTCGTGGTGCCCACCGGCAATTTCGGCGACATCCTCGCCGGCTGGGTGGCCAAGCGCATGGGCCTGCCGGTGCGCGATCTGACCATCGCCACCAATGTGAACGACATCCTCGCCCGCACCCTGGAAACCGGGCGCTATGAGGTGAAGGGGGTGCAGCCCTCCACCTCGCCGTCCATGGACATCCAGGTCTCGTCCAATTTCGAGCGGCTGATCTTCGAGGCGGTGGACCGGGACGCGGCCAGCGTGCGCACGCTGATGGCCCAGCTCAGCCAGTCCGGCAGCTTCACCCTGCCGCGCCCGGCGCTGGAGGCCATCGCCGCCGACTTCTCTGCCGACCGAGCCGATGAGCCGGAGACGGCAGCCACCATCCGCAAGGTCTATCAGGACACCGGCTACGTTCTCGATCCGCACACGGCGGTCGCCATGGCGGTGGCGGGCAAGGTGGAGCATGCGGCGCGCGTGCCGCAGGTGGTGCTCTCCACTGCCCATCCGGCCAAGTTCCCGGACGCGGTGGAAGCCGCCACCGGCAAGCGCCCGGCTTTGCCGCCCCATATGGCGGACCTGATGACGCGCAAGGAGCGCACCACCGTGCTGCCCAACGACATCGGCGCCATCGAAGCCTTCATCACCACCCATGCCCGCATCTCGGCGGGGGCGCACGCATGAGCTTGAAGCGCACCACGCTGGAGAACGGCATCACCGTCATTTCCGACGCCATGCCCCATCTGGGCACGGCCTCGCTCGGCATCTGGGTGGGCGCGGGCGCGCGCGACGAGGAGGAGGGCGAGCACGGAATCTCCCACCTCCTGGAGCACATGGCCTTCAAGGGCACCCGCCGCCGCTCCGCCCGCCGCATCGCGGAGGAGATCGAGCAGGTGGGCGGCGACATCAATGCCGCCACCTCGGTGGAGCAGACCTCCTACAATGTGCGGGTGCTGGGCGAGGATGTGGGGCTCGGCCTCGATATCCTGTCCGACATCCTCACCGAGCCGGCCTTCGCCCCTGACGAACTGGCGCGGGAGAAGAATGTCATCGTCCAAGAGATCGGCGCGGTCCAGGACACGCCCGACGACCTGGTGTTCGACCTGTTCCAGGAGACTGCCTTTCCGGCCCAGGCGGTGGGTCGTTCCATCCTGGGCACGCCGGATACGGTGCGCTCGTTCGATCCGCAGGCGCTCGGCGCCTATCTGACGCGTACCTATCGCGGGCCGCGGATGGTTGTCTCGGCCGCCGGCGCGGTGGATCACGACCATCTGGTGGAAGAGGCGGCGCAGCGGCTGAAGTCCGTTGCGTCCGCCCAGAAGCCGGTCACGCCCGATGCCCGCTATGGCGGCGGCACCTTGCTCACCCCGCGCGACCTGGAACAGGTGCATGTGGTGCTGGGCCTGGAAGGGCGGACCTACAAGGATCCCGGCTATCACGCCCTGCAGGTGCTCACCAATGTGCTGGGCGGCGGCATGTCCTCGCGTCTCTTCCAGGAGGTCCGCGAGGAGCGGGGTCTGTGCTATTCCATCTATGCCTTCCACTGGTCCTATGCCGACACCGGCCTGTTCGGCGTCTATGCGGGCACGGACGTGGGGGACGTGGGCGAACTGACCAGCGTCGTCATCGACCAGATCATCGCCGCCGGCGAGACCGTCACGGAGACGGAGGTCGCCCGCGCCAAGGCGCAGATGAAGGTGGGGCTGCTCGCCGCGCTGGAAAGCTCCGGTGCGCGGGCCGAGCAGCTGGCCCGCCAGATCCTCGGCTTCGACCGGGTCATCCCGCTGGAGGAGATCGTGGCCAAGGTGGAGGCGGTCACGGTCGAGGGCGTTCGCCAGGCGGCGCGCGACCTGGTCGCGGCGGGCCGGCCGACCCTCGCGGCGATTGGTCCCGGCGCGGGGCTTGAACCGGCCGCCCGCGTGGTGGAACGTCTGAGAGTGTAGCCGGCGCGGGATCCTGTGTTCCTGTCGCCGGAGGGCCGTGCCGGTGGCGTCCTTGCGGACGCGGGCGGCAGGTGCCTTATCCCAAGTCGCTGCCACGAGTCCCGTTCATGTGGTTCCTGAGGACCGTCTTCGGCAATGAAGTGCTTCCCGTGATCCCCGGTCGCGGGGTCTATCTGCGGGTGCCGCAGATGCAGGACTATCCCGCTTGGCGTGATCTGAGGGAGGAGAGCCGATCCTTCCTGACCCCTTGGGAGCCCGTCTGGCCGGCGGACGATCTGACCCGCACCGCTTTCCGCCACCGCCTGAGGCGCTATGCCCGGGATATGATGTCGGACGAGGCCTATCCGCTGTTCATCTTCCACGAGCGGGACCATGTGCTGCTCGGGGGACTGACCCTGTCCAACGTCCGCCGCGGCGTGTGTCAGGCGGCGAGCCTCGGCTATTGGATGGGGGAGCCCTATGCCGGCAAGGGCTATATGCGCGCCGCGGTGAGCGCGGTGCTGCCGGTGGCCTATGAGGCGCTCCGTCTGCGGCGGATCGAGGCGGCGTGCATGACCAACAATCTGGCCTCCATCCACCTCTTGGAGCGGCTCGGCTTTGTCCGCGAGGGGTATGCCCGGCAATATCTGTGCATCAATGGGAACTGGGAGGACCACTTCCTGTTCGCCCGGCTTGCCACCGATCCCCTGCCGGATTTGGCGGGTCCGCCGTCAGGGCGCGCCCGCCAGTCGCAGCCGGCGCAGTGAGCGCTTGATTCTCCAGTGAAGGGTCACGTGCGAGATTCGTGTTCTGAGTCAGGAACTCTTGATAAGTCGTTGTATAAAAATATGAAAATCGGCACACCCTCTCTGGGTGTGATCTGATCCTAAACCATCGATTCAAAAGGGCGGGGCCTGCGCGAACGCGGCTGAGGGGGCGTCGTCAGTTGCCTGCGGCCTTGGCCGGAACCGGGGGCAAAGCCGAGGGCTTGGCCAATTGCTCGATCACCGAGCGCACCGCAGCCTCGCCATTGCTGCGGTTCCGCACCGCCTCCAGCAAGGGCTGGGCGGCGCCTGAGCGGCGGATGAGGATCTGCGGATCAAGCACCACGAAGGCACCGCTCCAGGGGCCTTGCACCATGAAGGGCAGGTCGAAGTCGGGCTTCGGCCGATCCGTCCCTGCCGCGGGCGGGGGCGAGAGAAGGATGGCCTCCCCCTTCAAGTCGATCTCGCGCCGCGCCACCGAGACATTGCCGGAGAGCGAAAGACTGACCTGCTTGCCGCGCACGCTTGCCTCTTCGATGGTGGCGGTGCCCCGGTCGAGCTGCACCTTGGCAGCCAAGGTGTCATAGGCGGTCTTCCCGCCCCTGAGATCGCCACCGCCCGAAAGCGGGCGGCGCTCGATGCGGTTGAGCACCTGCGCCACGTCGATCCCGAGCACGGCCCCGTCGGTGCCGGTCAGTTCGATATGGCCAGTAAGAGACTGTGCGATATCGAGGATGCTGCTGCCGGAGCCTTCGAGTTGCACCTCCAGGTCGCCCGTCCCGTCCAGGCGGCGCACGCCCATCAGGTCGTCGAGGGCGGGAAGGAGCGCCACCTTGTTGCCTTCGGCTTCGACACGCACCGTGGCGCCCTGGCCGTCGGGTGCAGGCCCCACGGAAAGCGAGGCCCGCACATCTCCGCCCCAGGCATGGGCGGTGCCCACCGCGACGGTCAGGCGACCCGAGCGCACCATGGCGCTGGTGGCCACACGCTCGAAGGTGCTCTCGTCCGCCGTCACGGACGCCGCCGAGAAGCGCAGGTCGAGGTCGAGGCGGGACAGGCGCTTCAGGTCGAGGGGCGTACGGTCCCACACATTGGTCGCGGCGTCGGAGAGCATCATGCGCCCATAGGGCGTCACGTCCAGCCGGTCGGAGGCGAAGGTGCCCTGGATCATGGGCCGTCCCGCGTCTAGCTTGGCGCTGAGCGCGCCTTCGCTCTGGTTGCCGTCCAGCTTCAGCGTCAGGGCGGTGAAGGCGGCGGCATCCTCGCTCGCCTGTACCTTGCCGGAGAAGGCGAACTGCTTGAGCCCGCCAGCCGTGGGCGGGTCAAGTCCGATCCAGGTCAGAAGGCCCCGCAAGGACGGGGTCTCGCCGGACACGTCGCCATTGGCGCCCGGCTTGCGCCCGCCAGAGGCGGTGCCACGGAAGCGCATCCACGATCCGCCGGTCGCCAGTTCGACGCGGGTCTCGGTGGTTTTTCCGGTCAGGAAATCCAACACATTGGCGATGGAGATCCGCGCCTCGCACTCCACGTCCCGCCACGTGAACACGGCGGAGAGGGAGGCGCCTGCGCCGCCGGACGTACGCACCAGGCGCGCATCAATGCCGTTAATGAGTTCGCGTGTGAGGCCATCCCGCGCGCGAAGCACCACCGTGCCCTTCACCAGCCGCAGTTCCGGTGCGTCGCGGGACACAACCAGGGCCGCTACCGCCACTGGCGGGGCCGAGGCGGTCGAGGTCACGATCAGCGTCGGCCGCTCCAGGGCGACGTCTGCCACTTCTATCCGGCCGACCAGAAGGGGCATCAGCTTGAGATTGGCCACGGCGCCTTCGGCATCGAGCGTGCCGCCGCCGGGCAAGGGAAAAACCACCCGGGTGAGATGCACCTGGGGGAGGGGAAAGAGCTTGAACTCGGCCTCGCCGTCGAGCGACGCCATCTGCCCCGTCGCCTGCATGATGGCGTCGGTCGACAAGCGGCGCAGGTCGCTCTTGGACACCAGCATGGGCACGAAGGCCATGGCGGCGAGCAGTGCGAGCGCGAGGCCACCGATCGCCATGGCCGAAATGGCCAGGGCACGGCGAGCCGTGTCTTGGAATGTCACCACCAGATCTTCCGGTCTTCGGTCAGGCGGGACCACGCTCAGCCAACGACTCGCCCCCGTTTGCCTGAGTGGTTTCCCATGTTGCACAAACTTTCCAGGCGGTCTGTGTCGGTTTCAAGGCTGGCCGGCCTTGGAACCGCTGTGCGTCACACGCTGCCACTGGGTTGTTGCAGAGAAGCCTCACCCTCCTGCGCGCGCCGGGAGAGGCGGGCGAGGAGGATCACCGGGCCGAGGCCAACCAGGATGATGGCCAAGGCGGCGAGCGCGCCGTCCTCATAGGTCCCCCGGGCTGCCTCCCCATAGATATGGGTGGCCAGCGTCTCAACGCCGAGGGGGCGCAGAAGCAGTGTCGCCGGCAATTCCTTCATGCCGTCCACGAACACGATCAAGGCTGCCGTGGCGGCCGCCGGCCGCAGCAAGGGCACATGGATGCGTTCCACCACGCGGGCGCGGGTGGAGCCGAGGCTGCGGGCCGCCATGTCCAGGTGCAGGGACATCTTGGCATAGCCGGCCTCAAGGCCGCCAATGGGGATGGACAGGAAGCGGATGGCATAGGCGATCACCAGCGCCGCCCCCGAGCCCGACAGGATGAGGCCCGTCCCGCTGCCCGTCATCTGGAGCATCAGCCCGTTGACGAGATTGTCGAAGCCGGCGAGGGGGGTGAGCAGGCCGATGGCCAGCACCGTTCCGGGAATGGCGTAGCCGGTGGAGGCAAGTCGCGCCAGGGCCGGCACCACCGGTCCGCGCGCAAGACGCAAAGCCACCGCCACCACGGCGCCGAGCACCAACGCAAGCAGCGTTCCGCCCCCCGCCAGCAGGGCGCTGTTGCGCGCCTCCGCCCACAAGGTCGGGGGAATGCCGACGGCCCCGATGCGATGGGTCACCGCCACGGCCAGGTGAAGCACCGGGACCAGGAACCCGAGCGTCAGCGGAAGGGTGCACGCCAGGATGGCGCCCGCGGCCCGAAGCCCCGTGAGCCGAAGCGCCGGCCGCCCGCGCGCCGATCCCGTTCCCACATAGCGCGCGCCCTTGCGGGCCGCCCGTTCGGCGGCGATCAGCGCCAGCACCACCCCCAGCATCACCAGTGCGATCTGCGCTGCGCCCGGCAGATTGGAGCGGTTGACCCAGGTGGCATAAATGGAAACCGTCAGGGTGCGCATGCCGAGGAATTCGGAAGCGCCGATATCCCCGAGCACCTCAAGCAGAGCCAGGGTCATGCCGGCGACGATGGCGGGGCGCGCGAGGGGCAGCGCAATACGCACCATGGTGCGCCAGGGGCCGGCCCCCAGGGTGCGTGCCACCTCCAGCACCGCCGCCGACTGCACCATGAAGCTGGCGCGGGCGGACAGGTAGACATAGGGATAGAGCACGCAGGACAGGACGAAAACGCAGCCGCCCGCCGACCGTAGGTCTGGCAGGCGCAGGCCGCGCGGGCTGGAAATGCCCAAGATCCAACGGATTGCACCCTGAACCGGACCTAAAGGGTGAAGAATGTCCAGATAGGAATAGGCGACGATATAGCCGGGCACCGCCAGGGGCAGGAGCAGGGCCCAGTCAAAGACGCGCCGTCCGGGAAAATCGCAGGTGGAGACCAGCCAGGCGCAGGGCACGGCCACGATCACCGTGAGGGTCCCTACGCCGATGAGCAAAATGCCGGTCTGGAGAAGCGCCTCCGGCAGCACATGCTCCATCAAATGGGGCCACAGGTCCCCGGAGCCTTGCGCAGCAATGGCGGCAAGCGCCGCGATGGGGAGGCAAACCACGGCCGCCACCAGTCCCGCCGCCAGTACGAGCCCATTGGGTCGCGAGGGGTGGGACATGGAGAACCGGCGGGGGCCGGATGCGGCCGTGGTGGTCACGCGGGCCGAAGGGTCAGCCGTCGAAGCCCACCTTGTCGATAAGTTCGCTGGCCTTCTTGCGCGCCTTGGCGATCTCAACCAGGGAGATGGGGTCCACCTTCAGCGGGCCGAGGTCGGCAATGAGCGGATCAAGCTCGGCGCCCTGGCGCACGGGATATTCGTAGTTCTGCTTGGCATAGAGCGCCTGCATCTGCGGGGACACCGCAAACTCCAGCAGCTTCACCGCATTGGCCTTGTTGGGAGAATTCTTGGCCACGGCCGCGCCGGACACGTTCACATGGGTGCCGCCGCCTTCGAAGGTTGGCATCACCACGGTGATGGCGTCGCCCCACTTCTTCTGGTCCGCGCCGCCCTTGCCCGAGCGCATGAGCGCCACATAATAGGAATTGCCCACTGCGAGATCGCAAATGCCACCCAGGATATCGCGCGCGCCCTCACGGTCGCCGCCGGTGGCCTTGCGGGCCAGATTGGCCTTCAGGCCCTTGAGCCACGCCTCGGTCTTCTCTTCGCCGTGATGGACGATATAGGCCGCGGTCAGCGCCACATTGTAGGGATGCTGGCCGGAGCGAATGCAGATCTTGCCCTTCCACTTGGGGTCGGCCAAGTCTTCATAGTGGAAATTCACGAGCTTGGGCTCTTCCTTGGTCTCGTAGACCAGCCGGGCGCGCATGGAGAGGGCATACCAATTGCCTTGGGGATCGCGCAGATTGGCGGGGACGGCAGCGGTCAAAGCCGGCGTGGTGACCGGCTGAGTCACGCCCGCATCCACCACGTCGAGCAGATTGCCCACGTCCACCGTGATCAGCACATCGGCCGGGGAGGCGGCGCCTTCCGCCTTCACACGCTCGGCGAGGCCGTCCTTCACGAAGACGCTGTTGACCTTGATGCCGGTTTCCTTGGTGAAGGCCTCGAACAGCGGAGCGGCAAGGGCCGGCTCGCGGGTAGTGTAGACATTCACCACCTCTTCCGCAGAGGAAGATGCCGAAAAGGCAATCGCGGAGACACTTGCGGCAAGAACAGTGCGCAGCAGGATCGGCTTCAGCATAAGGTCCTCCGCTGCCCGCATGTTTCTAAAGTTTGCGGGACTGTGCATGAGAGGATCGGCTAACCCGCCTCGGCACCTTGCGTCAAACAAAATACGAAGATGCTCAATATCTTAGAGAAACTCTAAACCCTGTTGTGCGCGCGTGAGGCGGGTGGGAGGGGCGGCGCCCCTCCCGCGTCCGTCCCATCAATCTCCCTTGATGAGGTCGACCACTGCACCCGCCATAGAGCCGAGGCCGCCCGAAATGACCGTGCTGCCGCCGATCATGCCCGCCACGAAACCGACGGTGGCCCCGGTCGCCATGGCGGGAAGGGCGACGCAGGCGGCGGCGATGCCGCCGATGGCCGCGGCTCCTCCGCCGACAATCGCTTGCCAGGATACCCCGCCCACAACGTTTTCGAGGTCATCCCCCGAGAGCGGCGCGATGCCCTTCGCGTCCAGCTCCCGCTTGGCTCCGTCGATCAAGGCGTCCGCCTCATCCTCGGTCAGCGCGAAGCCCTGCCGCCCCGCATAGGCGGCAAGGTCTGCCGGACTGGAGACGCTGCGGGCGAGGTCCAGGAATTCCGGCGACTTGAAGTCGAGGCCGTTGGCAAAGTCAGTGAAGGCTTGAACTGTCATAGGAGTGCTCCCTGTAATTCCATGCGCGCGGAAACCGGTTGCGGATCTCCGCTCCTTTCCGCGCGCACCCGGCACGATCCGAGCCTCGCTTCATTTGAGCGCGTCGACGATGGCGCCGACGCCGGTGCCGATGGCAGCGCCGACACCCGTGGTTCCGCCGACGACGATGGCGCCGACGGCGAGCCCCACAGCGATGGGAGCGGCCACGGTTGTGGCAACGAGCCCGCCAATCGCCCCGATTCCCCCGCCGACCAGTGCGCCGATGGCCGAGATGTTCAGGCCGCCCGCGACGCCATCCAGGGCCGCGTCGGACAGCGACATCTCTCCCCCCTGATCCCGTCCGGCGGCAAAGATGGCCGACCGCATGGCCAGGATCTCGTCTTCCTCTTCCGTGCTCAGGTCGCTTCCGACGCCATGGGCATAGGTGCGCAGCGCCTCCTTGCTTTCGGTGGCCTTGAGGAAGGCGTCGAATTCATCGGTGCCCAGCTTGATGCCGCGCACATGTTCAGAGAACGTCTCAATCGACATGGGTCACCATTGGCGTTGTTGCGTCGTTTCCTGTCGATCCAGATATCGCGGCACACCTCATCCTAGATGAAGCGTGCATTCTCCAGTTGTTGGCGCGCGTAGGAGCGACGAAGGGCACGACGAGACGAGTGTATAGTTTCCATCCAGCGCATCCGGCCGCGCTCGTTTGCACGAACATCGTTTGCTGAGCCGGACGAGGCGTAAACTATAGGGGTGACACCGGGAAATCATTGAAATAATAAGAAATAATCAAGATAATTACCATCTGAATGTTTCATTTTCTTGCCGCGTCTATTCGGGGGCGTGGGTCTCTTGCTCTGGGCAAGACCCGAGGCATCACCGGGTTTCCTCGCGGGCAGGTCCTGCAGCCGCTTCCGATGGCTTGCGCGCGCATTGTCTTGCGGACGGAGCACATGAGCGACGCGCCGGATGGCGAAAGCCAATCGGGTGGGTGTCGTTGTCGTAAACGACAAAGGCCCGAACCTTTCGGTTCGGGCCCTTGCAGTCAGGTCCTGTCCTCCGGCGTAAGAAACGCTGAAGGATCAATCCTCTTCGAGCTCGCCGATATGGTGCTGGGCGTAGAGCTGCACGCCGAGCTTAGCCACCAGATCGAGCTGGGTCTCGAGGAAGTCGATATGGCCTTCCTCATCCGTCATCAGTTCCTCGAACAGGTCGCGGCTCGGGAAGTCCTTGACCGTCTGGCAATAGGCGGCGGCCTCCTGGTAGAGAGCGCGGGCACCTTCCTCGGCGGCGAGGTCGGCTTCCAGGATCTCCTTGATGTCCTGGCCGATCCGCAGCGGGTCCAGCACCTGCATGTTCGGGAAGCCGTCCAGGAACAGGATGCGATCCACGAATTTGTCGGCGTGCACCATCTCCTCGATGGACTCGGCGCGCCACTTCTTGGCCAGCGCCTTGTAGCCCCAATTGTCGAGCATGCGGTAGTGCAGCCAGTACTGGTTGATCGCGGTCAGCTCGGAACGCAGGCCCCGATTGAGATATTCGATGACCTTCGCATCACCCTTCATGATCGCCGACTCCTATGGCAGGCCTCAACGGCCCAGCTTGTCTGGAAACAGAGTTAGAGGAATTCTAATGTAAAATCAATATGCCGGTTCAGTCCGATTGAGAGTGCCCCTCACTCGGCTGCGAGCATACGGGTCGACAGGTTGGCCGCCGGGCATTCCACAGGGCACGCTGCGCACGAGCCCTGGACCTGGTCCAGGATCGCCCGGATGGTGCGGGCGCAGCGTCCGCATTGGGGAGCGCAGCCCAGGCAACGATAAACCTCTCCCGGCGAACGCACGCCTTCGGTCGAGGCGAGTGCATCCCTCACCTGATGATCGGAGAATACGTTGCATGAACAGACGATCATCGCATTCCGGGCTCACCGATGTTTAGATGCATTCTAAACACCATCTTCGAGGCTTATTTACGCAGAACTGGCCGCGCATCGTCAATGGTACGCCCTGCCACATGGGGATGAAACGGAGGCTTTTCGAGCCTGGAAACGCTACATTCTAATTATTCTACGCTGCAGCCTTCGTAGGAATACGTAGAGCCGAGACAGCCTGGCGTGCAGCCGGTCGGCTGGCGCGCGTTTGCCTTCGTCGGTGCCGCCCCCAGAAAAAGGGGCGCAGCCCGGCGCAGCGCATCCTGTGCGTGAGGGGGTAGGCGTGCCGACTCAGGCGGGGAAGGACAGTTCCACCAAGAGCCCGCCCCCGGTGCCGCGCTGGAGGGAAAGGGTGCCGCCTTCCGCTCGCACCAGGGCGGACAGCCGCGCTAAGCGGAACGGCCGGCCGGCAGCGCTGAAACGGTCGCTCACCGGGGCCGCGGAGAGGGCATCGAGGGCCTGCGCGATCTCGGCTTCGGAGAGGGGGGCACCGGCGTCGCGCACCCTCAGGAGCGCCTGATCGCCCTCCCGGCGCAGCGAGACCATCACCTGGCCGCCCACTGGCGTGGCGCGCAGCGCCTCTTCGAGGAGAAGGCGCACCACATGCTCAAGCGGCGCCTTGCGCGCGGTGCAGGTGAGGTCGTCCGGCCCGTCGCGGCGCAGCAGAATGCGGCGGCGCTTGGTCACCTCGTCCAGGTGAGTGAGTGCGGCGCCCATCACCGCGACGAGGTCGGACCGCTCCGGTTCCGTCACCGGAGCGGGTGGAAAGAGATGCTCCACATCCTCCAGCAGAGCGAGGAGATGCTGCCCGGCCATCTGCGCGGCTTCGGCATGCTTGGAATAGCGGGCATTGCCCACGGGGCCGAAGGTGGACGAGCGCACCGCGTCCACGAAGCCGAGAATGGAGGTCAAGGGCGTGCGGATCGCATGGGACATGCGCCGAGCCAGCGCGTCCACCGCCGCCCGGGCCTGCGGTGCCTCAAGCGCGTCGGCGCGGCTCCCGCGAGGGAGCGGCTCGGCCGCGAACGGCGGCGTGGCCATTTCCGTTTCCCCGGCGGGGCGCAGGACGAGGCAATAGCGCTGCGCGTCATTTTCCACGCTGGCAAGCGTTGCGACCATTTCCACGTCCGCGCCCTTGCGCCCGCGTACCGTCAAGGTGGCGGTGCAGGGCAGGGAGGGGGCGTGCAGCGCCGCTTCATCCAGGAGCATCACCGCCCGGCCCCGGCTGTGCGGCGCAAACAAAGTGGTGAACGGCTCGCCACGCAGGTCCGCCCGTCCAAAGCCGGCATAGCGGACCAGCGTCTCGTTACTCTCCTCAATGGCGCCGGAGCGCGCAAGAAGCACGATGCCAAGGGGAATGAGGTCAAGGGCCCGCTGCAGGGCGGTGGTGTCCAGCGCCTCATCGCCGGACGGCGCATCGTCGAGCCGGCGCACCACATGTACGAGGGCCGGTCGTCCGCCCCAAGCGGCGGACACCACACGCACCTCCACCGGCAGGTCCGCGCCGGCTATGGTCCGCAGCGACAAGGGTTTCGTCGCATCGGGGCGGGACAGGCGCGGGGAAAGACCGCCTGCCGCCTCGAAAGCCTCCATGTCCGAATCGCCGCACCAGGTCAGGAGCGTGCGATTGACCCGGACCAGTTGCCCCTGCTGGTGCACCACGACACCCAGCGGGAGACGGTCGAGAACGCTCTCCTCGCCCTCGCCGGAATGGGTCGCCTCGGGAGCCTGGGAGGGGGCGTCGTCGGCCTCCGGCGGCGGCGTCTCGCCGGTCTTCTGCCAGGAATCGATGGCGTCGTGAAGCGTGCGGGCGATCTCGTGGAAGGCGGTGCGCTCCCGAGGGGTGAGATTGCCGCCGCGCAGCGGGACCACATTGTCCGAATGGGCCGCATCCGGCGCGGGCGTAGCGGCCGCAACCGGAGCCGGTGTGGCTGGCACGAGGGCGGCCGGCGCCGTCTGGGCCTGCACCTGCGCTGCGGACCTTGCCTGCGCAAGCCACAACTGGCCGAAACCGCGTATGCCGGCGCAGGTGCGGTCGGGCGTGAAAAGCGTCACGCCACCGAGCCGCATGCGTCCCGCCGCTCCTTCCAGCGTCACGTCGGAAAAGCTGGTCCGGCCAGCCATTGCGGCGGACAGTGCCTCGCTTCCGGAAAAGCCGAGGCGCCCCAGGAGGTCGGTGAAGGCCTGGCCCTGCCAGTGCGAGGTCGGAAAGGCTGAGCGGAAGGTGTCCGAAAGCTGTGTCAACCGCCCGTCGGCATCCTCATCCCAGGTGAAGCGCACGGGTCGGGCCGCTGGCTCCCCAGCAACTGGCGCGGCGCTGGGCGTGGCCGGGTGCGCGGCCGCATCGCCGGCCGCAGAAGTGCTGAGGCTCCGGGGGTCTGCAAACATCACGAACTGGCCGGCCGGTGTGAGAATCGCGCGGCACGAGAATAGCTGTGGCTCAGGCGCCAGGGGCAGAAAAATCCGCTCCTGCTGGGTGGTCTCGCCGTCCTGTGCGGCGATACGGCGCGCGGCGTCGGCGGCCGGGGCGGGGAGGGGGGCGTCCGGGGCGAGACCGAGGCGCGAACAGGCCGGTGTGGCGGCGACCACTTCGCCTTCCGGCACAGCCACGACAAAAGACGGCAGATCCTCCCGGCGCAGGGGGGCGAACACCGGATCATTCATCTGCAACATGCGGGCGAAAGGATCGTTCATCACTCCGTCTATCGCACGTTCCGTGCCCCTCAAGCCATTTCCCCTTGCGAAGCGGGATCTTTCCAGCATCCCAGCTTAAGGTTGTGACAGGCAATTCTTAACATGGCGGCAATTGCAGGCGCTCAAGCAATCTTTCTGATTGCGACGCCCCCGTGTGGCATGACTAAAATCGCGCCGGAGCGGCGGTTCCCCGCTGGCCGCGCCCATGCCCGAGGAGTGACGACGATGACTGCGAAATTCGGTCCCGACCTCGAACTGCCGCCCGAGTTGCGGGCCCTTGCCGAAAAGAATGTGGCCCAGGCGCGCCAGGCCTTCGACACGCTCTTCGACACCGCGCGGACGGCGGTCGGAGAATCAGAGGGCCGCCTGGAGGAGGTGCGCACCGGCGTAAAGGAACTGCGCCAGAAGACGCTTGGCCTCGTGGAGGCCAATGTCTCCGCCTCCTTCGACTTCCTGGGCAAGCTCGTCCAGGCCAAGAGCCCACAGGAAGTGTTCACCCTCCAGGCGGAGTTCCTGAAAAAGCAGGTGGAGGCCGTGGCGTCGCAGGCGGCCTCGCTTGGCAATGATGCCCGTTCGCTGGGCGAATCCACCGCCCGCACCCTGGACGAGCATGCCCGCGCGCTCGCCGAGCGGGTGCAGGCGCTCGGCACCGCCGCCGCCCAGCAGGCCAAGACCGCTGCCGAGGAATTCCAGGCCGCGGCCATGAAGGCCACCAAGGACGCCGCGCAAAAGGCGACCACGCCGCCCGGCTCTGACCAGACCTATTGAGGTCGGTCCGCGCGGCAGGGTTTGCCGCAAGTGCGATAAAATCGATTGTGCGGCGCAAAAATCATTTTGTGCCGCACACTTGGTGCGCTATGATCCCATAGAGGTTGACGATCGGGTTCCGCCTATTCTGGATTTCACATCCAGCCGATGGGTTAGGGCAAGCGGATCGCAGTCAGGGATTTGTTACCGCACCGAGGAAGCCATGAACGAATTCACCAAAGCGTTCCAGGACCAGATGGCCGCTGCCAGCGGCGCCTTCGGCAAGTTCGAGGTTCCCGCGCCCTTCCGTGACTTCGCTGAGAAGAGCGTGGTGGCGGCGCGCGGCAATTACGAGAAGTTCAAGACGGCTGCCGAGCAGACCACTGAAGCCTTCGAGGGCACCTATTCCACCGCCACCAAGGGCGTTGCGGAATACAATGTGAAGTCGCTCGAGATCCTGCGCACCAACGTGAATTCGGCGTTCGACTTCTTCGCGTCCGTGCTGGGTGCCAAGTCCACCGCCGAGGCGGTCGAGCTGTCCACCACCCATCTGCGCCAGCAGTATGAGAGCCTCCAGGCCCAGGCCAAGGAGCTGTCCACTCTGGCCCAGAAGATCGCCACGGAAAGCTCCGAGCCGATCAAGGCCACGGTTGAGAAGACCTTCACCAAGGCGGCCTGACGCCGCCGCTTCTCGGCGCTGTTTTCAAGGGGCATCGGCGCACAGCCGGTGCCCCTTCTGCTTTGCGCGGCCGGGCCCAGTCGTCCCGCCGCTTTCCTCCTCCAGCTCCCCCGCCGTGCGGCGTCCCGCCATTGGTGCATGGCTGTGCCCGAACGATGACGCCCGTGCCTTGACGGCGGGCCGTCCCCTTGCCAAGAGGGCGAGGAAGGGTTCGCCGGAAGCACCCCCGCGCCACGGCGGCGCCCGGTCGGCCCCGGTCGAGATCCCCATGCGTGCATTCGGTTCCGTATCGCCCATCCTGCTGGTCGGGCCCTCCTGGGTCGGCGACATGGTGATGGCCGCGAGCCTGATCGAGAGCCTGCGGACCCGTGATCCCGGCCGGCCCATCGACGTCATCGCGCCCCCCGCCGCTTTGCCTATCGCGCGTCTCATCCGAGGCGTCCGGCGCACCATTCCGCTGGGGCTCGGCCATGGCGAACTGGGCCTCATGGCCCGCTGGCGCGCCGGCAAGGCGTTGCGCGGAGAGGGATATGGCACGGCCATCATCCTGCCGCGCGCCTTCAAGGCCGCCATCGTGCCGTTCGCCGCCCGCATTCCCGAGCGCATCGGCTATGCCGCCGAGGGTCGCAGTCTGCTTTTGACCGAGGCGCGGGACGACAGCGCTCGCAAGACCGCCCGGACCATCGACCGCTTCGTGGCCCTGGGCGCCCCGCGCGGCGACCAGATGACCTCGCCCCGCCCGCGCCTCGTTCTGCCCGACGGTGCGCGGGAGGCGGCGGAAGGCCGCTTTCCCTTGGCCGGGGAGGGGCCGGTGATGGCGCTGTGCCCCGGCGCCGAATATGGGCCGGCCAAACGGTGGCCGGCGGAAAAGTTTGGCCGGCTGGCGGCCACGGCGGTCGCCGCCGGCTATCGCGTGCGCCTGTTCGGCGGGCCGAAGGATGCGCCCATCGCGGAAGAAATCGCCCGCGTCGCCGGCGTCCCCGTGGACGATCTGGCGGGCCGTACCAGCCTCATCGAGGCGGCGGCGCTTCTCGCGGCGTCCGACGTGGTGGTCTCCAACGATTCCGGCCTCATGCATGTGGCCGGCGCGCTCGATCGGCCGCTGGTGGTCCTCTACGGCTCCAGCTCCGAGACGATGACGCCCCCCACCGCCCCGAAGGCCCTGGTGGTCTCGCACGATTTGCCCTGCCGGCCCTGCTTTAAGCGGGAATGCCCGCTCGGCACCCTTGCCTGCTTCGAGGCCATCACCCCGGCCGAAGTTATGGCCGCCGCCGTTCGCGTGCGGGCATGAGGCCATGAAGATCCTGGTGGTCAAGCTGTCCTCCCTCGGGGACGTGGTGCACACCTTTCCCGCCCTCACCGATGCCGCCAGCCGCATTCCGGGCCTGGTGGCGGATTGGGCGGTGGAAGAGGCCTTCGTCCCCCTGGTGAAGCTGCACCCGGCGGTGCGCCGCGCCATTCCCGTGCCGCTGCGCCGCCTGCGCAAGGCGCCGCTCACCGCGTGGCGCAACGGGGACTGGGCCCGCCTGGGAGCCTCGCTCGCGGACGAGCCCTATGACGTGGTCATCGATGCCCAGGGCCTGCTGAAGAGCGCGCTGGTCGCGCGCCGCGCCCGCGGCACCCGCCACGGCTTTGATCGGGCCAGTGCCAGGGAGGGCATGGCCAGCCTCTTTTACGACCACACCCATGCGATCCCGGAAGTGGAGCACATGGCGCTCCGGATCCGGCGCCTGTTCGCCGGCGCCTTGTCCTATGATCTGGAGGGCCTGCCCATCGACGCCGGGCTTTCGGTACCCCCGGCGCCGGGGACGCGCCCCTATCTCATGCTTCTGCACGGCACCACCTGGCCCACCAAGACCTGGACCGTCGCCCATTGGCGCGCGCTGGCCACGCTTGCGGACAAGGCCGGCTTCGATTGCCGCCTGTTCGCGCAAGGCGAGGCGGAAAGCCGGCGGGCCGTCGCTATCGCGGAGGGCCTGCCGGGAATCCAGATCGTCCCGCCCGGCCCGCTGGACCAGCTGGTTCCTGTGCTCGCCGGCGCATCGGGCGTGGTGAGCGTGGATTCGGGCCTCGGCCACATGGCGGCTGCCCTCGGCCTGCCCACGGTCGGCCTCTACGGTCCCACCGACACGCGCCTCACCGGCCTTTATGGCCGAAAGGTGCTGGAACTTCGCTCCTTCCGGCCCTGCGCGCCCTGCGAAAAGGCGCGCTGCCGCATCGCGCCGGAAACGGTGGAAGGCCCGCCTTGCCTTGCCGACCACAAGGCCCAGGACGCCTGGCGCGCGCTCAATGTGCTGCGGCTTGGCCATGCGGATGGCCGGTGAGCCGCACCGGCCCGGCTCTGGACAAGTCCCGTCATCGCGTGGCACAGGGTCCGCCTTGTTTTCCGGGAGCCGTCTTATGTCCCGTCCGCTCGTCCGCGACACCGTCCTCGTCACCGGCGGGGCGGGGTTCATCGGCGCCAACATCGCCCGTGCCTTTGCGTCCGAAGGGGCGCGTGTGGTGGTGGCGGACTGGCTGGAGGACGGCCCGAAATGGCGCAACATCGCCGACATCCTGCTGGATGACGTGATCCGCCCCGAGGCCACGCTGGACTTTCTGGAGCGCGAGGCGGGCCGGGTGGCGCTGGTGGTCCACATGGGCGCCATCTCTGCCACCACCGAGCGGGACGGGGACCGCATCGTCGCCCGCAACATCCGCCCCACGCTGGATCTGTGGGAGTTGTGCGCGCGCAAGGGGCTGCGCTTCATCTATGCCTCCTCCGCCGCGACTTACGGGAACGGCGCCGGCGGGTTCACCGACGACCAGAGCCCCACGGCGCTCGCCGCCCAGGCACCGCTCAATGCCTATGGCTGGAGCAAGCTGATGGCGGACCGCCGCTTCGTGGCGGACGTGGAGGCCGGGCGCCCGACGCCGCCCCAATGGGCGGGCCTGCGCTTCTTCAATGTCTATGGTCCGCGCGAGGACCATAAGGGCGACATGCGCTCGGTCATCAACAAGATCTACCCCACCGCCCGGGAGGGCGGCGCGGTGACGCTCTTCAAGTCCCATGTGCCCCAATATGAGGATGGCGGGCAGCTGCGCGACTTCGTCTATGTGGGCGATTGCGTGGACGTGGTGCGCTGGCTGTTCGAGACGCCCTCCGTCTCCGGCATCTTCAATGTGGGCACGGGCGCGGCGCGCAGCTTCGCGGACCTGGCGCGGGCGGTGTTCTCGGCCGTGGGGCAGCCGGCCCGCATCGATTATGTGGACATGCCGGAGAGCATCCGGAACGCCTACCAGTATTTCACCCAGGCGGACATGACCAAGCTGCGTGCCGCCGGCTACGATCGGCCCTTCACGGCGCTGGAGGAGGGGGTCCGGCGCTACGTCACCGAATATCTGCGCGGCCGCAACGCCTGACGGCGCGACCCATCTGAAGGCTCGCTCATGCTGACCCAACACCCACCGGGCCCCGTCGCCATCATCGGCGATGTCATGGTGGACCATTACATATCCGGGTCCGTCTCCCGCATCTCCCCCGAGGCGCCGGTGCCGGTTCTCGTGCACGGCGTCGAGCGCATCGTGCCCGGCGGCGCCGCCAACGTTGCCGCGAATGCGGCGGCTTTGGGCGCGCCAGTGCATCTGGTGGGGCTTGTGGGAGAGGACAGCCGGGCAGGGGACCTGCACACCGCCCTCGCCCGCCATCCCGCCATTGATCTCTCGGGTCTCATCACCGATCCGGACCGGCCAACCATCACCAAGACCCGCGTCATGAGCGGGCGCCAGCAGATCGTGCGCATCGACGCCGAGGACACGCGCGCGCCCGACGCGGCGGTGGTCAAGGCGCTGATCGCGGCGGTGGAAGCGGCGATCGCCAAGGCGTCGGTGGTGATCCTCTCCGATTATGCCAAGGGCGTGCTGGGCGACGCGGTCATCGCGGCGGCCATGGCGGCGGCCAAGGCGCGTGGCGTGCCGGTGATCGTCGATCCCAAGCGCCGGACCTTCGAGGCGTACCGGGGCGCCTCTCTCGTCACGCCCAACCGCCGGGAGCTTGCCGAGGCAACCGGGCTTGCTGACGACACCGACACACAGGCCGCAGAGGCGGCAGCTGCTGCGGCGGCGCAGTTTGGCGGCGATGTGCTGGTGACCCGTGCGGAAAAGGGCATGACCCTGTGGCGCCGCTCGGGCAGCGTGCTCCATATTCCGGCCCAGGCCCGCGAGGTATTCGACGTGTCCGGCGCCGGCGACACGGTGCTGGCGGCGCTCGGCATGTCGCTGGCGTGCGGCCAGCCGCTGGAAGTGGCGGTGCGCATCGCCAATGCGGCCGCGGCCCTGGCGGTGGCCAAGCTCGGCACGGCGGTGGTGACACGCGCGGAACTGGCGGATGCCCTGGCGCAATCGCTGGAGGGGGCGGTCCCACCCGGCGCCTGCGTCCCCCGCGCCGAAGCAAGGGAGATTGTAGCCCGCTGGAAGGCGAGCGGAGCGCGCGTGGTCTTCACCAATGGCTGCTTCGACCTGATCCATCCCGGCCATGTGGCCATGCTGGAAGCCGCCGCCCGCGAAGGCGATCGGCTGGTGGTGGGGCTGAATTCCGATGCCTCGGTTCAGCGCCTCAAGGGCCCCACCCGTCCGGTCCAGGACGAAGCGGCGCGGGCGCGCGTCATGGGCGCCATGCGCTGCGTGGATCTGGTGGTGGTGTTCGAGGAGGATACGCCGCTGGAGACCATTGTCGCCCTGATGCCCGACGTGCTCGTGAAGGGCGCCGATTACCGGCCGCAAGACGTGGTGGGCGCCAAGGAGGTGATTGCCGCCGGCGGTCGGCTGGTGCTCGCGGACCTTGTGGCGGGCCGATCCACCTCCGCCTTGGTGGCGAAGGCGCGCAGTTGATGCGGCCAAGGTGAAAGGGCGGGTGAGGAACCGCTTCCCCCGTCTCTGCTGATCGCTGGAACGCGCTGAAAACACGGCGGATCGCGCGCTTGCCGGGGAGGGCTGTCGCGGCGGATGACGCACCAGATGGGGGAAGCCATGGCCGTACGGGAGAATCCCAATCTGATCTTCGTGCTGGGAGGCGCCCGTTCCGGCAAGAGCGGCTTTGCCCAGCGCCTGGTTGAGGAACTGCCGGGGCCTTATGCCTTCCTCGCCACCGCCGAAGCCTATGATGCGGAGATGGCCGATCGCATTGCGCGCCACCGCGCGGAGCGTGGCCCGCAATGGACCACCTATGACGCACCGCTCGATCTGGCTGGCGTGATCCGGCGCCTGCCGCAGGCCCAGCCGATTCTCATCGATTGCCTGACCTTATGGCTTTCCAATCACTTGCTCGCGGATCATGACTTGAAAGATGAGGCGAGTCGCCTTTTGGAGGCCCTTGCGGCGCGGGACGCGCCCACTGTGGTGGTCTCCAACGAGGTGGGGTTGGGCATCGTCCCCGACAACGTCCTCGCGCGCCGGTTCCGGGACGCGGCCGGACGGCTGAATCAGCAGGTGGCGCAGCAGGCGAGGGCGGTCGCCTTCATGGTGGCGGGTCTGCCGATCTTCCCGAAGGGTAAAATGGCCTGGACCTGAGTACCGCCTTCCCAAGTGATTGAAACGGCGAGCGACTGAGCATGTGCAGCAAAATGACCGAAGGGCATTTTAGCCGGCGCACCATGGCAAGCGCTCAGCTGCTGTAATCTTTGGCCAGAATTTTTCATCTTGCAGCGCATCAAGTCGGGGGTGCGCGGCGCGGAAAGTGAGTATAAGGATAAGCAGCACCTTCCAGCGACCAAGGATGATGGATCTACCATGCGCGTTGCGATGATTGGGACGGGATATGTGGGGCTGGTTTCCGGCGCGTGCTTTGCCGATTTCGGCCATCACGTTACCTGTATCGACAAGGACGCTCGCAAGATCGCCATGCTCGAAGAGGGTAAGATCCCGATCTTCGAGCCGGGTTTGGACGAGCTTGTGCACCGCAACGTGGCGGCCGGCCGGCTTAAGTTCGCCATCGACCTGACCGAGGCCGTCAAGGAAGCGGACGCGGTGTTCATCGCGGTGGGCACGCCGTCCCGCCGCGGCGACGGCCACGCGGACCTGTCCTATGTCTATGCTGCCGCGCGCGAGATCGCGAGCGTGGCTGAGGGCTACACGGTGGTAGTCACCAAGTCGACGGTGCCGGTGGGTACCGGCGACGAGGTGGAGCGCATCATTCGCGAGACCCGTCCCGACGCGGATATCTCGGTGGTGTCGAACCCCGAATTCCTGCGCGAAGGCGCCGCCATTGAGGACTTCAAGCGCCCCGACCGCGTGGTTGTGGGCACCGAGGAGCCCCGCGCGAAGGAGGTCATGTCCGGCCTCTATCGTCCGCTGTCGCTCAACAACCTGCCGATCCTTTTCACCAGCCGGCGCACGTCCGAGCTGATCAAATATGCGGGCAACGCCTTCCTGGCGATGAAGATCACCTTCATCAACGAAATGGCGGATCTGTGCGAGCAGGTGGGCGCCAACGTCCAGGAAGTGGCGCGCGGCATCGGTCTCGACAACCGGATCGGCTCCAAGTTCCTCCATGCCGGCCCTGGCTATGGCGGCTCCTGCTTCCCGAAGGACACGCTGGCGCTCACCCGCACCGCCCAGCAGGCCGGTACACCGCTGCGCATCATCGAGACGGTCGTCACCGTCAATGAGGTGCGCAAGATGGCCATGAGCCGGAAGGTGGTCGCGGCGCTCGGTGGCGATGTGCGCGGCAAGACGGCGGCCATCCTGGGCCTGACCTTCAAGCCCAACACCGACGACATGCGTGACAGCCCGGCCATTTCCATCATCAACGCGCTGATGGATCGTGGCATGAAGGTGCGCGCCTATGACCCCGAAGGTATGGACGAGGCCCGCAAGGTGCTGCCGGCCGGCGTGGAATATGGGGTGGGGCCCTATGAGATCGCCGAGGGCGCCGATTGCCTGGTGATCGTGACAGAGTGGGACGCCTTCCGCGCCCTCGACCTGGACCGCCTGAAGCAAATCCTGAACCACCCCATCATCATCGACCTCCGGAACATCTATCGTCCCGACGAGATGGAGAAGGCCGGGTTCATCTATGAGAGCGTCGGCCGTCCGCAGGGCGAGAAGACGTCGGCCGCGACCCTCACTGCCGCCGAGTGACCCGGTCGGCGCCAAAAGGCCCAGCCGCGAGATTATGAGGCCTCCGCCCACGGTCGGGGGCCTTTTTTGCGCCTCACGCGCAAACGCACAGTCACAGTCGTATCATTGGGCGGCGAAGGGCCTGAAAACCGCAAAAAAGCCCATGCGCCGGATTGGACCTCCGCAGCCGGCTTTCGCCGCTGATGGCACCGGACCGAGGCGGCGCCACCGGCAGCAGCGGCGGGTATGAGGTTGCCGTTGGACCTATCCAATGCATCCTGCCCGGCAGGCCAGGGCAGGGCGCGTCTGTCCGACTCAGGGGATGCAGGGGAGACGGAAGGCCGGACACTTCACATTCGCCCAATCCATGATTCGCAGAAGAGATATTATGGAACACATTTTTCCCCCGATTTTCTAATCCGTGGCGTGGCCCCAAATGGGCGGGCGGCCGCATGGCTGGGAGCCGACGCCCATCGCGCTGCAGAGCCGTTGAGGCTGCGCGCAATGTGCTGGGCTGAGGATGATGGGCCGCTTTGGACGGGACGCTGGTGGTCCCAGGCGCGAACGACGTGTCCCGCAAAATGGCAGCGGCCGCGGGTCGTTCCGGGTGATGCCCTTGCCCGCCGCTCTGTCAGGTCCTGTCCGCCGGTGCAGTTGGCCCAGGGCGACGCGTCCGGCTCCTCACCGCCGACGTCCACCTGCAGCGCTGCCGCTGAGGACGGGACGCCGGACCGATGAGGGCGGGACGTGGATCATACGCATTCGGAGACATGCTGCGCAGGTCCACGGATATGCCGTTCGGCGCGTCGTCAGCCGGGCGTGCCGTCGTCAGGGGGGGGCGAGGAAAAGGTCATCATGTCGTAGGCCGGCACCACATGGGCCGGCACGGAGGCCGCAACCGTCGCATAGTCCAGGTCGGTATGCAGGTTGGTGAGGATGGCCTGCCGGGGCTTCATCAGCGCCACATGGTCCAGTGCCTCACGAAGCGTGAAGTGGCTGGGATGGGGGTGCTCCCGCAAGGCGTCGATGATCCACACGTCGAGCCCGGCCAGATGCTTCAGGCTGTTCTCCGGAAAGGCGTTCACGTCACTGGAATAGGCCACGTCGCCGAAGCGGAAGCCGAAGGAATCGATCTCGCCATGCCGCTGGCGAAACGGCAGGGCGACGATCGGTCCCCCTGCCCCATCCACCTGGATGGGCCGCCCCTCATGGAAGCGGTGCTCGGTGAGGATGGGCGGATAGACCCCTCCGGGTGGCGTCGCGAAGCAGTATCCGAAACGGTGGTGAAGCGCCTTTGATGTCTCTTCGTCCACATAAACATCCAGCCGGCGCCTGTGCATGATGGCGAGCGGCCGCAAATCGTCGATGCCGTGGGTGTGGTCCGCATGCTCGTGCGTGAAGAGCACGCCATCGAGCTGCGTGACGCCCGCATCGAGCAATTGTTCCCTCAGGTCCGGCGAGGTGTCCACCAGCACGGTGGTGACGCCGTCCGGGCCACCCCTGCGCACCAGGAGGGAGCAGCGGCGACGGCGGTTGCGCGGATTGCCCGGGTCGCATGCGCCCCATCCCTGCCCTACCCGCGGCACTCCGCCAGAGGAACCGCAGCCGAGAATCGTGAAGTCCAGCGTCATGCCCGTGCTCGATCACCCTATGGGGGCATCACGCCCCCTCCCCGCGCCGAATCTGCCCGCACCGTCCCGGTTTGAGGGCGATACGTCTCTCCAAAAAGGCGGAGAGGGACGGCCCGGTTTTGCCGGTGCCGGTTCGCGCGCCCAATCTAGAGCACCGGTGGATTGGCCCGCAACGCGAGCGGCGGGAATAAAGCCGGAACGCACAGGCGCGGTCCCGTGAATGCCGGGATGCCCATCCGCACGGCGCGGGCAAGGTGGATGGTCTTGAGCCGGTTTCCGGCCCCAGAAACGCGAAAAGCGCCTTGCGGCGCTTTCGGGTTTTAATCTTCAAGGATTTGAATGGTCGGAGCGAGAGGATTTGAACCTCCGACCCCTAGTCCCCCAGACTAGTGCGCTAACCGGGCTGCGCTACGCTCCGACGTGGAGGCGGGTATTAGACTATGATGGCGGGGACGACAAGCCCTCCAACGCACTTCGTTGGTCTTGCCTGTGCACAACGGGGCTGCGCGGGGGGCTGGGGGTGCCTTTGACGGTTTGACCGGAATGCGCCGCATGCCATGGTCGCTCCTCACCGTGAGACGAGCGAGGCCATGCCTTTTCCAGTAACCCTCCTCGACCTTGCCGGCTGCATCGCCCTGCTCTTATGGGGCACGCACATGGTGCAGAGCGGCGTCATGCGCGCCTTCGGCCCGCGCTTGCGCACGGTGCTGGCCGGTGCCCTCAAGACCCGATTCCATGCCTTCTTCGCCGGCCTTGGGGTGACGGCGATCCTGCAAAGCAGCACGGCCACCGGCCTCATGGTGGCGGGGTTTGCCGCAACGGGCGTGGTGGATCTGGTGCCGGCGCTGGCCGTGATGCTGGGCGCCAATGTGGGCACCACGCTGGTGGTGCAGGTGCTGTCCTTCGATGTGGCGGCGGTGGCGCCGGCGCTCATCCTGGTGGGCGTGGTATTGTATCGCCGCGCCGCCTCCGGCATGCCGCGCGACCTGGGAAAGGTGCTGGTGGGGCTCGGGCTCATGCTCATGTCCCTGCACCGGCTCATCGAGCTCATCACGCCCTATGAGGATGCGCCGAGCCTGCGCCTGCTGATGGGGGCCATCTCCACCGCGCCTTTCGTGGCCATGCTGACAGCGGCGCTGCTGACCTGGGTGGCTCATTCCTCGGTGGCCATCGTGCTGCTGGCCATGTCGCTGGCCACCAAGGGCGTGGTGCCGCCGGAGGCGGCGTTCGCCATGGTGCTGGGCGCCAATCTGGGGAGCGCGCTCAATCCGGTTCTGGAGGCCTCCAGCGGCCTTGATCCGTCCTCCCGCCGCATGCCCGTGGGCAACCTCATCAACCGTCTGGTGGGCGTGGTGGTGGTCCTGGCGCTGCTCGATCCCATTTCGCAGGCATTTGTCCGCTACCAATACGACACGGCGCGCGGCGTCGCCGACTTTCACACCCTGTTCAATCTCGTCCTGGCCGTGTCCTTCCTGCCGTTCCTGGCGCCCTTTTCCCGGCTGCTGAAACGCCTGTTTCCAAACCGGGTGGCCGACGCTGACCCCTCCCAACCGCTCTATCTGAATCCGGCGGCGGCTGAGACCCCCGTGGTGGCCATCGGCAATGCGGCGCGCGAGGCGCTGCGCCTCGCCGACATTCTCGAAACCATGATCCAGTGCACGCGCCTGGCCCTGGAGAAGGACAATGGCGGGCGGCTGGAGGAAGCCCGGCGGCTCGACGATGTGCTTGATAGCCTGACCAGCGCCATCCGCTCCTATCTCCTGTCCCTCGATCCGGAGACCCTGAGCGATAGCGACCAGCGGCGGGTGGAGGAGATCTTGGCTTTCGTCACCAATATGGAACAGGCGGGTGACGTGATCGACACCAGCCTGCTGACCCTCGCCTCCAAAAGGCTGAAGCGCGGCCTGGCCTTCTCCGATACGGCCCGTGACGAGTTGGGTCAGGTCTTTGACCGGTTAACGGGCAATCTGCGCACCGCGGCCGCCCTGTTCGTCACCGACGACCCCCGTGCGGCGCGGTTGTTGGCGGCGGAAAAGACCATCTTCCGGGACCTGGAAAGCAAGGCCAATCAAGAGCATCTGGCCCGTCTGCGGGCGGGGCGCTCAGACACGGCGGAAGCCATGGGAATGCAGCTGGACGTTGTGCGGGACCTCAAGCGAATCAATGCGCACCTGGTCTCGGGCACTGCTTATCCGGTTCTTGAGCGCGGAGGCGAGTTGTTGACGACGCGTGTACAAAATGCGGACTGATCAGTAACGGTGAAGAATAAAAGAGATCATCCAAATGTAATCAGTGCGACTGTTAACTTATTGTGTGATATTGAGGCAACATCCCTTCCGTAGGGCCAGAAGAACGGTACCAATACGGCGCAAACGCCCATATTGTCATTATTTTGCTTCACCCGCGTGACAATGCTGCCGCATTGCGCGGTCATTCGACGATCTCCTTTAACGACAAGGAGGTCGAGGGTATGGAGTTACGGAAGGGGTTTTTGCTCGGATGTTTTGCGATCGCCGCGAGCGCCGCCGCCCACCCTGCCAAGGCTGATCCCGAACAGACCGGAATCGCCTCATATTACTGGCAAGGGCGGGGCACTGCCAGCGGCGAGCGCTTCAATCCGGGTGCCCTGACTGCGGCCCACCGTTCCCTGCCATTCAACACAAAGGTCAAAGTTACCAATCTGAGAAACGGGAAGTCGGTCATCGTGCGTATCAATGACCGGGGTCCCTTCATTCGCGGCCGCATCATCGATGTCTCGCGCGCCGCGGCAAGCGAACTGGGCTTCACCGGCCATGGCCTGACCAAGGTCAAGGTCGCGGTGGTAAAGGATGAAGCCCCCGCCTTCAATCTCTTCGGCGCGGCTGCGGCCGGCCAGAAGGGCGAGAAGGCCCAGCGGACCGCCTCGGCAGGTTCCTCTTCCGATTGACCCTTCGATCCTCCAGCGCCGGATGAGTCGGTGGTGTCCCCTGGGCCTTTGCCCGGAAGGACCGCCTCCTCCGTCCCTGACCTCCTGGACCTGCGGCCGCGCCTGACGGCGGCAGGGACCACCTTTCAGAGGGCGACCGGAACAACCGTTTCGGTCGCCCCTCTTTTCTTGCCGTTCAGGAGCGCCGGCCGGGCTCCGGATCCAGCACCTGGTCGAGCAGGCGACGGCATTCCCCCAATTCGTGCAGCGCGCCCTGCAGGCGAGCCACATCTTCCCGCGAGAGCACGGGCACGGCGCCAGGCGTCGTCAGGCGCGGGTCAGAGCGCAGATGCGGGGGAAGATACTGCTCAGGCGGTCCGTGGCGAGGCTCTGGCCGGGGCACCCGGGTGCCATCGGGCGCGAACGCCTCCCGCGCCTCGAAATCCGTCTCGTCCTCCGCGAACACCTCCTCGGGCGGTGCGCGCAGCGGCCCCCGATGCGGCGCGCGCGGCGGCTCCGTGCCACTCCAGTGCTCGCCTGTACGCGGCTCGCGTGACGGAATGTCCGTTCCGTGGGAGACGGGCTGCGGCGGGACGGGCTGGGACATGAATGCCGGTTCTTCCCGTTCCTTCATGCGGCGGATTCGGGCCTCAAGGGGCTCGGAAATCTGCTGGGCCGGCGGCTCCAGCGGCGCGTCGTCGAAAAAGGGAAGGAGCGGGTCCTCCAGTTCCGGCACGGGCGGCGGCTCGGGCGTGCGGGCGGCGGGGCCACGGCTTGGCCGACGCTGCGGCCCCGCGTTCGCCTCGCGCACCGGGGGCGCCGCGGGGGCCGGCGGAAGGGGCGTGAAAGCGGGCTCCTCATAGCCGAAGCCCTCATCGGCCTCGGGGAGCGGTGGCTGCCCATAGCCCGCATCATCCGGCGGCGCGGAAAAGTGGAACTGCTCCGGCGGGTCAGGCTCGAAGCGGGGCTCCACGCGCGACGGCGGCTGGCGCAACGTCTCGTGCCGGGCCTGCTCCTGACGCGCGGCGGCGGCGCGGGACGCCATGTGCCCCCCTGCCCCACCGGCGCGGGGATGAGGCGTCTCATAGGCTTCATGCGCGCGGTAATCGTCGTCCTCACCGTCTCCCTCTGGGAAAGGCGGGGGCCCGGCGGCGCGGGAGACCGGGTAATCATCGCGCGCCCGAGGCGCGTCGAGGCCCGGTTCCACTCGGGGCGCAGCGCGGAAACCCTCGTCCATGAAGGGAAGCGGCGGCTCTTCAAGCGGATCGTAATCGGGTTGTGGTGGGGGCGCCTTGCGGCCGGGGATCAGGCCCAGCAGCCCGCCCACCATGCCCCCGCGCGGCTTGCGCGGGGCGCTCTCTTCCGGCTCGGAAGAATGAATGGGAGCGCCGTCCGCCTCGACACCGATGCCCTGGACGTGGCGCACGCCATTGTCCTTGAGGATCTTCTGCACACCCTTGATGGTGTAGCCTTCCCCATAGAGCAGGTGCTGGATGCCGCGCAGCAGGACGATGTCGTCCGGGCGGTAGAAGCGGCGACCGCCGGCGCGCTTGACGGGGCGGATCTGGGTGAACTTGGTTTCCCAGAAGCGCAGCACGTGCTGGGGAAGGCCGAGCTCCTCCGCCACTTCGCTGATGGTGCGGAAGGCGTCCGGAGATTTGTCGGCTGTCCTTGCGTCCGGCACGTCCCGCCCGTTCCCGATCAGTCGCTGTCGCTCTCGTCCGATGTGCGCCCGTTGATGCGATTCTTCAAGATGCTGGACGGCTTGAAGACCATGACGCGGCGCGGTTCGATGGGGACTTCTTCGCCCGTCTTCGGATTGCGACCGATCCGCTGGCCCTTGGAGCGGACGACGAAGGAGCCGAACGAGGACAGCTTCACCGTCTCGCCGCGGGCGAGGCAGTCGGCAATCTCCTTGAGGACGGACTCGACGAGGGCCGCAGACTCGGTTCGGGACAACCCAACCTGCTGGTACACGGCCTCGCAAAGATCAGCACGCGTGACGGTCCGACCAGCCATGTTTCTCCCCGGCCCCAAGAGAGTAATGATGAAATGACCCTATCGACTTTCTGCAAGCGCGGTCAACGGGCTTAATGGCGCATTTACCACGCCTTTTCACCACCGTACCAGTACGGAGCCCCAGGTGAAGCCCCCGCCCATGGCCTCAAGCAGGACGAGATCGCCCTTCTTGATGCGCCCATCCTTGCAGGCGGTGTCCAGCGCCAGCGGAATGGAGGCGGCAGAGGTATTACCATGCCGGTCAACGGTCGTCACCACCTTTTCCGGTGCGATGCCCAGCTTCTGGGCGCTGGCATCGATGATCCGGCGATTGGCCTGATGGGGCACGAACCAGTCGATGGTCTCAGCGCTCTCGCCGGTCGCGGCGAAGGCGTCCACGATCACATCGGTAATCATGCCCACCGCATGCTTGAAGACCTCGCGGCCTTCCATGCGCAGGTGGCCCACCGTGCCCGTGGTGGAGGGGCCGCCATCCACATAGAGCTTGGAGCGGTGGCGTCCGTCACAGCGCAGGTGAGAGGTCAGGATGCCCCGGCCCGCGCTCCTGTCCGCGTCCACCGCCTCGACCACCACCGCGCCGGCTCCGTCGCCGAACAGGACGCAGGTGCCCCGGTCTTCCCAGTCGAGAATGCGGGAGAAGGTCTCGGCACCGATCACCAAAGCCCGCTTGAAGGCCCCCGTGCGCAGGTGCGCGTCGGCCGTGGCGAGGGCGAAGACAAAGCCCGAGCACACCGCCTGGAGATCGAAGGCGGCGCCGTTCACGATGCCCAGTTCCGCCTGCACGGTGGCCGCGGTGGCCGGGAAGGTCTGGTCGGGCGTGGAGGTGGCCAGGATGACGAGGTCGATGTCCGCAGCGGTCACCCCGGCATCCGCCATGGCGCGCTCGGCCGCTTTGCGCGCCAGATCGGAGGTATATTCCCCCTCGGCGGCGACATAGCGCTGGCGGATGCCCGTGCGCTGGACGATCCACTCGTCGGACGTATCCACCCGCTGCGCCAGATCCGCATTGGTCAGAACCGTCTCGGGCAGGTACGAACCGACGCCCTGCACCAAGGAAGTCTTTAAGGTCACGATTGTTCTTCCGCTTCGGCCGCCTGGACAGCCGGCGCGCCCGTGACGGGCAGACGGCGGCTGAGGAGGCTCGTTTCGATACGGGTCAGCAGCTGGTGGCGGATCATGTCATAGCCCACGTCCACCGCGGCGGCGAAGCCTTCCGCGTCGGTGCCACCATGGCTCTTGATGACGACGCCGTTCAAGCCGAGGAACACGCCGCCATTGGAGCGGCGGGGATCCATCTTCTCACGCAGCGCCTTGAAGGCGTCGCGGGCGAGCAGATAGCCGATGCGTGCCCGCCAGGTGCGGCTCATGGCGGAGCGCAGATAGGTGGCCAGCTGCTTGGCCGTGCCCTCGGCGGTCTTCAGCGCGATATTGCCGGAAAAGCCCTCGGTGACCACCACGTCGACGGTGCCGGCACCGATGTCATTGCCTTCGACGAAGCCGTGATAGGCCATGTCGGGCTGCGTATCCTCCTTGAGGATGCGGCCGGCCTCCTTCACTTCCTCGACGCCCTTGATCTCTTCCACGCCCACATTCAGCAGGCCGACGGTGGGGCGGGCGATGTTGAGTACTGTGCGCGCCATGGCCGAGCCCATGATGGCCATCTCCACCAGGCTCTGGGCGGTGGCGCCGATGGAGGCGCCCATGTCGAGCACGATGCTCTCGCCCTTCAGCGTCGGCCAGATGGCCGCGATGGCCGGACGGCCGATGCCGGGCATGGTACGCAGATTAACCTTCGCCATGGCCATGAGCGCGCCGGTATTGCCGGCCGAGACGGCGGCATCCGCATCGCCGGTCTTCACCGCGTCGATGGCGCGCCACATGGAGGAGCGATAGCGTCCGGCACGAAGGGCTTGGCTGGGCTTGTCGTCCATGCCCACGACCACCTCAGTGTGGACCACCTTGCTGACTGCGGCGAGCGCGGGATAGCGCGCGAGCACCGCCTTCACCCGCGCCTCGTTCCCGAACAGGATGAGGCTCATGTCCGGGTGCCGGCTCTGGGCGATGGCGACGCCGGGAATCACGACCTCGGGGCCGTGATCGCCGCCCATGGCGTCGATGGCTATGCGAACCGGGGCAGTCATGTCTTCGAGGGTTCCAGTCGATCCTGCGCGGCGCGGGCATGCCGCATGGCGGGCGGACAATAACGTGTGAAATTCGGGCCGCAACTGCGCCGGCGCGCGCACCCGGGAAGAGTGGGCCTGCCGGTCACGATTTCCCCTTCAGCTTCGCCAGCGCGGCAAAGGGCGATTCGTCCGCCGGCCCCTCCTGGTGCGTCTCGAACACCTCCCCCGGACGACGGGGATAGGGGTCGAGGCCGAGCGACAGGAACTCGGTGGCGAGCGCGCCGAGGTCCACGGCGCCATCCACAAGGGCGTCGGGGGGATCGCGCAGGGCCTCGCCGTCGGCGTCCTCCTCTTCGGCGGCCTCGAAGGCGGCCACCTCTTCGGGCGGGGCGAATTCCACCTCGAACGTCTCGTCCACCTGATCGTCGAAGGGCTCCAGCGACACCACCGAGGTCACCCGCACCGTCGCCTTCAGCCGCCCGGTCACCAGCGCGCCGTCGCGGCGCGGCACGAGAGTGGCCTCCAACTGGAGGTCGAGTAAGTCCAGCACGCCCACATGGCGGGCGAGCGCGGCCCGCTCCTCGGCGGTGGGCACGACGCGCACGGTCGTTCCGGAGGGCGACAGCTCCGCGATGCGGACTTTGTGGGTGAGGGGAATCTCAGGCATGGTCCTCGACCTTATCCTGCGAGAGTGGCGGGAACGCGGCCTCGCCGTTTGAAAATCGAGCCATCGGCTGGGCTGCGAGCCCATCGCGCGCAGCCTCCACATAGGTTGCGAGGGCGTGCGCTTGAGGAAGAGAGGGATCGGCTTCCAGAACGTTCCGTGCCAGCGCGTCCCGCAGGGCCTGTACGCCGCCGGTCAGGGCTGCGTCATAGGCTGCGGTGCGGCCATAGAAGGCCTGGCCGATCTTTTTCATGCGCTTGGGAACGGACAGGTCGCCGATTCCCATTTCGCGCAAGGTACGGTCCATGTCGTCCAGAAAGGCATCGAAGACCTTCTGTGACATGTCCTGCCCGGCCTCCCCCTCCCCTTTCAGGCGGTGGCAGACCAGGAAGGTGTGCAGCAGCAGCAACTCGAACCGCCCTTCGACCGTATCGGGAACGCCCAACTCCATATAGAAGGCAGGCTGCCGCGCCTGTGCCACGATCGCGCCATACAGCCGCTCGATGGTATCGGGGGTCTTGTTTCGGCGAAACAGCTTGAGCATTACGTCCTGCAGGGTGTGCGCGCGGGGCGAGGCGGACGATAATGCGCCTGCTTGAGCCCGTTTCGGGCGTAGCGCGCCCGCTTGCGTGTGGCAAGGGCGCGAATGGCGACGGGTGGGGGCAACCCGGCGGCACATGACAAATCGGCGACAGCCCGCCTTGGGCCCCGCCGGATGGGAATCAACGGAGCGCGGAGGGGCGCGGCCAAGGCCGATCTTCCCGCTCGAACGAGGGACATGGCGTGGCGTCAATGCAGTTGAAGATCGGTGCACCCGACACTTCGTCCTCCCCGAGGCGTGGCCTTCTGCGCACGGGCGCCCTCATCGGCGCCGCCGCGGTCTCCACTTTCCTGACCGCCTGCAGCGGCACGCCGGCCCTGACCACGGGTTCGGGCACCACCCTTTCGGGCGTGGTGCGCACCTATCAGCGCGGCTATGTGCTGAGCGAGGGTGCGTTGGAGCAGATCCCGGTGGGGTCGAGCCAGGAACAGGTGCTCCTCGTGCTCGGCACGCCGTCCACCGTCTCGGTGCTGAACGGCGATGTCTTCTTCTACATCTCCCAGGTGCAGCAGAAGGTGGCCTTCCTGAAGCCCGAGATCATCGAGCAGAAGGTTCTGGCCGTCTATTTCGATAAGAATCGCCGCGTGGCCCGCATCGCCAACTACGGCCTGCAGGACGGCAAGGTGTTCGACTTCGTCAGCCAGACGACGCCCACCTCCGGCAGCGAGCTGTCGATCATCAAGCAGCTGCTCCAGGCGACCAATTTCAGCCCCATGGCCACCCAGTGATCGCAAAGCGGCGGCCGGTTTGCCCGGCCGCCGCAGCATCTTCGACAAGCTGACACAAAGCCTGAGGCGTCAGGCGTAAGCCTTTGCGATGGCCAGGAAATCGCTAGCCTTCAGGCTGGCGCCGCCGACCAGGGCGCCATCCACATCCGCCGCCTTCAGCAAGGTGGGCGCATTGTCGGGCTTCACGGAGCCGCCATAGAGAATGCGCACCTTGCCGGCCTCCTCGCCCAGCGCTTCGGCAAGCACTTTGCGAATCTCCCCGTGCATTTCTTCCACGTCGCCCACGGTCGGGACGAGGCCGGTGCCGATGGCCCAGACCGGCTCATAGGCCACGACCAGGTTCGCCCCGCTCGCCCCGGCCGGCACCGAGCCGCGCACTTGGGCCGCCACCACCGCAAGAGCGGAGCCGCCCTCGCGTTCCTGCCGGGTCTCGCCCACGCAGACCACAGCGGTGAGGCCTGCCCGCCAGGCCGCCTCGGCCTTGGCGCGGACCACCGCATCGCTCTCGCAATGGTCGGTGCGGCGCTCGCTGTGGCCGACGATCACGAAACTGGCGCCGGCGTCCTTGAGCATTTCCGCCGAAAGGTCGCCGGTATGGGCGCCGGAGGCCTTGGCGTGGCAGTCCTGGCCGCCAATGGCGATGCCGGAGCCGGTGGTCTCGGCGGCCAGCAGCGCGACGAGGGTCGCGGGCGGGCAGATGAGGAGGTCCGCCTTGTCCTTCAGCGCGGCATCATAGCCGTCCGCCATGGCGATGAGTTCGGCGCCGGAATGCTTCATGCCGTTCATCTTCCAGTTTCCGGCTACAAGCGGGCGGCGGGCGGCGGGCATCGGCATCTCCGGTTTCATGTCGCGTTTCCGTGCGGTTAGCAGAGGTCGAAAGGCACTGCAAACACGCCGTTCTGCGCCGTTGCGGGGAGGAAGGCCCCTCCCTATGATGCGCGCCTTCTGCGCCGGGCCTCCGGTCGCCCATCTCAAGTCAGTCGGGACGATGGTACTTCAGACACTCCGCAAAGGCGCCTCGGGCTTTATCGCCAAGGGATTTCTCGCCATTCTCACCCTGAGCTTCGTGATCTGGGGCGTCGCCGACGTCTTTCGCACCTATGGTGCGAATGCGGTGGCCAAGGTGGGCGACACCGAGATTTCCATGGACGCCTTCCGGCAGCAGTACCTCAACCAATTGCAGCGCGTCAGCCGCCAGGCGGGGCGCGTCATCACCCCCGAGCAGGCCCGGGCCTTCGGTCTCGACCGGCAGATCCTCGACCAGATGATCGCCGAGACCGCCCTCGACGACCAGGCCAAGCGCCTCGGCCTGGCTTTGTCGGACGACGAGATCGCCCGCGAGATCCGCGACAATCCCGCTTTCCGCCCCCAGGGCGCGACCGCCTTCGACCCCGCCTATTTCGGCCAGCTCCTGCGCGCGAACGGCCTGACGGAGGAGCGCTTCATCGGCCTGGAGCGCCAGCGCAAGCTGCGCGAGCAACTGGTGGAGTCCTTCGGCGGCAGCGTCGCCGCGCCCGCCGTGCTGCGGGACCTGATCCATCGCTACGAGACCCAGCAGCGCGACGTCTCCTATGTCGCCGTGGGACCCGGGGCGGCCGGCGCCCTGCCCGAGCCCACCGAGGAGCAGCTCAAGGCCTTCTATGACGCGCACAAGATCACCTTCCGCGCGCCGGAGTATCGCACGGTTGCCTATCTGGCGCTGACGCCTGCGACGCTGGCGCCCTGGATCCAGGTGTCGGACGCCGACGTGAAGGCGGCCTATGACGCCAATCCCGGCCGATTCGGCACGCCCGAGAAGCGCACCCTGCAGCAGATCGTCTTTCCCTCCACCCAGGACGCTGAGGCCGCGGCCGAGAAGATCAAGGGCGGGGCGACGTTCGAGGAGATCGCGCAGGCGCGCAAGCTGAGCGACAAGGACATCAGCCTCGGCACCGTGGCCAAGGCCGAGCTCATCGACCCGAAGGTGGCAGACGCCGCCTTCGCGCTTCCGGAAGGCGGCACCAGCGCCCCCGTGGAGGGCGCCTTCGGCACCGCCCTCGTCCATGTGGCGAAGATTGAGCCTGGCGCGCAGCAGCCGCTGGAACAGGTGGCCCCCCAGCTTCACCAGGAGATCGCTTTGGAGCGTGCCCGCCGGGAGCTTCTGGACAAGCATGATGCCATCGAGGACGAGCGCGCCTCCGGGTCCACCCTTGCCGAGGTGGCCCAGAAGGTGGGCCTGCCGCTGGAAAGCGTGGACGCAGTGGACCGGTCCGGCCGTGATCCCTCCGGCGCCGAGGTCACCGACATTCCAGGCCGTGCCGACGTGGTGTCCGGCGCCTTCTCCGCCCAACCCGGCGTCGAGACCGATCCGGTGCAACTGCCCCAGAATGGCGGCTATGTCTGGTACGAGGTGAAGGAGATCACCCCGGCCCGCGAGCGGCCCTTCGACGAGGTGAAGGACCTGGTCAAGTCCCGCTGGACCGAAGACGAGACCGTCAAGGCCGTGAGCGCCAAGGCCGAGGCTCTGTTGGCCGAGGTCAAGGGCGGCAAGTCCCTGGCGGACGTGGCCGCCGCCGCCGGTCTTGAGGTGAAGACCCAGGCCGGCCTCCAGCGGGGCCGCACCACCAGCGATTTCCCCGCCGTCGCCGTGCAGGCCATGTTCGACGCCAAGCTGAACGAGGCGGGTGTCACCTCCGGCACAGTGCCGGCCGAGCGCATCCTGTTCCAGGTGACCAGCGAGACCGTGCCGCCCGACACAGCGCTCGATGCGCGCCTGGAGGCTCAGCTCGGCCAGCAGCTGGAAGGCGACGTGCTCAACCAGTATGTGGCGCAGCTGCGCAAGGAGGTGGGCGTCTCCATCAATGAGCGGTCCTACCTGCTCGCCATCGGCGGCAGCGGAAACTGAGCCCGGCCATGAACGCACCCACCGATTTCGAGGCCTTTTCCCGGCGCTATGCCCGGGGGGAGGCCCAGGTCGTCTCCACCACCCTCGTGGCGGACCTGGAGACGCCCGTCTCGGCCTTCCTGAAGATCGCCGGCGACCTGCCCAACGCCTTCCTCCTGGAATCGGTGGAGGGTGGGGAGACGCGCGGGCGCTATTCCATGATCGGCTATGCACCCGACGTGATCTGGCGCGCCCATGGCGACAAGGCGGAGATCAACCGCACCGCCCTGAAGGATGCGGATGCGTTCGAGCCGTGCGCGGAGCCACCTCTCAAGGCGCTGCGCGCGCTGCTCGCCGAGTCGGCTATCGCGTTGCCCGAGGGCGCACCGCCCATGGCGGCGGGCGTGTTTGGCTATCTCGGCTATGACATGGTGCGGCAGATGGAGCGGCTCGCCCCCGCTAAGCCCGATCCCATCGGCGTGCCCGAGGCCCTCCTCATTCGCCCCACCCTCATGGTGGTGTTCGACGCGGTCAAGGACGAGCTGACCGCCGTCACCCCTGTGCGCCCGGTGGACGGCGTTTCAGCCAAGGCCGCGTTCGAGGCGGCGCTGGAGCGGCTCGACCAGGTGGTGGCCGCTTTGGAGCGCTCCATCTCCCATCCCGCGCCCGAACCCTTCCACGGCCATGTGGACCAGGTCTCCAACACCTCGGAGGCCGAATTCTGCGCCATGGTGGAGAAGGCGAAGGAGTTCATCCGCGCCGGCGACATCTTCCAGGTGGTGCTCTCCCAGCGCTTCGAGAGCCCCTTCACCCTGCCGCCCTTCGCCCTCTACCGGGCGCTGCGGCGGGTCAATCCGGCGCCGTTCCTGGTCTATCTGAACTTTGCCGGCTTCTCGGTTGTGTGCTCCAGCCCGGAAATCCTGGTGCGGCTGCGCGGCGGCAAGGTCACCATTCGCCCCATTGCCGGCACCCGCAAGCGCGGCGCCACCCATGGCGAGGACGAGGCGCTGGCCACCGAGCTTCTGGCCGACCCCAAGGAGCGGGCCGAGCACCTCATGCTCCTGGATCTCGGCCGCAACGATGTGGGCCGGGTTTCCAAGATCGGCACGGTTGAGGTCACCGACAGCTTCTTCATCGAGCGCTACAGCCAGGTGATGCACATCGTCTCCAACGTGGAAGGCACGGTAGACCCCAAGTTCGACGCCCTCGACGCGCTGGCGGCGGGCTTTCCGGCCGGCACGGTCTCCGGCGCGCCCAAGGTGCGCGCCATGGAGATCATTGACGGGCTGGAGAAGGACAAGCGCGGCATCTATGCCGGCGCCATCGGCTATTTCGGCGCCAATGGCGAGATGGACACCTGCATCGTGCTGCGCACCGCCATCGTGAAGGACGGGCGCATGTATGTGCAGGCGGGCGCGGGCCTCGTCTATGATTCCGTGCCGCAGAGCGAGCACCAGGAATGCGTGAACAAGGCCAAGGCCCTGTTCCGCGCGGGCGAGGAGGCGGTGCGCTTCGCGGCGCGGGCGGGGCGCGGGCAATGACCGGCCGGCGGCTCTTCCTGAAGGAACGATGGCGCGGCGCTTGACCCTGCCGCCACCGCACGCATTAACTCGGGGCCGGCTCGCTGCCATCAGGAGCGCGAGCCGCCTGCCCGGATCCGCCGGGCCTGGAGTTCCGATGACCGCCGTTACGCTGATCGATAATTACGACAGCTTCACCTATAATCTCTGGCACTATCTCGGAGAGCTGGGGGCCACCGTCACCGTCCATCGCAACGATGCGAAGGATGTGGAGGCGGTGCTGGCCGAGAAGCCGGACGCCATCGTTATCTCTCCCGGTCCCTGCACGCCGAGCGAGGCGGGCATCTGCCTCGACCTCATCGCCCGCGCCGCCGGCGAGGTGCCCCTTTTCGGCGTGTGCCTCGGCCACCAGGCCATCGGGCAGGTGTTCGGCGGCGACGTGATCCGGGCGCCGATCCCCATGCACGGCAAGATGTCGCAGATCCATCACGAGGGGCGCTCGGTGTTTCGCGGCCTCAACCGGGCCTTCCAGGCCACGCGCTATCATTCGCTGATCGTGGATCGCGGCACCTTGCCCGCGGCGCTGGAAGTCACCGCCCACACGGAAGATGGGCTCATCATGGGCCTCGCCCACCGCACCCATCCGGTGCATGGGGTGCAGTTCCATCCCGAGAGCATCGCCTCGGAGAATGGCCACGCCCTCATCCGCAACTTCCTGGAGATTGCCACCGCCTTCAATGCGGGCAAGAGGCAGGGGAGCTGACGCCATGGAATTGTTCCGCCCCCTCCTGGCGAAGGTCGCCAGCGGCGCCGCGCTGACGCGCGAAGAATCGGCCTATGTGTTCGACAAGATGATGTCGGGCGAGGCCACCCCCTCCCAGATGGGCGCGCTGCTCATGGGCCTGCGCGTGCGCGGCGAGACGGTGGAGGAGATTGCCGGCGCGGTCTCCGTCATGCGCGAGAAGATGCTGCCCGTGACCGCGCCCGCCGGGGCGGTGGATGTGGTGGGCACCGGGGGCGATGCCTCCGGCTCCTACAACATTTCCACCTGCGCCTCCTTCATCGTGGCGGGCGCCGGCGTGCCCGTGGCCAAGCATGGCAATCGGGCGCTCTCCTCCAAGTCGGGCTCCGCGGACGTGCTGATGGCGCTCGGCATCAAGATCGACTTGCCGCCCGCCGGCATTTCCCGCTGCATCGCCGAAACGGGTATCGGCTTCATGTTCGCGCCGAGCCACCATCCGGCCATGAAGCATGTGGGCCCCACCCGTGTGGAATTGGGCACGCGCACCATCTTCAACCTGCTCGGCCCGCTCTCCAATCCGGCGGGCGTGAAGCGCCAGATGGTGGGCGTGTTCGCCAAGTCCTGGATTGCGCCGCTGGCGGAAGTGCTGCGGACGCTCGGCTCAGAACGGGCCTTCGTGGTGCACGGCTCGGACGGGCTGGACGAGATCACCATTTGCGGCCCCACCGACATTGCCGAGCTCGCCGAAGGGCGCATCCGCACCTTCGAAATCTGGCCCGAGCAGTTCGGCCTGGAACGCGCCGACCCCGAGGCGGTGAAAGGGGGCGATGCCGCCCATAATGCGCAGGCGCTGCGCGCCGTGCTGGAAGGCGCCCGCAATGCCTATCGCGATGTGGCCGTCCTCAACGCCGCCGCCGCGCTCCATGTGGCCGGCCGGGCCGAAACCCTTGAAGAGGGCGTCGCCCTCGCCCAGCAGAGCCTCGACAGCGGCGCCGCCAAGGCGCGGCTCGACGCCCTGATCGAGACGTCCAACAAGGCGGCAGCATGACCAAGCCCAACATCCTGCGCAAGATCGAGGCCTATAAGCTCGAGGAAATCGCCGCCGCCAAGGTGGCCCGTCCGCTGGCCGAGGTGGAAGCGGCCGCGAAGGCCGCCCCGACCGTGCGCCCCTTCGGTGGCGCGCTGCGTTCCGCCATCGAAGCCGGCCGCACGGCGCTGATCGCCGAGATCAAGAAGGCGAGCCCCTCCAAGGGGCTCATTCGCCCGGATTTCGACCCGCCTTCGCTCGCCGCCGCCTATGAGGCGGGCGGGGCCTCGTGCCTCTCCGTGCTCACCGACACGCCCTCCTTCCAGGGGGCACCGGAATTCCTGATGGCCGCCCGCGCCGCCTGCGCGCTTCCGGTGCTGCGCAAGGATTTCATGCACGACACCTATCAGGTGGCGGAGGCCCGCGCCTGGGGGGCGGACTGCATCCTCATCATCATGGCCTCGGTGGACGACGCGCTCGCCGCTGACCTCTACGCCGCCGCCCTGCATTACGGCATGGACGCCATCATCGAGGTCCATGACGACGCCGAGCTGGACCGCGCCTTGGCGCTGGGCGCGCCGCTGGTGGGCATTAATAATCGCGACCTGCGCAGTTTCGATGTATCGCTGGCCACCTCCCAGCGTCTGGCGCCGCGGGTGCCGGCGGACCGGATCTGCATCGGCGAAAGCGGCATCTTCACGCCCGCCGACGTCGCGCTTCTGCGCGAGGTGGGCATCCGCTCCATCCTGGTGGGCGAGAGCCTGATGCGGCAGGATGATGTCGCTTCGGCCACAAAGACGCTCCTTGCGGACTAGGCTTGCCGTATAGGTCAACCTGAACGATCATGCCTCCAGCTCCGCCCGACAAGAGGCGGAGCCTGGAGGAATGCTCATGGCTCGTCTGTCTCTCAGCGCGCTGGCGCTGTCTGTTGCCTTGTCGCCCCTGTCCGCCTTCGGCGCGCTAGCCGCGGACGTGACGGGGACTTGGCTCACGCCCAGCCGCAACGGCGTGGTTGAAATCTACAAATGCGGCGCCTCCGTCTGCGGGCGCCTCGTCTCGTCCGATGGCATCAAGGCCGATCCGGCGCTGAAGGATGTGAACAATGCCGATGCGGCCCAGCGCGGCCGCGTGCTGAAGGGCCTCGTCATAATGCAGGGCTTCAAGGGAGCGGGCGGCACCTGGAGCGACGGCACCATCTACAATGCCGAGGACGGCAAGACCTATTCGGCCACCCTCACCCTTGATGGCGACGACACGCTGAAGGTGAAGGGCTGCATCTTCGTGCCTTTGTGCAAGACCCAGAGCTGGACCCGCACGCGCTGAACGCGGCAAGGCCGGGCGGCCGAGGGGTAGCGCGTGACGGGTGACGCTTGCCGCCCGCTCTGCAATAGTCGCCGCCGGCATGCGGGAGATTCTCCCGCGCATGGAACGGCATCACCGGGGCAGCACGCCTGCCGCCTCGGCATGAGGAGAGGCGATGATGCGCGCGCGGCTTCTGGCCCTTGCGATCCTGACCGGTCTGGCCGGCCCGGCCTTGGCGGCGGATGTGACCGGCACCTGGCAGACGCCCACGGACGAGGGCGTCGTTGAGATCACCGCTTGCGGCGCATCGGTATGCGGGCGGCTCATCTCTTCCTCGGACATCAAGGCCAATCCCAACCTTACCGATTCCAAGAACACGGACGCCGCCCAGCGCAGCCGTCCGCTCAAGGGGCTGCTGATGCTCCAGGGCTTCACCGGGAAGGGCGGCTCCTGGACTGGCGGCAAGATCTACAATCCCGACGATGGCAAGACCTATTCCTCGACGCTCGAACTGAAGGGCGACAACACGCTCCAGGTGAAGGGCTGCGTCATGGTCTTCTGCGAGACCCAGACCTGGACCCGCCTGAAATAGGACGCCCCTCATGTCCGGCCTGACCCATCTGGATTCCTCAGGCGCCGCGCGTATGGTGGATGTCTCCGAAAAGGCATCGACCGCGCGCGAGGCGGTCGCCGTGGGCGAGGTGGCCATGGCGGCGGAGACGCTGGCCCTCATCCGTTCCGGCAATGCCAAGAAGGGCGACGTGCTCGGCATTGCCCGCATCGCCGGTATCATGGCGGCCAAGCGCACGCACGAGCTGATCCCCCTCTGCCACCCCCTCATGCTCGCCAAGGTGGAGCTGGAGGTGGAGCCGGACGACGCCCTGCCCGGCCTGCGGGTGACCGCGCGGGTCAAGACCACCGGCCAGACCGGCGTGGAGATGGAGGCACTCACCGCCGTCTCCGTCGCCTGCCTGACCATCTATGACATGGCCAAGGCCGCCGACCGGGGCATGCGCATCGGTGGCATCCGCCTCATGGAAAAAGCCGGCGGCCGTTCCGGCCACTGGCGGGCCGAACCCTGACCGGCCGCGCGAGGATCATCCCATGTCCCTGATGCCGGTCGACGCCGCCCTCTCCCTCGTTTTGTCCGATCTCGTCCCGCTGCCGGCGGAGACCGTGGCGGTGGGCGACGCCGTGGGCCGCGTGCTGGCGGCGGATCTGGTGGCCCGCCGCAGCCAGCCGGCCGCCGACATGTCGGCCATGGACGGCTATGCGGTGCGCGCCTCCGACATCGCCACCCTCCCCGCCCGCCTTCCCCTCAGGGGCGAATCGGCCGCCGGCCGGCCACTGGGTGCGCCGCTGGCGCCGGGGACCGCCGCGCGCATCTTCACCGGCGCCCTGGTGCCGGAGGGCGCCGACACGGTGGTGATCCAGGAAAACACCCGCCGCGAGGGCGACGACGTCGTGGTGGAGGTGGAGACCGCGCCCGGCCGCAACATCCGCCGCAAGGGCTTCGACTTCACCAAAGGCGCGGTGATTCTGAAAGCCGGCCAGCGGCTGAGCGCCCGCGACGTGATGCTGGCCGCCGCTGGCAACCATGCGACCCTTGCCGTCCGCCGAAAGCCCCGGGTGGCCATCCTGCAGACCGGCGACGAGCTGGTGCGGCCGGGGGAGGCGTCCGGAGCCTCCGATGTGGTCATGTCCAACGTCTTCGGCCTTACCGCCCTTGCCCGCGCGGCGGGCGCCGAGGTGAGCGACCTCGGCAAGGTGGAAGACACCCTGGAGAGCACGCGCGCCGCCATCACCAACGCCCGCGCCAACGGGTTCGACGTGCTCGTCACATCGGGCGGCGCCTCGGTCGGCGAGCACGACTTGATGGCCCCTGCCCTGCGCGCGGAGGGCGTAGCGCTCAGCGTCCATAAGATCGCGCTCCGCCCCGGAAAGCCCCTCATGTATGGGCGCGGCGGCGGCATGCGCGCGCTCGGCCTGCCAGGCAATCCCGTCTCCTCCTATGTGTGCGCGATGCTGTTCCTGACGCCGCTTTTGAAAGCGCTGCAGGGCATGAGCGACCTGGAGACGCCCCGCATTCCCGCCCGCCTCGCCGCGCCGGTGAAGGCCAATGACATCAGGCTCGACTTCATGCGCTGCACCAGCCGTCCCGGCCCCGACGGCGTGCCGGAGGTGACCCCCTTCGCGCTCCAGGACAGCGGCATGATTTCCGCCCTCGCCCAGGCGGACTGCCTGCTGGTGCGCTCCGCCTTCGCCCCGGAAGGCGCGGTGGGGGATGCCTGTGAGATCATCCTCCTCGCCGACTGACAGCCTGCCGGCCGCACAAAGATCAGCGCCGGATCGAGGCATTTACCGCATGTTCACTCTTGTGGAACACAAAAGGAACATGTAGAGAATTGTTCGCGATTTGTTTCGCTTTCCTTCGCGTTTTGAGACAGCGAAGGGGATGCGGATCGGTCGACGCCGGGCCTCGGACCGGGAGCGTCGCGGTCCTGCCGGGCGGTTCCCGATGCCTTTGAAGCGGTCCGCGCGGGGGTGGCGCCTGCCGTCCGATGGCCGTGTGCCACGGCTGGTCGGGGCGCTGGAAATGGGTGGACTTGCCTGTCCGGCGACACGCAACGGATGGGTCGGGGCTGCTGGCTGGGACGGGATCTGCGATGCTGACACGCAAGCAATATGACCTGCTGCGCTTCATTCACGAGCGTCTGAAGGAGACGGGCGTTCCCCCCTCCTTCGACGAGATGAAGGAGGCCCTGGACCTGCGGTCGAAGTCTGGCATTCATCGCCTCATCACGGCGCTGGAAGAGCGCGGCTTCATCCGTCGCCTGCCCAATCGGGCGCGGGCGCTGGAAGTGGTGCGCCTGCCCGACAGCGTCGCGCCTGGACTTGGCACCGGTCGCGCCAAGGGTTTCTCCCCGTCCGTGATCGAAGGCAGCCTCGGCCGCGTTCGCCCACCGGTGGATGACGAGGAGGAGGTCGCCACAACGGTGGCCGTTCCAGTGATGGGCCGCATCGCCGCGGGCACCCCGATTTCCGCCATCCAGAGCCGCAGCCACACCCTCAATCTGCCGCCCGACATGCTGGGCGTGGGCGAGCATTTCGCCCTGGAAGTGCGCGGCGACAGCATGATCGAGGCGGGCATTCTCGATGGCGACACGGTGCTGATCCGCAAGTGCGAGACCGCCGATACCGGCGACATCGTGGTCGCTTTGGTGGATGACGAGGAAGCCACCCTGAAGCGCCTGCGCAAGAAGGGCGCGTCCATCGCGCTGGAGGCCGCCAATCCTTCCTATGAGACGCGAATCTTCGGGCCTGACCGGGTTCGCATCCAAGGGCGCCTGGTGGGGCTGATGCGCCGCTATTGATGGCGAGAGCACTGCAACCTGAGATTAACCTGCCCTTACGGGACCCGCCGGCCGCGCGGTTTCGGCCGGTGACCCATGGCGATTTTTGACCGCGATCCTTGACACGCCGCATTTCACTCTGGAGTGACTTGAAACACCCCCGCCAAGCCCGACAGTAACATCTCGGCTACGCTGAGTGTGGGGGGCGGGGGTGGGTGACACTGTCTATGCGACCAAGAATGGCGATATCGTCCAGGGTGATATCAATACCAACATCCTCTACGGCACCAACGCCGACCAGACGGCAAACTACTCCAACCTGACCATAAACGGCGCTGGCAGCGACGACACCATCTATGGTGCCACCATGACCGCCTCCAGCGCGTATGGAAATGCAGGCGATGATGAGCTGCACGCCGACAGCTCAACCAATTCGTCCTATTATGGCGGCATCGGCAATGACAGCCTTTATGCCGATACGTCCTCCGGCAACACCTTTTACGGGGATGCCGGAGCCGATGTCTTCTATGGCGGAAGCTCGGCCAATGCCACTGTCTATGGCGGCACGGGGAATAATACCTATTACGGGGACAACGCCTCCGGCACGATCTCCTATTATGGCGGGGACGACGGCAATACGGTTCAGGCAGGCGCGTTGGCGGAGGGCTCCACCCTAGCGGCCTCCGGCGGCTCTGGAGACGATACCTTCTACGGCAACACCGCCCAGGGCGAGGTGACGTTCTCCGGCGGGGGCGGCAACGATGTTTATTATTCAGGGTCCGCTGCCGATGTGACCATAACCGACAGCGCCGGCACCGACAGCCTCTATATTGACGGCACCCAGAACCTCTACACCACCTCCACCGATGGCGACACGCTCACCATAGCCAGCACGGCCTTGGGCCAGACGCTGGTGACGCAGGGCATCGAGGATTTCTATTTCAGCGACGGCAATGGGGGTTGGCTGCACTACAGCTTCGACGAGCTTTCCACCCACATTTTCTACGCCTCCGCGTCCAATGAGACGATCAACGCGACCATTGCATCCGAGACGCTCTATGGCACCAATGAAGGGGCGAGCGAACAATATTCCAACCTGACCATCAATGCGGCCGGTGGTGACGATGTCATCTATGCCGGCAACATGCTCGCCTCCAGCGCCTACGGCAATGCCGGGGACGACACGCTTTATGCCGGCACCTCCGTCGATTCCAATTTTTATGGCGGGACCGGAAACGATACTTTCCACGGGGACAGTGCGCAGAACGCGACCTTCTATGGTGACGGGGTTCTGGACACCTTCCATGCGGACTCGTCGACGGACTCCGCCTTCTATGGCGGTGCGGGCGTCAGCGTCTTCTATGGCGAGAGCGCCACGGGGACGATCGAATTCTATGGCGGCAATGGCGGCAACACCGTCTATGCCGGCACGCTCGCGAGCGGCAGCCTGAGCGCCTCTGGCGGCGCCGGCAGCGACACCTTCTACGGCAACACCGCCCAGGGCGAGGTGACGTTCTCCGGCGGGGACGGCAACGATGTCTATTATTCAGGTTCCGCCGCCGATGTAACCATCACCGACAGCGCCGGCACCGACAGCCTTTATATTGACGGCACCCAGAACCTCTACACGACATCTACAGATGGCGAGACGCTCACCATTGCCAGCACAGCCTTGGGCCAGACGCTGGTGACGCAAGGCGTCGAGGACTTCTACTTCAGCGACGGCAATGGGGGCTGGCTGCACTACACCTATGATGAACTCTCGACGCACACCTTCTACGCGTCGGAGGATGGCGAGACGATCAACGGGACCATTGCGGCCGAGACGCTGTACGGCACCAATGAGGACGGGACCGCGCAATATTCGAACCTGACCATCAACGCGGCTGGCGGTAACGATACCATCTATGGCAGCAACATGGTTGCCTCCAGCGCCTATGGCAATGCTGGGGATGATGTCCTTTACGCGGGCACGTCCGATCATTCTCAATATTATGGCGGCACGGGGAATGACGAGTTCCACGCGGGATCGTCCACCTACGGAATTTTTTACGGCGACGGGGTTATTGACACGTTCAACGCCGAGAATTCGCACAACGGGCACTTCTATGGCGGAGCGGGCTTAAGCTACTTCTATGGCGGGAACGCCAAGGGCTCTGTTGAATTCTACGGCGGCGATGGCGGCAATCGAGTCTATGCCGATCAGATGGCCAGCGGCACAACCCTGAATGCTTATGGCGGCGCGAACGCAGATCAATTCCATGGCAACGTCTCGCACGGCTTTCTCAATTTCTATGGAGGCGCCGGAAACGATTTATATAGCGTGGAAAGTGCCACCAATGTCACCGTTTCCGACAGCAGCGGTATCGATTCAATCTATCTAAAATACGACATTAGTGCGTACACAATTGTACTCGACCCGACTAACAACAATGCAATATCACTCAATACGGCCGGTGACACGGTGGTCGTCTATGCCCAGGGTGTCGAAGATTTCTACTTTCGGATAGGAACCACAGACCTTTCACATTATACTTATAACGAGCTACTGACCCACGAATTCTACGCATCCGAAAGCAATCAGACCATCGATGGCACGCCCGAGTCGGACTTGATCTACGGCACCAATGCGGACTTTACCGGTGAATATACCGGCCTCACCCTTTACGGGGAGGGCGACAATGACAGCATTTATGGCGGCCTGATGGGCAATTCCGCCGCCTATGGCGGGGCTGGCGCCGACTATCTGGACGGCTCGTCCTCCTACAGCTCCGTCTTCTATGGCGGCGAAGGGGATGATCGGATCCAGGGGGGCGGTGTCAACAACACCTTCTACGGCGATAACGGCCTCGACGAAATCTACGCAGGCGCCTCGGAGAACGGTACATTCTATGGCGGCGGCGGCAGCAATACGTTCAGCGCCGATCAAGCCGTGGGCTCCGTGACTTATTATGGTGGCGACGTCGGCGACATCGTGAATGCCGGCAGCATCGGAACGAACACCTCGCTGAACGCCTATGGCGGCAGTGGGTCCGATGTCTTCAATGCCCAGGCCGCTCAGGGGAATGTGAACTTCTATGGCGGAGAAGGGTCCGACGTCTATCATGCCGACAGCGCCAGCAATGTCAGTGTGTCGGATGCCGCGGGCACCGACAGTCTCTATCTGGATTACAGCCGCAGCCTATACACTGTCAGGGCCGACAAGGATCTGAATGCCCTGGATCTCACGGACAATGGTGCACACCAGAACGTGTTTACGCAGGGCATCGACGACTTCTATTTCAGCAACGGCGACGGCACGTACACACATTATACCTATGATGAACTGGCCTGTTTCCTCACCGGAACCCGCATCCGCACACCGGGCGGCGAGGTGGCCATCGAGACGCTGAAGGCTGGCGACTTGGTGCTGACCACCACGGGCGAGGCCAAGCCCGTTTTGTGGGTGGGGCACCGGACGGTGGCGACGCGCTTTGCCCATCCGCTCACCGCGCTTCCCATCCATATTCGCCCGGATGCCCTGGACCGTGGCCTGCCGGAACGCGACCTGTTCGTGTCGCCGGACCATGCCTTCTTCATCGGCGGCATGCTGGTCCAGGCGGGTGCGCTGGTGAATGGCGTCACCATCACCCGTCATCGCGATCTTCCAGAGACCTTCACCTATTATCACGTGGAGCTTCTGGACCACGATCTCATCTATGCGGAAGGCCTCCCCGCCGAGACCTTTATCGACAATCTGGAACGAGAGACCTTCGACAACGCAGCCGAGTTCCCCGGGCGCAGCCGGCCGGCTTTGGAACTGGACTTGCCGCGCGTGAAGTCCCGCCGGCAAATGCCCAAGGCATTGGCGCGGGCGCTGGAGGCGCGGACGGCGCGGCTGGCGCAAGGCGGCCCACAGGCGGCCTGAGGCAAAGCGGGCCGGAGCGATCCCCCACGCCCGAGGCGCCGGGGTCTCGCACAAGGGGTCGTCGGCCCGCCCCCAGAGAGCGCTTCAGCGTGTCATAACAACACCGGAGCGCTCTTTCTGGTTTGACACATGTCCTTCATCCGAAGCGGTTTCCACTTCGCTCGGAAATGCTCGAACGGCGCAGGCCCTCAGCGGTTGCCCTCGCGCGCATCCTCCCGCGCCCGGGCGATGGCATCGGTACCCGTCTCGGCGGCAGCCCCCTCCCCGCTTGGCTGGCGCGGCATCCAGGGGCGGTCCAGGCGGGCGGGGCGGCTCGGCACCGATAGCCAGGCGCCGTCGGGTCCGCGCCGGAGGCCCAGCGCGCCGGTTGCCGTCATCTCGGCCGCGCTGAAGATCCGGGCGGCGCACGGCCCGGAGGGGTGGTGCGCGCTGACCAGAATCTGCGTCGTGCGGCATGCGGCGGGAAGCCCTTCGGCGCGGCGCACGAGCGCGAGCGTTTCCCCGCCGGGCAGAGGCGCCGTGCACAGGGTGCGGGTGCAGCGAAAGGCGGCGGCCAGCGTCCGGTCGGCCGCCTTGCGGGGGTCGCCCTCCCGCGCCAGCCATTGCTCGGCCAGGAACCGGTTGCTGCCAGCGCCGGCGATGGAAAGCGTCCCATCGGCCCCGCGCACGGCGACCGTGCGGGCGTCGGGCGAAACCAGCACGTCGAAGCGCGGCGGCGGACCGGCCACTAGTAACGCGCCCAGTGCCGGCAGAAGGGCAAGCAGCGTCAGGCTGCCGCGCAGCAGACACGCCGTGGCCAAGGCGAGCGCGGCCAGCCCCGCCGCGCCGGCGCCCACCGCCTGGGTGCGCATGTCGGCGCCGGGAAAGGCCGCCACATGGTCCGAGATGGCAAGCATGATGTCGATCCCCGCCCCCATGACCGGCCAGGCCAGGCTGTCCCAGCCGAAGGGCAGCAGCAGCACGCCGAGCAGCCCGAACGGCATGACCAGGGCTGAGACAGCGGGCATGGCGATGAGGTTGGCGAGGAGGCCATAGGGCGCGAGACGCTGGAAATGCATCGCCCCGAACGGCGCGGTGGCCAGGCCCGCCACCAGCGAGGTGAAGGCCAGCGCGCCGAAGAAGGCGAGGACTTTCAGGAGCAGGCGCGCGGACAGGCTTTCCGCTGGGCTGCGGGCGAAAAGCGGGCGCGCCCGCTCATAGGCCGCCACCAAGGCGAGGGTGGCGGCGAACGACATCTGCGTGCCCGGATCCAGCACAGAGACCGGCGAGAGCGCCAGAACCAGCACGCCCGCCACCGCCACGGTGCGCAGGTTCAGCGCCGCACGGCCGAGCACGATGCCCAGCAGCACCACCGCCGCCATGATGAAGGAGCGCTGCGCCGGCTCGTCATTGCCGGACAAGGCGAGATAGCCGGCGCTGCCCAGCAAGGCGACCCCCGCCGCCACGGATTTCACCGGAAAGGCCAAGGCGAGCGGCGGGAACAGCGCCAGCCCCCCGCGCACCAGCGCGAACAAGGTGCCCGCCACCATGGCCATGTGCAGGCCGGAAATGGAGAGCACATGGGTGAGGCCCGACTGGCGCATGCTCTCCTCCACCTGCGGGGCGATGGAGGCGCGCTCGCCGGTGACCAGGGCGACCGCAATGTCGGCGGACGGGCCGGACAGAACGGCCCGGATGCGCGCGGCCAGCGCCTCCCGCACGCCGGCGATGGCGGCGGCCATCTTCACCGAGGCGGGCGGGGGCGTGTCGAGGCGCGCGGGGCGCGGCCGGCCGAGGCCGAAGCCCACGGCGCCAATGCCCTCGAACCAGGGCTTGCGACCGAAATCATGGGCCCCGGGCATGGCCGGCCCCAAGGGCGGCAGCAGGCGGGCGAGCTGTGTCACGGGGCTGCCTTCCGGCGGCGCGGAGCCACGCGGCAGCGACAGGCGCACCCGCTGCGGCACGGCCGCAAGCCCCCGCCCCTCGGCGCCGGTGACATAGAGCACCACCCCGTCCGCGGTGGTCCGGCGCTCGCGGGCTTCCACATAGCCGGAAAAGCGGACGGGTCCCTCGGGCGGCAGGATGATCGGGTGCGCGATGCGCGCCGTCTGGGCCGTGGCGACGAGAAAGCCGCCGGAAAAAGCGGTGGCCGCGCACAGAAGCGCGAAGGAGACCGCATGGGCGCGCGCCAGCGCGGCAAGGCCGCACAGAACAAGGAAGGCGGGCCCGGCGGCCCAGAGCGAAGGCTCCCGTTCTGCGCCGAAATAGGCCAGGATCCCGCACACGAAAGCGACCGGCAGCCACAGCACCAGCCGCCCGGAACCTGCCTCCGCCCACAGGTCCGTGAGCAGCCGCGCCCGCGCCCGCTCCAAAAGCCCCGTACCCGGCAGAACCAGGCCCCCGCCGGGCGGAAGGACGCCGGGAGAAGGCGCGCGCGTGCCAAGGGCGGCGCTGGCGCGTGCCGACGCCCTGCCCGGCTCCCTTCGCTCGTCCGCCCCCCGATCCATGCGGCGCGTTCCTTCGGGTGTGCGCCTATGCTACATGGGCGCCCATCCTGCGCCAGCCGTCCGTTGAGGGCGGCCGCCGGCGCGCCCTGAACCCTCCTCCGGCCGAGCCTGATGCCCGACATCGTCACCCGTTTTGCTCCCTCCCCCACCGGCTTCCTGCATATTGGCGGCGCCCGCACGGCGCTGTTCAACTGGCTCTATGCCAAGGCCAAGGGCGGCCGGATGCTGCTGCGCATCGAGGATACGGACCGCCAGCGCTCCACCACGGAAGCCATCGACGCCATCATTGACGGCCTGCGCTGGATGGGCATCGATTGGGATGGCGAGGTCATCTACCAGTTCGCCCGGGCCGAGCGGCATCGTGCGGCGGTGGAGGAGATGCTGGCGCGCGGCAACGCCTATCCCTGCTTCGCCACCCCCGAAGAACTGACGGAAATGCGCGAGACGGCCCGCAAGGAGGGCCGTCCGCCGCGCTATGACGGCCGCTGGCGCGACCGTGATCCCTCCGAATTCCCCACCGACCGCAAGCCCGTCATCCGCCTGAAGGCGCCGCTCGCGGGCGAGACGGTGATCGAGGACATGGTGCAGGGCACCGTCACCTTCCCCAACAAGGACCTGGACGACCTGGTCCTGCTGCGCTCCGATGGCACCCCCACTTATATGCTGGCGGTGGTGGTGGATGACCATGACATGGGCGTCACCCACATCATCCGGGGCGACGACCACCTCACCAATGCGGCCCGCCAGACCCAGATCTACCGCGCGCTGGGCTGGGACGTGCCGGCCATGGCGCACATCCCCCTCATCCACGGGCCGGACGGCGCCAAGCTGTCCAAGCGCCATGGCGCGCTCGGCGTCGATGCCTATCGCGACATGGGCTATCTGCCGGCGGCGCTGCGCAACTATCTGGTGCGCCTGGGCTGGAGCCATGGCGACCAGGAGGTCTTCTCCACCGCCGAGATGGTGGAGCATTTCGACCTGGACAAGGTGGGCCGCTCGGCCGCCCGCTTTGACTTTGCCAAGCTGGAAAACCTCAACGGCCAGTATATGCGCGCCACCCCGGACGCGGAATTGCTGGAGGCGGTCGAGGCCCTCTTGCCCCATCTGCCGGACGCCAAGGTGCGCCTTGCGCGCTTGACGCCGGAGCGGCGCGCCCAGTTGCTCGCCGCCATGCCGGGCCTGAAGGAGCGGGCCAAGACGCTGGTGGAACTGCTGGATAGCGCGGAATTCCTGTTCGCCGAGCGGCCCTTGCCCATCGAGGAGAAGGCCGCTGCGCTGCTGACCGACGAGGCGCGCGGGCATCTTGCCAAGCTGCTGCCGGCCCTGGAAGCGGCCGAATGGACCGCCGCCGCGACCGAAGGCGTGGTGCGCGCTTATGCCCAGGAGGCCGGCGTCAAGCTCGGCGCGGTGGCCCAGCCGCTGCGTGCCGCCCTCACCGGGCGGACCACCTCGCCGCCCATCTTCGACGTGCTCACCGTGCTCGGCCGCGAAGAGAGCCTCGGCCGGCTGAAGGACCAGGCGGCGTGAGCGGGACCGGGGCAGCGGAACCGGCCCCCATGGCCGAACCGTCCCCGGTGCTCGACCTCCGGGGGCTGAAATGCCCCCTGCCCGTCCTGCGCACCCGCAAGGCCCTTGCCGCCCTGTCTGCGGGCGCGCGATTGACGGTCCTGTGCACTGACCCCATGTCCGCCATCGACATCCCCCACCTCATGCACGAGACCGGCAACGAGGTGGAGGGCCGCGAGGTGACGGACGGCGTGCTGACCTTCCGCCTGCGCAAGGCGGAGGGGTGCTGAAGGACAGACCATTTGGGACACCCTGCCATGGCCCTGCGGCAACGGACACCGGCCTCCATCGCCAAGGATCTCGCCTTCGAGGCGGTGCGCCTGTCCTATGGCGCCAAGGAAGCCGTGCGGGGGGTGAGCCTGCATCTGCAGCCGGGCGAGGTGATGTGCCTGCTCGGACAGTCCGGCTGTGGCAAGACATCGCTGCTCCGCCTTGCCGCCGGCATCGAACGGCCGCAATCGGGCAGCGTGCGCATTGATGGTCAGGAAATGGCCGGCCCCTCCGTCTTCGTGCCGCCGGAGCAGCGGGGCGTCGGGCTGGTGTTCCAGGACTATGCCCTGTTCCCGCATCTCACCAATCTCCAGAATGTGATGTTCGGCCTCGCCCGCCTCGGCCGCGCGGAGGCGGAAGGCGAAGCCCGCCGGGCGCTGGAGCGCGTGGGGCTGGCCGAGGCCGCCTCCGCCTATCCCCATGAATTGTCGGGCGGCCAGCAGCAGCGCATCGCGCTCGCCCGCGCGCTCGCGCCCCGGCCCGGCATCCTGTTGCTGGACGAGCCCTTTTCCGGCCTCGACCGGCGCCTGCGCGACCAGGTGCGGGCGCAGACGCTGGGCGTGCTGCGGGAAGCCCGCGCCACCTGCATGATCGTGACCCACGATCCAGAGGAAGCCATGCGCCTCGCCGACCGCATCGCGCTGGTGCGGGACGGCGCGCTGATCCAGGTGGACCGACCGGAGACGCTCTATCGCGAGCCGGCGGATCTCGGCGTCGCCCGCTTTTTCTGCGAATTGAATGAGGTGCCCGGCCTGGTGCGCAGCGGGCGGGTGGAAAGCCCGCTCGGCGCGTTCGCAGCGCTTGGCCTTCCCGATGGCCCGGCCGTCGTCGCTGCGCGCCCGCAAGGGCTTTCGCTGCGCCCGGCGGGAGAGGGGCCGACCGGACGGGTGCGGGACCGGCGATTCTTGGGCGAGCTGGACCTGGTGGAGGTATCCCTCGCTGACATGGACCGCCCCCTGGTCATCCGCCTGCGCCATGCAGGTGACGCAAGGCCAGGCCAGGATGTGGGCATCGGCGTTGATCCGGGGGAAGTCCTTGTTTTCGCCTCTTCCGGGTCCTAGTGTCGCCGTTCGAAACAGGAGAGCCGGCGCCGCCGCCTCCAATCATAAGAGTTCTCACGGAGGGTGAGTGATGGGTTCGATGAGCATCTGGCACTGGATCGTGGTGCTGGTCGTGGTGCTCCTGCTGTTCGGGCGCGGCAAGATTTCCGACCTCATGGGCGACGTGGCCAAGGGCATCAAGTCGTTCAAGAAGGGCATGGCCGAGGACGACACCACGCCGCCCGGCCAGACCCCGGCCGCCCCCGAGGCGCCGCGGAACATTCCGCACCAGACCACCACCGCGCCCGAGGGTGAGAAGAAGCCGGTCTGAGCGCGGTTCGCGTCACCAAGGCAGGGAGGGCGGCCTAAAGCCGCCGGCGGGTAGCCTCCTATGTTCGACATCGGCTGGTCTGAGCTGATGCTGATTGGCGTTGTTGCGCTGATCGTCATCGGCCCCAAGGAGCTGCCCTCCGTGCTGCGCACGGTGGGGCGGACGGTTACCAAGGTCCGCCGCATGGCGGGCGAGTTTCAGGGGCAATTTCAGGATGCCCTTAGGGAAGCGGAGCTGTCCGATGTCCGCAAGGAGATCGGAGATATCGCGGAAGGGGCCCGCAAGACCTTTCCCGGCACCGAGGTGTTCGACCCGCTGCGTTCCATCCGCGAGGAGATTCGCTCCACCGTGACCGGAATCGCGGCGCCCGCCGCCGCGACCGCTGCCGCTTCCACCGTCGAGGCCGCGCCGACCGTGCCGGTGACCATGGAGCCGGTCCCCCTCCCCGATCCGCTCCAGATCGATCCGCTTCAGGCGGTGCGCGACGAGATTCGCGCGGCAGTGGAAAAGGGCGTGAGTCCGGCCTTGACCCAGGGCGGGACCACGGCCGCGCCGCTCGTCGACGCACCGGCGCCGGAATTGGTCCTGCCGCTTCCCGAGCCGCCGGCCGAACCCGTGTTCAATTTCGCCCCTCCGCCCTCGACAGAAGCCGCTCCCGCTTCCGGCCCCGCATCCTCCTCCGCCAGCGAGGCGCCGGCCGAAAGCGCCCCCGCGCCTTCCACCCCATCCGTTCCGTCCGATGTGGCGTCCGCGCCCACGGCGGATGATCCTCAGCTTCAAAGACCCGGACATTCCGCATGAGCGAGGAGGATGACATCGACGCCTCGAAGGCGCCGTTGATGGAGCATTTGATTGAACTGCGTTCGCGGCTCATCAAGTCGGTCATCGCCTTCCTGGTGGCTTTCTTCGCCTGCTTCATGTTCGCCAAGCAGATCTACAACATCCTGCTGTGGCCTTATGAGTTCGCCTCGGGCTTCGCGCCGGGCGTGAAGCTGATCTACACCGCGCCCCAGGAGTTCCTGTTCACCCAGATCAAGCTGGGCATGTTCGGCGCCGCCTTCATCTCCTTCCCGGTGGTGGCGACGCAGGTCTACATGTTCATGGCGCCGGGTCTCTACAAGCATGAGAAGGCGGCCTTCCGGCCCTATCTCATCGCCACGCCCGTCTGCTTCCTGCTCGGTGGGCTGTTCGTCTATTTCGTCGCCATGCCGCTGGCCATGACCTACTTCCTGTCCATGCAGCAGGCGGGCGGCGACGGGCATGCGGAGATCTCGCTTCTGCCGAAGGTGAGCGAATATCTCTCGCTCATCACCACGCTGATCCTCGCCTTTGGCGTGTGCTTCCAGCTGCCAGTGATTCTCACGCTTCTGGCGCGCATCGGCATTCTCACGTCCGACCAGCTCAAGAAGGCGCGGCGCTATGCCATTGTCGGCGTGTTCATCCTCGCCGCCGTGCTGACCCCGCCGGACGTGGTCTCGCAGCTCGCCCTTGCGATCCCGACGCTGCTTCTCTACGAGGTCTCCGTCTATCTGGTGCGCATGGTCGAGAAGCGCCGGGCGGCGGAAGAGGCGGCACGCGAGGCCTCCTCGGCCAGCTGACGGCACGCGGCCTTCGCCCTTTCGTCCCCGGGCGACGGCCCCCTCCCCGGCCGCGCGGCTTTGCGCGCGCGGCCTTGCCAGTTGAGGGCCGGCGCCCGGCTTTCGGTCCCGGAGTTCGGTCCCATGCACGACATCAAGTGGATTCGCGAGGCGCCCGAGGGCCTGGTTGAGGCGCTGGTGCGCCGGCAGGTGCCGCAGGCGGAGGCGGTGGCGCTGCGCGACCGGCTCATCGGCCTCGACGAGGACCGCCGCGCCCGCCTGACCACGCTGGAGGGCCTGCTCGCCCGCCGCAACGCCGCCTCCAAGGAGATCGGCGCCGCCAAGGCCGCCAAGGACGAGGCCAAGGCCTCCGCCCTCATGGCCGAGGTGGCGAAGATCAAGGAAGACGTGCCGGCGCTGGAGGCCGAGGTGAAGGCCATCGAGGCCAGCCTCACCGCCGAGCTTGCCGCCATCCCCAACGTGCCGCTCGCCAGCGTGCCCGAGGGCAAGGACGAGCACGACAATGTGGAATTGCGCGTGGTGGGCGAAAAGCGCGCCTATGCCTTCGCGCCCAAGCAGCATTTCGAGGTGGGCGAAGGCCTCGGCCTGATGGATTTCGAGACCGCCTCCAAGCTCTCGGGCGCGCGGTTCGTGGTCAATAAGGGGTCGCTGGCGCGGCTGGAGCGGGCGCTCGGTCAGTTCTTCCTGGACGTGCACACCGGCGAGCATGGCTATACCGAGGTCAACCCGCCGCTGCTGGTGCGCGACGAGGTGATGTTCGGCACGGCGCAGCTGCCGAAATTCAAGGATGACCAGTTCTTTGCTACCCGGTGGCTCTCCAATGAGGGGTCGGCGGAGATCATGTCCTCTGTCCTTCGCGGCACGGACGAACAGCTGGAAAATGCTCTCGAAAGGGAGCGGCTCTCCACCGAAGGACTCTGGCTCATCCCCACCGCCGAAGTCCCGCTCACCAATCTGGTGCGCGAGGCCATCCTCTCCGAGGACGAGCTGCCCCTGCGCCTGACCGCCTGCACCCCCTGCTTCCGGGCGGAAGCGGGCGCGGCGGGGCGGGACACGCGCGGCATGATCCGCCAGCACCAGTTCACCAAGGTGGAACTGGTCTCCATCACCACGCCGGAAAAGTCGCAGGACGAGCATGAGCGCATGCTGGCCTGCGCCGAGGCGGTGCTGAAGAAGCTGGACCTGCATTATCGCGTGGTGACCCTGTGCACCGGCGATATGGGCTTTGCCTCGCAGAAGACCTATGACATCGAGGTCTGGCTGCCCGGCCAGAACGCCTTCCGGGAAATCTCGTCCTGCTCCGTCTGCGGCGATTTCCAGGCCCGGCGCATGAATGCCCGCTTCCGGCCCAAGGACAGCAAGGCCCCGCGTTTCGTCCACACGCTCAATGGCTCCGGCGTGGCGGTGGGCCGCGCTCTGGTGGCGGTGCTGGAAACCTACCAGCAGGAGGACGGCGCAGTGGCCGTTCCCGACGCGCTGCTGCCCTATATGGGCGGCGTGACCAAGCTGGAAAAGGTGAAGTAAGGCGCCTCCCCCGAAGGCGGCACAGACAAGGAAGAGGCCATGCGGATCCTGGTGACGAACGACGACGGCATCCATGCGCCGGGGCTCGAGGCCTGCGCCCGCATCGCCGCCGCCTTGTCCGACGACGTATGGGTGGTGGCGCCCGAGTTCGACCAGTCGGGCGTCGCCCATTCCTTGTCCCTGAGCGATCCGCTGCGCCTGCGCCAGATCGAGCCGCAGCGTTTCGCGGTGAAGGGCACGCCGACGGACTGCGTCATCATGGCGGTGCGCCACCTGCTGGTGGACCGGCCGCCGGACCTGGTGCTTTCGGGCGTCAACCGGGGGCAGAACATCGCCGAGGATGTGAGCTATTCCGGCACGGTGGCGGGCGCCATCGAGGGCACCATCCTCGGCATCCCCTCCATCGCTTTGTCCCAGGCCTTCGGCCTGAAGACGCGGGAAAATCCCAGCTACGGCACCGCCGAGGCCCATGCCCCCAAGGTCATCCGCACCTTGCTGAACGAGGGCATCCCCGCTGGCATCGTGATGAACGTGAACTTCCCCGACCGCCCGGTGGACGAGGTGACCGGCATTGCCGTCACCGCCCAGGGCAAGCGCGACCAGAAGCTCATGCGCATCGACGAGCGCCGCGACGGGCGGGGACACGCCTATTTCTGGATCGCCTTTGAGCGGCGGGTGTTCGACACCGTGCCCGGCTCGGACCTGCGGGCGCTGGATGAGGGGCGCATCTCCGTCACCCCGCTGCGCATCGACCAGACGGACGAGCCCTTCATGACCCGCCTTGCCCGCGTGTTCGAGGAAAGCTGAGCCTCCGGCGTTATTTGACGCCCTCGGCCGCGGGCGCGCGCAGGATGCGGGCGGCATAGTCCTCGCTATAGAGGCGGTTCGGTAAGGCGGCGGCCGCCGGCTGCGTGCGCGCCAGGATCTCGTCGATGCGCCCCGCCTCGGGCGTCGAAACCCAGGGCCGGCGGGCGGTGGTGCGGTCGTTCAGCCAGAAGCGGCCCCAGTCGAAGGTGGTTGCCACCAGTTCGCGGGCAAAGTCGGCGCCATATTCCAGCGTCCCCTCCAGCACCAGGTCGATATAGGACTGGACCAGAGGATGGTTCGCATCGGGATAGAGCGGAGGCGCGCTGGCGGCGGTGATGGATTTGGGCACATAGGCCCAGATCACCCCGTCCGGAGGCAGGCCCTGCCAGGAGACGCCCTCGATCACCTCGCGCGGCACCATGACCCGGTCATAGCCGCTCTCGCGCCGGTCGAAGCGCGGCAGGCTCTCCCCATCCACCGGGAAGACCACGCCATTGATGCTGCTCGGCGCCTCGCCGGGCGTCGCGGGCCGCAGCCCCAGCGCCGTGAAGCCGGAGGAGGACCGCGCCACCCAGGAGCGCACATAGCCGAAGGCCGGCGACACCCGCGCCGACACCGCATCAATGCGCCCGCGCCCGGTCGCCTCGCGGGAGGGGGTGTTGATGAGTGAGCCGTAGCCGAAGATGAAGTCCTTCGGCCCGTCCGCAGGCTTCCGGCCCCAGAAGCTCTCGGCGCGCGCCGGCCGAATGCCCGTCAGGGCGAGGCCAACGGTGGCGCCCAGCAGGGCGCGGCGTGTGAGGCAGGTCATGCTCTCTCCTGGCGGTGCGCCCCGCAGCGGCAGGCGCCTTCGCGACATTCGCGTTCAAAATGCCCCGCAACCGGCGTGTCCGGCAAGCGCCGGTGGGCCGACCCCGGAGCCGACTGTCCCGACGCCTGCGACATCTCGCCCGACCGGCAAGGGCGGATGCGCCAATGCTGCACTGCAACTCGCCCCTTGCCGGAAGCCGGTGCCTGTCCCATTCTGGCCACATGCTAGGGGGGATCCCAATGAAATTGCCGCGTAACTTCTTCAAGCCGCTCGCCATCGGGGCGCCCGCGCCCTATCGCGAGCTTCCGGTGCGGCTGGAGCGCATGATTCATTTCGTGCCCCCGCACCTGGAGAAGCTGCGCGCCAAGGTGCCGGACCTCGCCAAGCAGGTGGACGTGGTGCTCGGCAATCTGGAAGACGCCATCCCGATCGACGCCAAGGGCGCCGCCCGCGCCGGCTTCATCGAAATGGCCAAGAGCACGGATTTCGGCTCCACCGGCCTGTGGACGCGCATCAATGCCTTGAACAGCCCTTGGGCGCTGGATGACGTGATCGACATCGTGGGCGCCATCGGCGCCAAGCTCGACGTCATCATGCTGCCCAAGGTGGATGGCCCCTGGGACATCGCCTATCTCGACCAGCTGCTGGCACAGCTGGAGGCCCGTCATTCGGTGGGCAAGCCCATCCTCATCCACGCCATCCTTGAGACCGCCGAGGGCGTGAAGAATGTGGAGGACATCGCCGCCGCCTCCCCGCGCATGCACGGCATGAGCCTGGGACCTGCGGACCTCGCCGCCTCCCGCGCCATGAAGACCACCCGCGTCGGCGGCGGGCATCCCGACTACATGGTTTTGGCCGATCCCGATGGGGACAAGCTCCGCACAGGCTTCCAGCAGGATCTTTGGCACTATACGGTCGGCAAGATGGTGGACGCCTGCGCCGCCAACGGCATCAAGCCCTTCTACGGGCCGTTCGGCGATTTCTCCGATTCCGCCGCCTGCGAGAGCCAGTTCCGCAACGCCTTCCTTCAGGGCTGCGTGGGGGCCTGGTCGCTGCATCCGAGCCAGATCGAGATCGCCAAGCGCGTCTTCAGCCCCGATCCGGCGGAAGTGGCCTTCGCTCTCAAGATCCTGGAGGCCATGCCGGACGGCACGGGCGCGGTGATGATCGACGGCAAGATGCAGGACGATGCCACCTGGAAGCAGGCGAAAGTGATCGTCGACCTCGCGCGGATCGTAGCTGCCAAGGACGCCGAGCTCGCGAAGGTGTACGGTTTATGAATGGCGGGACGTGAGTCCCGCCCAAGGTCAAGGAGGTGAGACATGCCGCAGGACGATAAGGCCCGGAGCACCGGCCGCTCCGCCGCGCGCATGGCCAAAGCCTCGTGGACGGGCGAGCCGGCCTTTGCGCCGGCGACGCCCGACGAACGGGATTGGGAAATGCGCCAGGCAAAGTTCAGGATCGGCGAGGTGGTGCGCCACAAGCACTTCCCCTTCCGGGGGGTGGTGTTCGACGTGGACCCGGTCTTCGACAATACCGAGGAATGGTATCAGGCCATTCCCGAGGAGATCCGGCCGCACAAGGACCAGCCTTTCTATCATCTGCTGGCCGAGAATGCGGACAGCGAGTATGTGGCCTATGTGTCCGAGCAGAATCTGGAGCGGGACACCTCCGACGAGCCGGTGCGGCACCCCAAGGTGGCGGAAGCCCTGAGCGAGGATGGCGAGGGCGGCTGGCGCATGCGGCGCGACATGCTGAACTGAGCGGCCGCGCGTTTGATGACGAGGAAGGCGCCCCGCGGGCGCCTTTTTTCATGGTTCCAACGGCGACGGAGCTGCGGCGGCTCACACTTTTCTTCAAGACGTCACGTCAAGTATCTGAATTTTTGCGGCTTTTCTCGGCGCGCCCTGCCCCTCTGTACTTCCCGCCCGTTCCATCCCACCTTGAGCTTCTCTGAAGCTCGGTTCCGTCTCCCTGTACCCCCATGCACGATCGCGCCCTCAAATACCTCCTGGCGGTGGTGCGCACCGGCTCCGTTCGGGCGGCGGCAGACGTGCTGAACGTGGCTGCATCGGCGGTGAGCCGGCAGATCATCGACCTGGAAATCGAGGTGGGCCAGCCCCTTCTGGAGCGCCTGCCGCGCGGCGTTGTGCCCACCGAGGCCGGCCGGATCATGGCCGAGCATGCCCAGCGGGAGGCGGACGAGCGCGCCCTGCTGGAAGATCGGCTGCGGCGATTGAGGGGCGTTGAGCAAGGCACGGTTCGGCTGTGCTGTGGCGGCGGCTTCCTGGTGGATTTCATGGAGCAGGGCCTTGCCCGTTTCGCTCAGACCTATGGCGGGGTGAGCTTCAAGGTGACGCTCAGCACCACGGATGGGATTTTGGCCGCCATCGCCCAGGGCGATGCGGATATCGGCATGGCCTATAATCCGCCCGCCCATGCCGACGTGCGCAGCGTGGTGACCGCCCGCCAGCCGCTGCTGGCGGTGGTGCCGCAGGATCATCCCCTCAAGGGCAGCGCCGGGCCGGTGCCGCTCAGCACCTTCGCGGCGGAGCCTGCCGCCCTCTTCCCGCCGGACCATGGCATCCGCCAGATGCTGGGCCGCGTTGAGGCGGACAACGGCTTCCGGCTCATCAGCCGGCTGGAGACCACCTCGTTCGAGCTGCACCGGCGCTTCATCGCCAGCGGGCTGGGGGTCGGCTTCCTGCCGCGCTTCGTGGTGGAGGAGGACGTGAAGGCCGGTGCCATGCGGCTCGTCACGTTGCGCGATCCGCTGTTGGCCGAGGCGCGCACCCATCTCCTTCTGCGCGCGGGCCGCCGCCTGCCGGAGGCCGCCCGGCGCCTGATCAACCATCTTGCGGAACACATGATTGCGTTTCGGGGGCCTGACCTGACCCGGGAGTGTTGCTGAAATCCGCACAGGGAGTGCGAAAAGTCATTCTTGTTGCAACGCTTATTTCCTGGGATCCGTCGAAAAGGGCAAACGACGGACCTTCTCAATGCGCATGGAACAGATCGGGGTCATCGGCCTCGGCAATATGGGCCTCGGCATGGCGGCCACACTGGCGGCCAAGGGCTTCACGGTCACCGGCTTCGACATCAACGAGACCCGCCGCGCGCCCGCCGAGGCGGCCGGCATCCGCTTCACCACGACCCTTGCCGACATCCTCTCCTCCGCCGACGCCATCGTCTGCTCGCTGCCTCTGGCCCGCGATGTGGAGCAGGTGCTCACCACCGATGGCGACCTTCTGGAGCGCCGCGACCGCAAGGTGGTGGTCATCGACACCTCCACCTCCGATCCCGCCACCACCCGCCGTCTTGCGGCCCGCCTCGGTGCCGCCGGCCATGCGCTCCTCGACGCTCCCGTGAGCGGTGGCCCCTCCGGCGCGGCGCAGGGCACCCTCACCATGATGGTGGGCGGCGCGGCTGAGGATTTTGCGCTGGCCGAGCCGGTGCTCTCCGCTCTGTCTGCCAAGGCCATCCATGTGGGCCCCTCGGGCGCGGGCAATGTGGCCAAGCTCGTCAACAACATGCTGGTTGCCGCCCATCTGGTGGCCATGGGCGAGGCCATGCGCCTGTCCGAGGCTGCCGGCCTGTCCGCCCAGGAAGCCATTGCGGTGGTGAATACCGCCAGCGGCCGCAGCGCCGTGAGCGAAGTGATGGTCCCCCGCTGGGTGCTGCCCAACACGTTCGACAGCGGCTTTTCCGCCGGCCTCATGCGCAAGGACGTGCGCCTCGCCCTTGAGCTGGCTGCCGAGACCGGCGTGAGCCTGCCCTTGTGTGCCCATGCGGGCGAAATCTGGGGCGCCACCCGCACCTCCATTCCCGACACCGCCGACTTCACCCGCATGGCCGATTATCGCGCCAAGGATGCCGCCTGATGCTTGAGGTTCACCATTCCGAAGGGGCGCGCCGCGCCCTCGCCATCCTCGCCGGGTTCCTCCCCGAGGGGCGCATCGGCTCCGTGGTGGCGGGCGAGGTGCTCGCCGGCACCGGCGCCGCCCTCGACCTGACCAACCCGGCCGATGGCCGCGTCTTCGCCAGCTTCGCCGATGCCGGGGCCCCGGTGGTTGACGCCGCCATGGACGCCGCCCGCAAGGGCCAGGCCGCCTGGTGGGGCATGACCGCCGCCGCGCGCGGCCGGGCCATGTGGGAGATTGCCCGCCTCGTGCGCCAGAATGCCGAGGCGCTGGCAGAGCTTGAGACGCTCTCCGCCGGCAAGCCCATCCGCGACACCCGCGGCGAGGTGGCCAAGGTGGCGGAGATGTTCGAATATTATGCCGGCTGGTGCGACAAGCTCCACGGCGAGGTCATTCCCGTCCCCACCTCGCACCTGAATTACACCCGCGCCGAGCCCTTCGGCACGGTGGTGCAGATCACCCCCTGGAACGCGCCCATCTTCACCGCCGGCTGGCAGATCGCCCCCGCCATCTGCGCCGGCAATGCGGTGGTGCTGAAGCCCTCCGAGCTGACCCCCCTCACCTCTCTGGTTTTGGGCATGCTGTGCGCCCGCGCCGAGGGCGTTCCGGCCGGCCTCGTCAATGTGCTAGCCGGCGCCGGCCCCACCACGGGCGCCGCTGCCGTCGCCCATTCGGATACCCGCCTCGTGGTGTTCGTGGGCTCGGCCGAGGCGGGGGCGCAGATCGCCGCCGCCGCCGCGCGGGCCATCGTGCCCTCGGTGCTGGAGCTGGGCGGCAAGTCGGCCAATATCGTGTTTCCCGATGCCGACCTCTCCCGCGCTATCCTGGGCGCGCAAGCGGCCATTTTCGGCGGCGCCGGCCAGAGCTGCGTCGCCGGCTCGCGCCTCCTGGTGCACGCCTCCATCCATGGCGAGTTCGTCGGGCGGCTCGCCGCCGCCGCCAAGCGCATCCCGACCGGCCTTCCCACCGATCCGGCCACCCAGATCGGCCCCATCAACAACCGCCGACAGCTGGACAAGATCTCAGGCATGGTGGACGCGGCAGTGGCGGCCGGCGGCCATCTGGCGGCGGGCGGGGCTTGCCCGGATGAGCTGAAGGCGACGGGGGGCTTCTTCTACGCCCCCACCATCGTCGACGGCGTCACCCCGGAAGCGGCCATCGCCCGCGAGGAAGTGTTCGGCCCGGTGCTCACCGTGCTGCCCTTCGCGGACGAGGCGGAGGCCATCGCGCTCGCCAATGCGACGCCCTATGGCCTTGCCGGCGCGGTGTGGACGCAGGATGTGGGCCGCGCCCACCGGGTGGCCGCGCAGGTGCGCGCCGGCACCTTCTGGGTCAATGGCTACAAGACCATCAACGTCGCCTCTCCCTTTGGCGGCTTCGGCCGCTCGGGTTTCGGCCGCTCGTCCGGCCGCGAGGCGCTCATAGCCTACACCCAGACCAAGAGCGTGTGGGTGGAGACCGCCGAAAAGCCCGGCGTCGCATTCGGATACGTGGGCTGACGCCGGTACGCCTTGCAAAAACGGCCCCGGAGAGCACCGGGGCTTCGCCTTCCAGCATGGACACTCGATCTTCAGGGGAGCAGCATCATGAGCGGAGCATCGGTTGAGGCACGAAACGTGTCGCCACCAGGACTGGCATTGGATGACATGGAGGCGCCTTCGGGCCTGAGCGGGCGGGTGCGCCTGTTCCTGTTCGCCCTGGCGGCGGTGCTGATCGCCGAGGGCATCGGCAATGTCACCATCCCGCTCGGCTCCAGCAAGATCGTGCTGCTGCCCCTGCTCTGGGCGTTGCTGGCGGGTGCCACGATCGGACTCGCGGCGCCCCGCCTGCCGGGCGTGCTGAAGGTGTCGCTGGCCGAGCAGCGCCTCGCCTCGGCCTTCCTCCAGCCGGCCCTTCTCATCTTCATCGCCAAGCTCGGCCTGCTGGTGGGCGGGTCGATCCCCAAGATCATGTCCGCCGGCTGGTCGCTGGTGTTCCAGGAATTCGGCCACTTCTTCGGCACCATGGTGTTCGGCCTGCCGGTGGCGCTCCTTCTGGGCATCAAGCGGGAAGCCATCGGCGCCACCTTCTCGGTGGGCCGCGAGCCGAGCCTGGCCATCATCGGCGAGCGCTTTGGCATGGACAGCCCGGAAGGGCGCGGCGTGCTGGCGGAATACATCACCGGCACCGTGTTCGGCGCGGTCTTCATCGCCATCCTGGCGAGCCTGGTGGCGAGCCTGAACATCTTCAATCCGCTGGCGCTCGCCATGGGCGCGGGGGTGGGCTCCGGCAGCATGATGGCCGCGGCGGCGGGCGCCATCGCTGCCCAGCAGACCCCGGAAATGGCCAAGGACGTCGCCACTTTCGCGGCGGCCAGCAACCTCATCACCACCACCATCGGCACCTATTTCACCCTGTTCCTGTCGCTGCCCTTCACCATCTGGGCCTATGGCAAGCTGGAGCCCATCCTCGGCCGCTGCCGTGGCGCGGCCCCGGCGCAGGGCACGGTCGAGGCCCCCACGGAGGCGCCCCACAGCGAGGTGCGCCTGGGCATTCTCGCCATCCTGGCGGGCTGGGTGCTGATCGGCGCCTATGGGCTCATCGGCAACTGGATTACCTACAAGACGCCCGTGGACGGCCAGGTGATCGCCGGTATGGCGATCATTCTCGGCGCGGTGCTGGCGGGTTGGGGGCTTTATCTGGCCACCGCCCGCAAGCTGCCGGCGGTGGTGTGGGTGTCGATGATCGGCATGGCGCTGACCTATCCGGCCAATCCGTTCGCGGCCGACATTGCGGCGGTCACCGGCAAGATCAACTTCCTGGCGCTGGCCACACCCATCCTCGCCTTTGCGGGCCTGTCCATTGCCAAGGACGTGCCGCTGTTCCGGCGCCTGGGCTGGCGGATCGTGGTGGTCTCGCTGATGGCCAATGCGGGCACCTTCCTCGGCGCCGCCCTCATCGCCCAGTTCTTCATGCACAAGCCGATCTGAACCCATCGGCCCGCGAAATGGAAAAGGCCCGCCGCGCGCGGGCCTTTTTGCGTTTGGCCTACTCCGCCTCGTCCTGCGCCCGCAGCAGGCGCTGGGCGATGGCGGAGGCGCTCATCACATGCTGGAGGGCGGCGGCATTGGCGCCCTCCCCGTCCCCCGCCTTGATGGCCTCCACGATGCGCTGCATCTGGATCGGCCCGTCCGTGTCGCGCCCGTCCGTCTTGATGGTCATGGACCGCAGATGGTTGATGCGGACCGTCAGCGAGGAGACGATGCCCCAGGCGATCTCCTTTTCCGCATGATGGAAGAGGGTGCGGTAGAATTCCGTGGTGGCCGCGAGCACGCCGGGCATGTCGCGCCCCGCATAGCCGGCCTGGATGCCGGCGAGGCAGGCTTCCAGCGCGGCGATCATCGCCGGATTGCGCCGCTCGGCGCAGGCGCGGGCGGCGATGCCTTCCAGCACGCCCCTTATCTCATAGATCTGCAAAGCGTCCGCCGCCGTGGTGCGCGCCACGATGGGCCCGCGCGCCTGGAGGGTGGCCACCAGCCCCTCGGTCTCCAGATGACGCAGCACCTCGCGCACGATGGTGCGGCTGACCCCCAATTGCTCGCACAGGTCCCGCTCGACCAGGCGCTCGCCGGGCTTGAAGCGCTGGGCGTAAATGGCCTCGCGCATCTTATCCAGCGTCAGCTCCCGAAGGGTCTTGGCCGGGCGGTCCACCCGCAGGGGTTCGAGCGCAGCGTTCATGGGTTCAAGATCCTGTTTCCCGACACCTGCCGCACGCGGGCGGATTCTTCAATCCGTACGGTCCGCGCGGGATCGCACCTCAAGAAAATCACCCGCCGCGCAAAAGGGTCGTTGTCGCTCCAATTTTGGCATGCCATATTACGGCACGCCATAAATATTCCAGCGGGCGACACAATGACCTTCCTCTTTTCCGCACGTTCCGCCTCTCCCGTGCTGACGCGCGCGGCCTTGAAACTGTCCGGCGCGCTTGCCGGCCTGGTGCTGCTCGGCGCGGGGGCGCAGGCGCAGGACTGCAAGCCGAAGATCGCAGACGCCCTCCTGGTGAAGCCCGGATTCTTTGTCATGGCCACCAGCCCCACCTTGCCGCCCATGGCCTATGCGGACCAGAAGGGCGTGCTGAAGGGCCTGCGCATCGACCTTGGCTATGAGATCGCCAAGCGGCTGTGCCTCAAGCCGGAATTCATCAGCACCGAATATGCGGCCATGATTCCCGGCCTCCAGGGCAAGCGCTGGGACATGATCGATGCGGGCCTGTTCGTGACGCCCGAGCGTCTGAAGATGCTCTACATGATCCCCTATGAGAATCTGGCCATCTCCATCTCCACGGCGGTGAAGGGCGGCGCGCCCATCACCAAGGTGGACGATCTGGCCGGCAAGACCATCAGCACCGACATTGGCGGCTATGCCGAGCGCAAGATGCGGGACCTGAACAAGGACTTCCAGGCCCGTGGCCTGAAGCCCATGACCATCAATCTGTTCGACAATTACGCCACCGTCTACCAGGCGCTGCGCGCGGGGCAGGTGGATGCGGCCGTCTCCATCGACCCCGTGGCCAAGCAGTATCAGGACCGGGGCGAGTTCACCCATGCGCTCAGCGGCATGTATGCCACCCCAGGCTCGCTGGCCTTCGGCGACAAGGCGGTGGCCGAGGCGGTGGCGGGCGTCATGAAGGAGATGGAGACCGACGGCTACCTGCCGAAGCTGCTCGGCGAGTATGGCGTCGGCCGCGCCGAGGGCGGCGTGAAGGTGCTCGGCCCCAATTGAGGGGCGGGCCCGCGCCCTTTTTCCTGACCGGCCATCCGGCCTGAACCGGCGGAGCGCCCCGCTCCGCCTCCTCCATCCGCACGGCGCCGGCCTCTGCCGGACGCCGCCGGGCTCCTGCTGCTTGCGAGGCTTCCGTGAAGGGTTGGCACTGGGACGGCTTCTTTGAATATCTCACCAATGGCTACCTCATTGAGGGCGCCTTCGTGACGCTGGGGCTGACCGTCTTCTCGATCCTGTTCGGCCTGATGCTGGGCTTCGTCATCGCGGTCATGCGCATGTCGAAGTATAAGATCCTGTCTGGGCCGGCCTATTTCTACACCTGGATCATGCGGGGCACCCCGCTCTTGGTGCAGCTCATCATCATCTATACGGGCCTGCCGCAGATCGGCATCAAGTTCTCGGTCATCGAGTCGACCCTCATCGGGCTGACCCTGAACGAGGCGGCCTATCTCTCCGAGATCGTGCGCGCCGGCATCGCCGCCGTGCCGCGCGGCCAGGTGAATGCGGCGCGGGCCATCGGCATGACGCCGTTCCAGGTGATGCGCTACGTGGTGGCCCCGCAGGCCTTCCGCATTATCATTCCCCCGCTGGGCAATTCGGTGAACGGGGTGCTCAAGACCACCTCCATCGCCTCCATCATCTCCATGGAGGAACTGCTCCGCCGCACCCAGGTGCTGATCCAGGAACGCTTCCTGGTGCTGGAGCTCTTTGTCGTGGCGGCCATCTACTACCTCATCATGACCACAGCCTGGGAGTTCGTGCAGCGCTGGATCGAGCGCCGGTTCGGCCGCGCCTTCGACCCGCAGGCGGGCCAAGCGGGGCCGGCAGAGCCGGCAGCGCTCGCGGAGCAGCGGTGAGATCATGAGCAAGGCGATTGGCGAGGCATCCCCCATGCTCGAGATCAAGGGCATCAATAAGTGGTACGGCACCTTCCAGGTGCTCAAGAACTGCTCGCTCTCGGTGGCGCGCGGCGAGGTGGTGGTGGTGTGCGGGCCGTCCGGCTCCGGGAAGTCCACCCTCATCAAGTGCGTCAATGCGCTGGAAGGCGTCGATGGCGGCGAGATCCGCCTGGAAGGCAAGTCGGTCACCGACGGCAAGGCCAACCTGCCCAAGCTGCGCTCGCGCGTCGGAATGGTGTTCCAGCATTTCGAACTGTTCCCGCATATGAACGTGCTCGACAATCTCTGCATCGGCCAGGAGAAGGTCCTCAAGCGCGACCGGGCCGAGGCCGATCGCAAGGCCAAGGCCCTGCTGGAGCGCGTGGGCATGGCGAGCCATGCAGGGAAATATCCCCTCCAGCTTTCCGGCGGCCAGCAGCAGCGCATCGCCATCGCCCGCGCCTTGGCCATGGACCCCATTGCCATGCTGTTCGACGAACCCACCTCCGCCCTCGACCCGGAAATGATCACCGAGGTGCTGGATGTGATGGTCTCGCTCGCCCAGGAGGGCATGACCATGATGGTGGTGACCCACGAAATGGGCTTCGCCCGCAAGGTCGCCGACCGGGTGGTGTTCATGGACCGGGGCGAGATCGTCGAGGACACGGCCAAGGAACGCTTTTTCGCCGATCCCGCCAGCGACCGGGCCAAGCTCTTCCTCTCCAAGATCCTGTCGCACTGACAGACCCGCATCCGGCGCCACGCCGGGTGCGACGCCCCGCGGGCCGCATCAGGCCCCGCACTTTGGCATGCCATAATATCGTTACGGAAAGCGTCCCATGCTCAAGCTTCGCAAGGTGGTCAATTACGACGAGAAGGTCCTCATCGAGGGCGGCAAGGAAGCGCCTCGCCCGCTGCATCTGTTCGGCGCGGCGGCGGTGCTGGCCAATCCCTGGGCGGGCCGGGGCTTCGTGGAGGATCTCCAGCCGGAAATCATGGCCATCGCCCCCGTCCTCGGTGCGCTGCTGACCGAGGAAATCCTGCGCCGCGCCGGCTCCGGTGAGGTGGTGGAAGGCTATGGCAAGGCGGCTTTGTGTGGCACCGCCGGGGAGGTGGAGCATGCCTCCGCCCTCATCCACACCCTGCATTTCGGCAATCATTACCGCCGCGCCGTGGGGGCCAAGACCTATCTCGCCTTCACCAATGTGCGCGGCGGGCCTGACACGCCCATCATGATCCCGCTCATGGACAAGCATGACGAGGGCCGGCGCTCCCATTACCTCACCGTCCACTTCTCCATTCCCGATGCCCCCGCCCCCGACGAACTGGTGGTGGCGCTGGGCGCCTCCATCGGCGGGCGGCCCCATCACCGCATCGGCGACCGCTACAAGGACCTCGGAAGCCTGAAGGACCTCCATGGCTGAGCGGCCTTCCCTCGCCCAAGGCGCGGCCCGGGTGCATCTGCGCGGCGGCGGCGTGTCCGGGGACATCACCTATCTGCGCCAGGGCGCCGGCCCGGTGGTGGTGCTCATCCATGGGGTGGGCATGAATGCCGCCATCTGGCAGCCTCAGATGGCGGCGCTTGCCGCCGCCCATGACGTGATCGCCCTCGACATGCCCGGACATGGCGGCTCCCTCCTGCCGCCCGATCCGCCGACCCTGGACGATTATGCCGATGCGGTGATCGGGCTGCTCGATGCGCTGGGCATTCCGGTGGCGGCGCTGGTGGGCCATTCCATGGGGGCGCTGGTGGCCACCCACACGGCCCTGCGCAACCCCGAGCGGGTGAGCCGGCTCATCGCCATGAATGCCGTCTTCCGCCGCTCGCCCGAGCTGAAGCAGGCCGTGCAGGCGCGCGCCGTGGAGCTGGAGGAAAAGGGCTTTTCCGCCTCCATCGCCCCGACCCTGGCCCGATGGTTCGGCGATCCCGTGCCGACGAACCTGGAAGTGGCCGCCGCGCTTTCCTCCGCCGCCCTGCGCACGGTGAATGTGGAAGGCTATCGCCGCACCTATTGGTTGTTCGCCACCTCCGACGAGGCGCTGGCCCCGGCCTTGCCGGGGCTGAAGGTGCCGGCGCTGTTCATCACCGGCGAGTTCGATGCCAATTCCTCGCCCGCCATGTCCCGCGAGATGGCGCGGATCGCGTCCGGCGCCCGCGCCGAGATCGTGCCGGGCGTACGGCACATGATGGCGCTCACCCATCCCGACGAGATCAATAGCCGGCTCATCGCCTTCCTGGACGAGGCACCCGCCGACGCTGTCCACCCCCTGCCCGCCGAGGTCGGCCCATGACCGAGATCACGACCTTCGCCCATTATATTGACGGCGCCTTCGAGACCCCGGCTGCCACGTTCGAAAGCATCGACCCCTCCCGCGAGGAGGTCTGGGCCCGCATGCCCCGCGCCGGCGCCGAGGATGTGGACCGGGCGGTCCGCGCCGCCCACCGCGCCATGCGGGACGGCCCCTGGGCCCGCATGACCGCCACCGAGCGCGGCCGCCTGCTCTATCGCCTCGGCGACCTGGTCACCGCCCATGCCGCCGAGCTGGCGGAGCTGGAAACCCGCGACACCGGCAAGATCATCCGCGAGACCCGCGCCCAGATCGGCTATGTGGGCTCCTACTATCGCTATTTCGGCGGCCTCGCCGACAAGCATCACGGCATGGTCCTGCCCATCGACAAGCCGGACATGGACGTGACCTTGCGCCCCGAGCCCATCGGGGTGGTCGCCGCCATCGTGCCCTGGAACTCCCAGCTCTTCCTGTCCGCCGTGAAGCTGGGACCCGCGCTCGCCGCCGGCTGCGCGGTGGTGCTCAAAGCCTCCGAGGACGGCCCTGCCCCGCTCCTGGCCTTCGCCCGGCTGGTGGAAGAGGCCGGCTTCCCGCCAGGGGTGGTGAACATCCTGACCGGCTTCGGAGCCGATTGCGGGGCGGCGCTGACCACCCACCCTCTGGTCGCCCGGATCGCGTTTACCGGGGGACCGGAGACCGCCCGGCAGATCGTGAGGAACAGCGCGGAAAATCTGGCCTACACAAGCCTAGAATTGGGTGGAAAGTCGCCTGTTCTGGTCTTCTCGGACGCCCATTTCGAGAGCGCGGCCAACGCCGTGGTGGCCGGCATCTTCGCCGCCTCCGGCCAGAGCTGCACCGCAGGATCGCGCCTGCTGGTGGAACGCAAGATCGCCGAACCCTTCCTCAAGCTCTTGGCTGAAAAGGCAAAAGCCATCCGGATCGGCGACCCGCAGGACGCCGCCACCGAAATGGGCCCTCTCGCCACCGCCCGCCAGGTGGCCCATCTGGAATCCACCATCGCCGCCAGCCTCTCAGCGGGGGCGGAACTCGTCACCGGAGGTGGCAGAGCGAATAGTTTCTCGCGCGGGTTCTATGTTGCTCCCACCATCCTCAGGGCGGAGGACACGCAGATCCCGTGTTTCCGCTCCGAATTCTTCGGCCCGGTCCTGAGCGCCACCACCTTCGACACCGAGGAGGAGGCCCTGGCCAAGGCCAATGACACCCCCTTTGGCCTCGCAAGCGGCGTCTTCACCACAAATCTGGCCCGCGCCCATCGCCTAAGTGCTTCCATTCGAGCAGGAATTGTCTGGGTGAACACCTATCGCGCAGTCTCCCCCATGGCCCCCTTCGGCGGCTATGGCCTGTCCGGATTGGGCCGGGAGGCGGGGGCGGACTCCATCCGCGACTACACCCGCACCAAGACGGTGTGGATCAACACCTCCGACGCCCCTATCCCCGATCCCTTCGTCATGCGCTGAGCGCCGGGAGCCGAGCCATGATCAACCGCATCCTCACCCCCCGCGAACTCTTGATCGGCGGCGGAAGCCTGAAGCTCCTGCCAGAACTTCTCGCCCGCCTCGGCGTGCGCAAACCGCTCCTGGTGGTCGACCCCACCATCCTGCGCCTCGGCCTCGCCGACGGCGCCATCACCGCCCTGGAGGCGGCAGGTACCGCCCCTGTGGTGTTCTCCGAGGTGGTGGAGGACCCCACCGACGTGAGCGTGCTCGATGCTGTCAACCTCTTGAAATCTCAGGGGTGTGACGGCGTCATCGGCTTCGGCGGCGGCAGCGCCATCGACACCGCCAAGGGGGCCGCCATCGTCGCAAGCACGGGCGAGGACATCCGCGGCCTGAAGGTCCCCCGCATCGTCGATCTGCCCACCCTGCCCCTTGTGGCCATCCCCACCACCGCCGGGACGGGCAGCGAAGTGACCCGCGCCTGTGTCATCACCGACACGGAGCGCCACGAGAAGATGTTGATTCTAGGCACGTCTGCCCTGCCGGCTGCTGCCATTGTCGACTATGAACTGACCCTCACCTGCCCCTTCCGGGTCACCGTGGATACGGGCCTCGATGCCCTCACCCACGCCCTGGAAGCCCTCATCAACCGCAATCGCAACCCCCATGCGGACGCCCTCGCCCTTTCAGCGCTGCAGCTGATCGGCGCCCATCTGGAGCGGGCCGCCACCACGCCCGACGACAGAAACGCGCGTGAGGCCATGATGTTAGGGGCAACTCACGCGGGCCTCGCGGTGTCCAACACCTCCACCGCCCTCATCCATGGGCTGAGCCGGCCCATCGGCGCCTTCTTCCATGTGCCCCACGGGCTGTCGAACGCCATGCTGCTGCCGCTGGTGACGGAGTTTTCCCTTTCCGCCGCGCCCGACGCCTATGCCTCGGCCGCCCGCGCCTTAGGCTGGGCGGCGGTCGGCACGGACGATGGTGAGGCTTGCCGCCTTCTGGTAGCGGGCTTTCGCGGGCTTAACAGCCGCCTTGAGGTTCCGACGCCAAGAGCCTACGGCATCGATGAAACCCGCTACCGCCAGCTGATCCCGGAAATGGCCCGGCAGGCGCTCGCCTCGGGGACGCCGGGCAACAATCCCAGGGTGCCAACCCTGGAGGAGACCATCGCGCTTTACGAGTCCGCGTGGGATTAATCCCGCTCAGGCCATATGTTTACCGCCAGCGTTCGGCGGGGTGCATATGGCCGCACAAATGGTCAAGCCGCCGTGCAATGCGACAAGACCGCCGCGGGTACGAAAGGTAGGGTCCCCGGGTCATTCACCACCCGAGGGACCCCCATGCCGACTGCCACCGCCACTCCTGGCAAGGCCTTGATCGCGCCAGACAATCACCTCTTGGTCATGATCGACTTCCAGTCGCAGATGTCATTCGCGACCAAGTCCATCGATGCGGTGAACCTGCGCAATAATGCCGCCCTCGTCGCCCGCGCCGCTGCCGGCTTCAAGGTGCCGACCATACTGACCACTGTGGCCGAGAAGAGCTTTTCCGGCCCCATGTTCTCGGAAATCGGCGAGGCCTTTCCCGGCCAGCCCATGCTGGACCGCACTTCGATGAATACGTGGGAGGACGCTCCCGTCATTGCCGAGGTCAATCGGATCGGCCGCGGCCGCATCGTGCTCTGCGGGCTGTGGACCAGCGTTTGCATTGTGGGACCAGCCCTTTCCGCATTGGATCAAGGGTTTGAGGTCTATGTCATCGCCGATGCCTGCGGTGATGTTTCCAGCGAGGCGCACGACCGCGCCATGGACCGCATGGTACAGGCGGGCGTCCGCCCAATGACCTCGCTTCAATATCTCCTGGAGCTTCAGCGTGATTGGGCGCGAGGCGAGACGTATGACTTGACCACAGGCATCGCGAAGACCTTTGGTGGCGCCTATGGCCTCGGCATCATCTATGCGAAGACCATGTTCGGCGCCTCCGAGGGGCACTGAGTCCAGGAGAGGGCCAGGCCGCGCCGCACGCCACCTCTTGAATGGCGAAGGTCTGAGAACGTCCATCGGGCTAGCCGATTGCTCCTGTCATGTGCTCGGCCAATTGCCTGGTCGCGCCGATCGCGCAGGTGCCACGGCGCCGAACGACGCTGAGCCTCCGGCCTCCTGATTACTGAACAAGCTGTCCTGGGAAGGATGGACCATGAGCGACACGGCCGACCTTATTCTCATCAATGGGAAGATCACCACCCTGGATCGTACCAATCCGCAAGCGGATGCCTTGGTTGTCTCCGGCGGCCGCATCCGCTTCGCCGGCACGGCGCCGGATGCAATGCGCTTTGCGGGCGCCAAGACAAAGGTGATCGATGTGGGCGGTCGGCGTGTCATTCCAGGCCTCATCGACAGTCATATGCACATCATTCGCGGTGGCCTGAACTACAATATGGAATTGCGCTGGGACGGCGTCCGCTCCCTGGCCGATGCCATGGAGATGCTGAAGCGCCAGGTGGCGGTCACCCCGGCGCCTCAATGGGTGCGCGTGGTGGGTGGTTTCACCGAGCAGCAGTTTGTCGAAAGACGGCTTCCGACCATTGAGGAGCTAAACGCCGTCGCCCCCGATACGCCGGTTTTCATTCTGCATCTTTATGATCGGGCGCTCCTGAACGCGGCGGCGTTGCGGGTGGTCGGCTACACCAAGGACACGCCGAATCCGCCCGGCGGCGAGATCGTGCGCGATGCTGCTGGAAACCCCACGGGTCTGCTTCTCGCCAAGCCCAATGCGACGGTCCTTTATGCGACCCTGGCGCGCGGGCCGAAGCTGCCGCCCGACTACCAGAAGAATTCCACGCGACACTTCATGCGTGAAGTGAACCGCCTCGGCGTGACATCGGTCATTGATGCCGGCGGCGGGTTCCAGAACTATCCTGAGGACTATGCCATCATTGAGGACCTGCACCGGGAAGGTCTGCTGACTGTGCGCATCGCCTATAACCTGTTTACCCAGAAGCCGAACGCGGAACTGGCGGACTTTTCCGGCTGGTCCAAGACGGTGAAGCCGGGTCAGGGCGATGACGTCTATCGCCACAATGGAGCAGGCGAAATGCTGGTCTATTCGGCGGCCGATTTCGAGGACTTCCAGGTGGAGCGGCCGGATCTGCCGACCTCCATGGAAGGCGACCTTGAACCAGTGGTGCGGCTCCTGGCGGAGAACCGCTGGCCCTTCCGCCTGCACGCCACCTATGACGAGACCATCTCGCGCGCCCTGGACGTGTTCGAGGCCGTAAACCGGGATGTCCCGCTTTCGGGCCTCAATTGGTTCTTTGATCACGCAGAAACCATCACCGACCGCAACATTGACCGCATCGCCGCTCTCGGTGGCGGGATCGCGGTGCAGCACCGCATGGCCTTCCAGGGCGAGTATTTCGTCGAGCGGTATGGCGCGCGCGCCGCAGAGCGCACACCGCCGATCCGGCGCATGCTGGATGCGGGCATCCCGGTGGGGGCTGGAACCGACGCCACACGGGTTGCCTCCTACAATCCCTGGATTTCGCTGTCATGGCTGGTTACGGGACGGACCATGGGGGGACTTGCCCTTTACCCGCCAGCCAATCGCCTCGACCGTGAGGCCGCCCTTCGCCTGTGGACGGAGGCCAACACCTGGTTCTCCAGCGAACCGGGAAAGAAGGGGCAGGTAAAGGCTGGGCAACTGGCTGACCTCGTGGTGCTCTCCGACGATTATTTCAGCGTCGCGGAAGACTGCATCCAGGACATCACCTCGGTTCTCACCCTGCTTGGTGGCGTGCCGGTTCATGGCGAAGGGGATTTTGCTCCGCTTGCGCCGCCCCTTCCGCCGGCCATGCCTGATTGGTCGCCCGTGCGCACCTTCGGTGGCTATCAGACGCGGCCGGAAAAGCGTGAGAGCGCCTATCGCTTCGCTGGCGCCTGCGGTTGCGCAAAGTCCTGCGGGATCCACGGCCACGGCCATGCCGGAGCCTGGGGTTCTGCCGTACCGGCGGCTGATATACGCGGCTTTTTCGGTTCGCTCGGCTGCGCCTGCTGGGCGGTCTGACCTCGGAGTGAAGCACGGGTCAGGAGGAGGAGCGGGATGACAAACCGGACCGAGGTCGCGCCCGGCGGTGCCTTCGCGCCGCTACGCCGGCGGGTGTTTGCGGTCCTCTGGATCGCCACGGTGCTCGGAAACGTGGGCAGTTTCATGCGTGACGTGGCGAGCGCATGGCTCGTCACCGATATGTCCGCCTCGCCCGCAGCCGTCGCCACCGTGCAGGCGGCGGCGCTGCTGCCGGTCTTCATCCTGGCCATGCCGGCCGGCGTGTTGTCGGACATTCTTGACCGCCGGCGGCTGCTGATCGTGATCCAGCTTGGTCTCGCCTGCGTCAGCGCCACGCTTCTTGTGCTGTCCTATGCCGGCCTGATGACGATCTCCTCGCTTATCGCCCTCACCTTTCTGGGCGGTGTGGGTGCGGCGCTCACGGCGCCGAGCTGGCAATCCATCGTGCCGGAACTGGTGCCCCGGGGGGAGCTCAAAAGCGCGGTGGCGCTCAACTCTCTGGGCATCAACATCGCCCGCGCCGTCGGGCCCGCGGCTGGCGGCGTGCTGTTGGCGGTGTTCGGGGCCGCGGCCACCTATGGCGTCGACGTGGCCAGCTACATCATCGTCATCCTCGCCTTGTGTTGGTGGCGGCGCCCGGCCACCGCCGAGGATGCGCTGGATGAGCGCTTTTCAGGCGCCTTCCGCGCCGGGTTGCGCTATGCGCGATCCAGCCGAGAGCTGCATGTGGTTCTGCTCCGGGCCTTCTTCTTCTTTGCCTTTGCCAGTGCGGTATGGGCGTTGCTGCCCCTGGTCGCCCGCGAGCTGCTCAAAGGCGACGCGGCCTATTACGGGCTTCTGCTCGGCTCGGTGGGGGCAGGCGCCATCGGCGGCGCGCTGCTCTTGCCAGGGCTTCGGGATCGGCTGAGTGCGGACGGCCTGGTGCTCGCCGCGTCCGTCCTTACGGCTGCCGCGGGCGCGAGCCTCGCTTTGGCTCCTCCGAAATGGCTGGCGGTGCCGATTCTTCTGGTCATGGGCGGCGCGTGGATCGTAGCGCTGACGACCCTGAACGCGACGGCTCAAGCGATCTTGCCCAATTGGGTGCGCGGACGTGCGCTTGCCGTCTATCTCACTGTATTCAATGGTGCCATGGCTGGCGGGAGCCTGGGCTGGGGCCTCGTTGCGCAGGTCACTGGCATTCAACCGGCGCTTGGCATTGCCGCGGCTGGACTTGTGATCGTCGGCTTTATCCTGCACCGGGTCGCCCTGCCAAAGGGGGAAGCGGACCTCACCCCGTCCCTGCATTGGCCAGAGCCCGCGCTCGCCGAGCCGGTTGCGAACGACCGGGGGCCGGTTCTCATTCTGATCGAATATCGGATCCAGCAGGAGGACCGAACGGCGTTCCTGCACGCCCTGAACCACCTTTCAACCGCCCGCCGTCGGGATGGCGCCTATGCCTGGGGCTTGACGGAGGACGCGGCCGATCCTGACGTCCTGGTGGAGTGGTTCCTGGTGGACTCCTGGGCCGAGCACCTGCGCCAGCACCGCCGCGTATCCCATGCGGATGCGGACGTCCAGCAGGCCGCGCGTGCGTTCGACCGTTCCGAGGGCGGCCCGAAGGTGCGTCATCTGCTTACCATTCCGGGCAAGTATCCCTGACGCGTGCTTTGGGACCGCTAATCTCGTACCGCTGCTGGTTCTCGCCGCAACCCATATGGTCTGCCGGCGGCAGACCCGCCGGCCTTTTGCCCCCCCGGTGGAAGATGGCTTCAGCCTCATCTGTCTAAGGGCCCCAGGACAGTGGCGTCGATCCGAGGTAACGAGCACCGGTGCGGCGGCGCCAGCGTGCGTAGAAAAGCGAAGACACATACGCGACGACCTCAGGCTTTCTTTAGCCTGAGGTGCCCCTTCGGATATGTGTCCTGGCGGCCCCAGGTGAGCGATGTCTCGGGGCCGCGGGATTCATCGGTTGGCCTTGAGACCTGCGGATTCCAGCGCCAGGTATTGCTGGGTTACGGCCGGCAGATGATTTTCCAGCCAAGCCGCCATTTCCTCCTCCTCCGCCAGACTCTTCTGGAGCATGGGAATGGCCGCCGAGAATCCGCCAGTCTCGGCAATGGTGATCAGCGAGCGGTAGGAGGCAATCTCATAATTCTCGAAGGCGTAGTCGGCGAAGCTGTTCTTCAGGATTTCGTCGTCTGCCATCGTGTGTCCCAAGGCTGCCATGTTGCCCATGAAGGAGGCCGCGGTGTCCTTGAGCGAGGACTGGCTCTCTCCCAAATCCGCCAGTATGTCCTCAAGGCGCTTTGCCTGTGCCTGCGTCTCTGAGACGTGCCTGCGCAGCCGCGCAGCGAGGTCGGGATAGCTTTCGAGCCGGTCCAACTGGCGGTTCATGATGGACAGTGCTTCATTTTCCAGCGCATGAGCATTGCGCAGCCCGACGGCAAAGATTTGGTGGATGGTATCGTCAGCCAAGAGGGCCTCCTGCAGTCTAGATCTTGATTTGAGGACGCGCGGAGCGACAAGGGAACCGCGTTTCGTCTCATGCCCTGAACGGCAGGGTTCCAATTTGGTTCAATGACTGTCTGCAATTCAATGTAGAGCTGGCGCTTGAATTGGATGTGGCGCGAATAGTGGTGTAAGCGTCCGCATCCGATCAAAACGTGTGCTTTGCCTTCTGACGAAAAGACGAAATTTTTCTTTTTCAGGAACAATTCCGGACTGGGCATCTTCCCTTTTGCGTCCGGCGGAGGCCGAGGTGTGCTGCACTGTCGGGAGCCGTTAGGTCCTGCCGGGGGCTTTTCATCGGCGTCTGGCTCATTGTCGTGGCGCCCCCTGCGTTACGTGCTGCTCGTAAGCCATCTCGGTCAGGAAGGTCAGATCATGAGCCCTGCCCTGGACCCCGTTCTGCTGGCGCGCTTCCAGTTTGCCTTCACGGTCTCGTTTCACTTTATTTTTCCGGCCTTCACCATTGGACTGGCGTCCTATCTGGCGGTCCTCAACGGCCTGTGGCTGGCGACCGGGCGGCAAGTCTTTCTCAGCGTGTATCAGTACTGGCTGAAGATCTTCGCCCTGTCGTTTGCCATGGGGGTCGTGTCCGGCATCGTGATGAGCTACCAGATCGGCACCAATTGGTCGGTCTATGCGGACCGAACCGGACCGGTGCTTGGTCCTCTTATGGCCTATGAGGTGCTGTCCGCTTTCTTCCTTGAGGCGGGGTTTCTGGGGGTGATGCTGTTCGGGCTCAACCGAGTGGGCAAGGGGCTGCATTTCTTCGCGACCGTGATGGTGATGCTCGGCACGCTCGGCTCGGCGTTCTGGATTTTGTCCGTGAACTCCTGGATGCAGACGCCGACGGGCTACGACATCGCCGCCAACGGGCAGTTCGTGCCGCGCGACTGGTGGAACATCGTTTTCAATCCTTCTTTCCCCTATCGGCTTGTGCATACGGTGCTCGCGGCCTATCTCACCACGGCATTCGTGGTCGGAGCCGTCGGGGCCTTTCACTTGCTCCGCGACAGGTCCAATGCCGGCGCACGGGTGATGTTCTCCATGGCGCTATGGATGGCGGCTGTCGTCTCGCCCCTACAGATCTTCGCGGGCGATGCGCACGGGCTTAACACGCTCGAACACCAGCCCATGAAGCTAGCCGCTATCGAGGGACATTTCGAGACGAACCGAGATACCGGCATGCCGCTGACGCTCTTTGGCCTTCCCGACATGGAGGAGGGGCGTATGCGCGCGGCCATCGAGATCCCGAATGCCGGCTCACTCATCCTCACCCATTCCCTCAATGGCGAGGTCGCCGGCCTCGATCAGTACCCCAAGGCCGATTGGCCGAACGTCGGGATCGTCTTCTTCAGCTTTCGCATCATGGTCGGCCTCGGCTTTGCCATGCTCGGCATCGGCCTGTGGTCGCTGGTCCGCCGGTTGCGCGGCTCCATCTATGAAGCGCGCTGGCTCCAGCGGGCCTCGGTGGTCATGGGTCCGAGCGGCTTCGTGGCCGTCATCTGCGGCTGGGTGACCACCGAGGTGGGGCGCCAACCTTACACGGTCTATGGGCTGCTGCGCACGTCGGAAAGCCATTCCCCTGTCGCAGCGGAAGCCATTGCCGTGTCTTTGCTTGCCTTCATCGTAGTCTATTTCGTCGTCTTCGGTGCGGGCACCTTCTACATCCTTCGCGCCATGGCACGGGCGCCGAACGCTGGCGAGGCTGGTCCAGATCCTGCCGAGCCGATCCGCACGACGGGCTTCACACCGGCGCCGCAGCTTCAATCGGACGCGGGCGCGCGGCCGGACACGCGGTGAGGAGGCAAGAATGGATCTGGCATTGTTGTGGGCCTTCATCCTGGCGTTCGCTGTCCTCGCCTATGTGGTGCTGGACGGTTTCGACCTAGGTATCGGGATACTCTTTCCCTTCCTCCCCCGCGCCGCACACCGTGATACGGCCATGAACACCATCGCCCCCTTCTGGGACGGCAACGAGACCTGGCTGGTACTGGGGGGCGGTGGTCTGTTCGCGGTCTTTCCCCTCGCCTTTGCCGTGGCGATGCCGGCTCTATATGCGCCGATCATCGCTATGCTGCTGGCGCTTATCTTTCGCGGGGTGGCTTTCGAGTTCCGTTGGCGGACCACCCGTTGGCGCCGGGTGTGGGACGCGTCTTTTTTTATCGGCTCGGTGGTCGCCACCTTCTGCCAGGGCCTGGCCCTTGGCACCATCGTTCAGGGCATCCGCATTGCGGACCGCCAATATGCTGGCGGCTGGTATGACTGGCTGACGCCGTTCTCGCTCCTGGTGGGTGCCGCGCTGCTGACGGGCTATGGTCTGCTCGGCGCCACTTGGCTGATCATGAAGACCGAAGGTGCGCTGAAGGCCGTGGCCGTCCGCTTTGCCCGCCCCCTCGCCGTCGCCACACTGGCCGGAATAGGCGTGGTCTCCGCCTGGATGCCGTTTCTGCAGCCCAGCTTCTATTCCCGCTGGCTGCAGTTTCCCGAGATTTTTTACGTGGCGCCCATTCCCCTGCTGGTGATGGGGGCCGCACTGATCCTGTCCCGCGCTCTGATGCGGGAGACGTCTGGGCCTCAGCCCTTCCTCGGGGCACTGGCGCTGTTCATCCTCTCTTTCATTGGGCTCGGCATTTCCTTCTATCCGAACATTCTGCCGCCGACGCTGACGATCTGGGATGCGGCGGCCCCGCCGGCGAGCCTTGCTTTCCTTCTGGTGGGTGCAGCGGTCCTGGTCCCGACCATCCTGGCTTACACCGCCTATTCCTACTGGGTGTTCCGGGGGAAGGTGCGCGAAGGCGAGGGATACCATGCGCACCACCCTTAAGGAGGTCGGCTCGATGCGGCGATGGCTGCGCCGCATCGGCTGGTTTGCTGGGCTCTGGCTGTCGAGCGTCCTTGCCCTGACGCTGGTGGCCTATACCCTCCGTCTGATCCTGCGCTGAAGGCGGCCATGGCGGTTTTCAGGCCGCCGACTTCGCCCCTGCGTGTGCGATCACGGGGCGTTGCGGCGTCTCGTCGACGTGCAGGCTGAAGAGGTCCGGCCGGGCATAATGGCCGACGGGATCAAAGTCGAGCTTGGCGCCCAGGATATGGTCAAGGTCGATCTCGGCGGTGAGGATGCCCTCCTCGTCGACCAACGGCCCCGCCAGGATTTCGCCCAGCGGGCCGACGATCACGGAACGTCCGTGCATCATCCACTCGTCCGGTGCGGCCTCGATGCGGCTGGCATAGTCGTCCGGGAAGTCGGAGCGCCGCATCACCTGGCAGGCACCAATGACGAAGCAGCGGCCTTCCATGGCCACATGGCGCATGGTGGAAATCCAGCTCTCGCGGTCATCCGCCGTGGGCGCGGCCCAGATCTGGACGCCCTTGGCATAATAGGCCGCCCGCATCAGGGGCATGTAGTGCTCCCAGCAGATGGCGCCGCCCATGCGGCCATAGGGGGTGTCCACCACGGTGAGGGTCGAGCCGTCGCCGAAGCCCCAGACCAGGCGTTCTGAGCCCGTGGGCATCACCTTGCGATGCTTGCCCATCAGGCCCTCCGGGCCGAGATAGAGCGCCGTGCAATACAGCGTGCCGCCATCCCGCTCCATCACGCCCACCACCGCATGGATGTCTTGGGCCGCGCAGGCCGCCACCAACTGGTCCACCTCGGGCCCGGGCACGGCAATGGCTCCGCGCACATAGCGGGCAAAGTCCGCCCGCCCCTCCCCCGTGCGGCGGCCGATGCTGCACCCGAAGTCGAGGCCCTTGGGATAGCCGCCGATGAAGGCTTCCGGGAACACGGCGATCTTGGCGCCGGTGGCCGCGGCCTCTGCGATGAGCGCCACTGTCCGCGCGGTGGCGGCGGGGCCGTCAAAGGGAATGGTTGCGGCCTGGACCGCGGCGACCTTGACCTTGGACATGGTTTTCATCCCTTGGTTTGTGCTTGGCTTTCGCCGCCTGGAAGGGGCCAGAGCGGGCGCGGCAAGTCGAACAGATCCCGCGTGCGGGCATAGGTGGACGGGCCGTGCATGCGGCCCACCAGATCGAGGGCGCCGACATCCACGCGGGGTCGCTCGGGATCGCCGGTGAGGACGGATTGGGCATAGTGGGCATGCAGCACCTCGCCCACCGCCAGCCATTGCCCGGGGCCCGTCTCCAGCAGGTGCAGCAGCCGACATTCCAGGGCGACGGGCGAGGCGGCGATGCGCGGTGGGCGGATGGCAAGGCTCGGCACCGTGGCAAGGCCGGCCAGAACCGTCTCGTCCACCTCCGGCGGGGCTTCCACGCAGGTGGCATTCATGGCCTCCACCAGGGCGAAAGGCACGAGGTTGATGACGAATTCCCCGGTCGCGGAAATGTTGGCCGCCGTGTCCTTGGGCTGCCCCGGACGGGCCAGGATGCCCAGCGCCACCACCGGCCGGTCGGCGCCGAACAGGTTGAAGAAGGAATAGGGCGCGGCATTCACCACGCCATCCGCGCTGCAGGTGACCACCCAGGCGACGGGGCGGGGCATGATGGTGGAGGCGAGCAAGCGATAGCGCGCCTCCGCCGGCAGGATGGAAAAATCGAAATGCCGGGTGGCGCTCTGCGGGCCAGAGCCGAGGCTGGAGCTCCACCCCGCCCCCGCGGGTGTTGTGGCAGCGGGTGCACGCTCCAGGAGCGCGCCGTCCGCCTGTGCCGGAATGCTGGTCATGATGGTCCTGCTGCGCGACCGCCGGCCGGCGGCGCGCTTGGGGGCGGCGCGCCGGAACGCGCCGCCGGTCAGGGGAGGAGGGCGCGCTGGTCAGGCGCGCAGGATCTTCACGCTTTTGACGTCGAAATTCAGCGCCGCCGCTTCCTTGTCCGCAGCAGCGGCGATGGCGGTATTGATGAACTTCGGCACGTCCGGCAGGCGCGGCAGGAGTTTGGCGTCCACGCCCCACTTGGCCAGCGCCTCCATCTGCGCGATCTGCTCGGGCGAGAGCGTGGCGCGGATGTCAGAGAAGGACTTGGCGCTCCAGGCCGGATCGTAGCTGGACGCCTTCTGAAGCACCGGCTCGGGGATGTTCTTGGCGGGCTCCAGGGTGCGGAACCAGCCATTCACCAGGTCATTGTTCTGCGCGGCGAAGAACAGTGCCTCGGAATTGGCGATAAGCAGGCGCTTCAGCACATCCGGCTTCTGTTGGAGGAAGCGGTTGTTGGCGGCGAGCACGATGACCGGCGTCACGTTCTGCGAGATGACATGCGCGGCGCCGGTGCTCTCGAAATAGCTGACGAATGGATCATAGGAGAAGAAGGCGTCGATGCGCTGGGCGCCCACCGCGTCCGCCAGCTCGGCCGGCCCCACATTGACGAAGGTCACGTCCTTGCCGGGCGTGAGGCCGGCTTTGAGCACCGCGTCCTGGGCATTCTGGAAGGCGGTGATGCCGAAGGTGCCGTAGACCTGCTTGCCCTTGAGGTCGGCAAGGCTGGTGATGCCGGACTTCTTGGTGGCCAGCACCGCCGAGCGGAACCGGGCCTGGGAGGCGACTGTGGTCACCGGCGCGCCGATGGCCATGGTGGTCACGGCTGCAAAGTCCGAGAGCGTGCCCACATCGCCGGCACCCGAAACCAGGGCCTCGGTGATGGCGGGCGAGGCGGCCAGCTGAATCATCTCCATCTTGAGGCCGTTGCGGGCCGGAATGTCCGTGCGCATCAGGACATGGGCGATCTGGGCCGACACGGTGGTCGTGTTGAACCAGCACATGCGGACCACATCGCCCTCTTGGGCGCGCAGAACCGAGGGCATCGCCAGCGGGAGGGAGGCGGCAAGGCCAGCGGCGAGCTGGCCGAAGCGGCGGCGCGAAATTCCTGAGGTCACGGTCTATTCCCCTTTCTGCCATTCCGGCTTGAGCGTCTCCCACAGGTCGTTGACCGTGGAGACGAACCATGGGTCGGACCGCATCTCGGCCGTCCGCGGCCGCGGGAGCGGCACCAGCACCTCCTCGCGCACCCGGCCCGGGCGCGGGCTCATCACCACCACGCGGTCGGCCAGGAAGAGCGCCTCGTCGATGCCGTGGGTCACGAAAATCACCGTCTTGCCGGCTTCGGAGGAGATGCGTGCGATCTCCTCCTGCAACAGAACGCGGGTCTGGGCATCAAGCGCGCCGAACGGCTCGTCCATGAGCAGGATGTCCGGATCGGGCGCCAGCGCCCGGGCGATGGCGGCGCGCTGCTTCATGCCGCCGGACATCTGGTGGGGATATTTGTCCTCGAAGCCGCTGAGCCGCACCATGGCGATGAGGGCGCGGGCGATCTCGGCCCGCTCAGCCTTGGGCATGCCCTTGGCTTTGAGGCCGAATTCCACGTTCTGCTGCACCGTCATCCAGCCGAACAGGGCATAGTCCTGGAACACCACCGTGCGCGAGGGGCCGGGGCGGGTAATGGGCCGGCCGTCCTGGAGCAACTGCCCGCTGCTGGCGGACTGGAAGCCGGCGATGATGCCGAGCAGAGTGGACTTGCCGCAGCCGGAGGGTCCCAGCAGCGAAATGAACTCGCCGCGCCGAATACGCAGGTTGACGCCGTCGAGGGCGATCACCGCATGGTCGGAGGCCGTGCCGCCATAGACCTTGCCCACATTGCGGATATCGATCTGGATGTCGGCGGAGGCGGACTGGGGCGGGAGGGAGGAGACGTCGGCGGGCAGGCGAGCGAGGGCGACCATGGCGTTCTCCTCAATTGCGCTCGGAGGGAGCCCAGGCGTTCACACGCCGCTCGATCCGTTCGAGTATGACGGACATGGCGAAGCCCACCAGGCCGATGGTGACCATGCCGGCCACCACATTGTTGATCTGGAACAGCATGCGGGACTGCTGGATCAGGTAGCCAAGGCCCGTCTGGGCGGCGATCAGCTCCGCCGTCACCACGCACATCCAGCCGACGCCGAGCGCGATGCGAAGGCCCGGCAAAATGATGGGCAGCGAGGCGGGGATCAGCACGTCCCAGAACAATTGCCAGGGCTTGGCGCCGAGACAGAGCGCGGCATTCATCTGGTTGCGGTCGAGGCCGCGCACGGCCGTGTAGGTGGCGACGAAGGCCGGGAAGACGGCGCCCAGGAACACCAGGAAGTAGGAGGCAGCATCGCCGAGGCCGAACCACAGGATGGTGATGGGGATCCAGGCCAGAGGCGGGATGGGCCGGAGCGCCTCCACGACCGGCCGGACAAAGTCCGACACCGGCCGCCACCAGCCGCAGACGAGGCCAAGGGCGAGGCCGACAATACAGGCGAGGAAGAAGCCCACCGCCACGCGCTGGAGGCTCGCCGCCAGATGGACCCAGAGCGAGCCATCCACCGCCATCTCCCACAGGGCCTGCGCCACGGCTACCGGCGAGGGCAGAAGGAAGCCGTCCACCAGCCCGAGCCCGCACACGGCCTGCCAGAAGCCGAAGAAGGCGGCGAGGCCGAGCCCCGCGCGCACCGATCGGTTGGCAAAGAGGCGGGAGACAGGCGGGAAGCGTCTCGCCGGCCTGCTGGCGGCAGGCTGGGCGGCCAGCGCGCCCGCATTGGCCTCTGCTTCCATCGGCAACCTCCTTTGCGTGATGGCCCGGCGCACCTCAGCGACCGGGTGACCCAGACGCTATTATTGTCGGCATTTTCCGTCAATTCGATTCCGTGTTCAGAATGAGCATTGATCGCGCATCTGGGGGTGTTTTTTCGCGCAGTTTGCCGATATTGCGCTTAGAATTTGGGCGTTGCGATATTTTTATATCGGGGAAAACCGACGATAGACGACACGGGGAAGATCGGACATTCTCCCCGCATTGGGGGATGTGGCGTGACGACCGACATTGAAGAAAAGCTGGCCCGGATTGGCATCACCGGGACGCTCTACAAGCTCTATCTCACTGCGGTTGGCCTCGGAGGCGCGTCCGTCACGGAGGTCGCTGCGAAGGCTGGCCTTGCCCGCACCACCGCCCACGATGCCCTCGCCAAGCTGGAGGCCGAGGGCCTCATCCGCTTTGTCGACCACGGCAAGAGGCGCTTCGTGGTGGCGCAGGATCCCGGCGTGCTGCTGGAGCGCATCGAGGCGCGGCGGCAGATGATCGAGGACGTGATGCCGGTCCTGCGCTCCATGTATCACCATGAGAGCGGCCAGCCGAACGTGCGCTTTCATCCGGGTCCGGAAGGTATTCGGACCACTTTGTGGGACACGCTGAACAGTGGCGACAAGGTCTTGCGCGCCACGTTGTCCATGAAGGAGCTGATGGCCGAGCCGGGGCTGGAGGAAATGGAGCGCTATCTCAATGAGCGTGCTCGACGGGGCATCTGGCTGCATGTGATCCGCTCGGCCGAGCGGGACATCGTGCCCATCTGGCCTTCCAGTCGGGAGCACTGCCGCGAGCTGCGCTATGCGCCGGCGGAGCATACCTTGGCCATGACGTGCTTCATCTATGGAAACAAGGTAGCCCTGATTTCTTCCGCGCGAGAAAGCTACGGCATGATCATTGACAGCGCGGAATTTGCCGCTTTCCAGGCGTCGATGTTTGACGCCATGTGGAGCCTCAGCACCCCCTCTCCGGCTGTTCCCTGATCGTTGACGTGGCCGGAAGCACGGCCTTAGCTGGCGGACACTAAGGCATGCACCCATGCGTGCATGCCCAATCGCCTGTAGGGAGCAACGCCATGTCAGTCCGAGCCCCCGTCCCCCCGCCCGTCTTTGCGACCCGGCACTCAGAGGCTGCGCTGACCACCTTTGCGATCGCGGCACTGACGGCCGCAGGCGCGGACACGGCCACGGCCGAGGCTGCCACCCGGGCCATGATGCACGCCTCCCGGCTCGGCATTGACAGCCACGGCATCCGCCTTCTCGACCATTATCTCAAAGCCCTGGACGGCGGCCGGGTGGCCGGCCGTCCGCATATGGTGGTCGTGCGGGATTTCGGTGCTGTCGCAACCTTGGATGCGGGCGCGGCCCATGGCGCGCGCGCCGCCTTTGCCGCCATGGACCATGCCCTCGCCAAGGCCGAGCGATTCGGCATTGGGGCAGTCGGCATCCGCAATTCCTCGCACTTCGGAGCCGCCGGTGCCTATGCACTTGCCGCGGCCGAGCGGGGCTATCTGGGGCTGGCATTTTGCAATTCCGACAGCCTGATGCGGTTGCACGATGGTGCGGCGCGCTTCCACGGCACCAATCCCATCGCCGCTGCCGCGCCGGTTCCGGGGAGCCGCCCCTGGCTGCTGGACATGGCGACAAGCTCTATCCCCTATAATCGCGTCCTGCTCTATCGCAGCCTCGACTGGCAATTGCCGGCGGACGTGGCCTCCGATGCGCGGGGGCGAAACACAACCGATCCTCATCTGGTGGACATGCTGGCGCCGCTCGGTGGAGCGTTTGGCTTCAAGGGGGCAGGTCTTGCCGGCCTGGTCGAGCTTTTCAGCTCCATTCTCACCGGAGCGCGGCTCAGCTTCGACATCCCGCCCATGGGGGGCGAGGACATGTCCAGGGCGCGGGATGTGGGCGCCTTCGTCTTGGCGCTGAAGCCGGATGCCTTCCTGGAGCCGGACGCTTATGCCGCCGGGATGGCGCGCTATCTGGACAGCTTGCGTAACAGCCAAGCGGTGGAAGGGGGCGAAGTCCTGGCGCCCGGCGATCGCGAATGGCGGGAGGCGGAACGGCGTCAGGCCCTTGGTATCCCCGTGGACCCCCAGACGGTGGATGCCTTCCAGGTCATTGCCGGCCGCTATGGCATTGCACCTCCAGCTTGATGCGGCTTCCCCGTTAGGTGCTTGCGCCAGGGCCGACGAGCGGCGATGGTAAAATGAAACGCTCTTCGCAGGCCCGGCCCGCGCGTTGTCAAATGCGAGGTGGGGGGCCATGCTGCCGGTCGCATCCGCCTTGCCCCAATCGGGATGAAGACCTGCCTCATGAATGTGCGTTTCCTGGAAACCTTCATCTGGGTGGCCCGGCTGCGGAGCTTTTCAAGCGCCGCCAGCAAGCTGTGCACGACGCAGGCCGCCATCTCCAACCGCATCGCGACGCTTGAAAAGGACCTCGGTGTGCGCCTTTTTGAGCGCGACCTGCGGAGCGTCAGCTTGACGCCCGCTGGGGAGCGGGCGCTGGCGCAGGCCGAGGCCATTGTGCGCATGACGAGTGAGTTGCGCCTGGGCATCGGCGACACCCACCGCCTGCGGGGGCGGGTGGCCATCGGCACCATCGACACCATCGTCTATGCTTGGCTGCCCCGCCTCGTGGAGGCGGTGAAGGAGGCCTATCCGGATGTCGATCCGGATCTGACCGTGGACAACAGCCTCACTGTGGCCCGCATGTTGCTGGACCGCCAAGTGGACCTCGCCCTCATTGCCGGCCCTCTGCTGGTTCCGGACTGCCGCAACATCGAATTATGCAGCTATGAGTGTGTCTGGGTGGCGGCGCCGCGCCTCGGCTTGCATGGTCGCCGCCTGTCATTGGAAAGCGTCGCGGAGAGCGGGCCGATCTTCGCCTTCTCGCGCGGGTCGCAGCCGCATCAGCACGTGCAGCAGATCATTGAGGAGGCCGGCCTCGATCCTCAGAAGGTGCGGGTCCTGAACTCCAACTCCCTCGCCACCATCACCCGCCTTGTGCGCGACGGCATGGGGGTCGCAGTGCTCCCCAGCGTCCTGGTGCAGGAGATGAGCGAGCGCGGCGAATTGGCCATCCTCGACGTTCAGGCCAACATGCCCCTGCTGAACCTTCATGCCATCTATCGGGAGGAACCAGGGAGCCCCCTTCCCCGCCTGATCGCGCACATGGCGGCGGAGATCGCCGTCGCTGCAACGCGAGGGGTTCGCGCTGCAGCGCACACAGAATAGGCAGGCGCTGCCTCTGCCGCTCTCATAAGCATTGGTTGTTAGGGCAGACAATTATTTCGCGTTTGTCGCACCTTGCCGCGTCTGTTCTCCTGCGCCGGCACGCAGGGAGATGGCACGTGAAAGTTTCGCTGATCCAGATGAACTCGCAGGGGGACAAGGCGGTGAACCTCGCTGCTGCCGCCGCCCTTATCGAGGAGGCTGTGGCCGCAGAGCAGCCCGATCTCGTAGTGCTGCCGGAATATTACGCCTTTCTGGGCGACACCCCCGCCGAGATGCAGGAGTCCGCCGAGACGTTTCCGGATGGTTCCGCCTACCGTCTCATGTCGGGCCTTGCCAAAAAGCTGAAGGTGACGATCCATGCCGGCAGCGTCGCCGAGCGGGACGGCAACTCCTTCTACAACACCACGGTTGTGTTTGGCGCCGACGGCGCGGAGATCGCCCGCTACCGTAAGATCCACCTGTTCGATGTGGAGATCCCGGGCGGCATGGTCTACCGCGAGTCTGACACCGTCGCTCGCGGCGACGAGGTCGTGACTTACAAGGTGGGTGAGGCAACGGTCGGCTGCGCCATTTGCTACGACATCCGCTTTCCCGAGCTGTTCCGCAAGCTGGCGGACAAAGGCGCCGACGTGATCGTGCTGCCAGCTGCCTTCACCCTCATGACCGGCAAGGACCATTGGGAACTGCTCGCCCGTGCCCGGGCGGTGGAGACCCAGACCTGGTTCCTGGCGGTTGGCCAGACCGGGCCGCATGCCGGCGGCAAGAAGTGGTGCTGGGGTCACTCCATGGTCATCGACCCGTGGGGCCATGTCACGGCCCAGTGTTCGGATGGTGTCGGCTTCACGGCCGGGCGCATCGATCTTTCCTATTCCCAGAAGGTGCGCACCAACCTGCCCGTCTCCCGCCACCACGTCCTCGCCTGAGCGGAGCCCCCGATGTTCATCGTCAATCCCATGCCCGACCAGATCGCGCCTGAATTGGTTGCCGAGCTGGAAAGGTGCGAAGTGGCCACCATCGGCCACGTCCTGCATTCGGGCTTCGTGTCTCCCGACATCCGCGCCGTCCTGCCGGGCAAGCGGGTGGCCGGCACGGCCGTGACGCTCCGCATTCCCCACGCCGATTCCACTTTGCTGCATTACCTGACTGCTTACGTGCGGCCGGGCGATGTGGTGGTCATCGAGCGCTGCGGGGACACGCGCCACGCCTGTTGGGGTGGCGTCATCACCAATGCCATGAAGATGGCGGGCGTGAAGGCGGGCGTCATTGACGGCCCGGCGACCGACTTCTCGGAGATCGTGCGCGTCGACATGCCCATGTGGTGCCGTGGGCCCTCCCCCATCACCACCAAGCTGCTCGGGCTTGAAGGCGCGCTGAATGTGCCGGTGAATGTGGGCGGCCAGACGGTCTGCCCCGGTGATGCGGTACTTTGCGACGAGAGCGGCGTCGTGGTGCTCAAGCCGTCCGAGGCGCCCGCCATCGCCGCCCGCGCAATCGCCATGCAGGAAGCCGAGCTCGTCCTCCTGGCCCGCCTCGCCGCCGGCGAAAAGCTGCCGGACATTTCCGGCGCCCGCGCCATGGTGGAGGCAAAGCTCCAGCCCGCCTGAACCTTTCCATCCAAAGAACCGAAAACGGTCCGGTCCAGTCCTCCAGAGGGGTAGTGAAGATGAAAACTGCACTCAAGATCGCAACGTTCTGTGCCGCCCTCGGGGCCTTTGCCGGCCCCGCTTTGGCGGAAACAAACCTGACGCTGATGGCCTATTCAGGCCTGTTCCAGGAGCGCTACACCAAGGCGATCCTGGAGCCCTTCATGAAGGCGCACCCGGACATCAAGGTCACCTACTTCCCCCTTCCCAGCTCCGCTGCCATGCTCGGCAACCTGCGCGCCCAGAAGGCCGCGCCGCAGGCGGATGTGGTCATCATGGACGTATCCGTCTCCAAGGCGGGGACCGACGAAGGCCTTTTCACCAAGATCGATGAGTCCAACGTACCGAACGTGAAGGACCTCTACCCCAATGCCCGCATCCCTGCCGTGGCGGGCGTTGCGGTAACGTTCGACAATCTTGTCCTGATCTACAATTCCGAACAGGTGAAGGAGCCGCCCAAGTCCTACATGGAGATGGCCAAGGCGCCCATGAAGGGCAAGGTGGTCATCCCCGGCGTGCCGGACATCCAGGGCCTCTCGCTCCTGCTCATCCTCAACAAGGCCAATGGCGGCACCGATTATCTGAAGGACGTGGACAAGGGCATCGCCGCTATGGTTGAGATTGCCCCCAACGTCCAGACCTGGGAGCCGAAGCCCGAGGTCTATGCGCCCATCGTGACCGGCCAGGCGGCCATTGGCGTTGGCTGGAATGCCCGCGCCCAGGTCAATAGCGACACCTCCGGTGGCAAGCTGAAGGCGACGATCCCGCAGGAAGGCACCGTCTTCCAGATCAACACCATCAATCTGGTGGCCGGCAGCCCCGCCGCCGATGCAGCGAAGATCTTCGTCAACTACGCCCTTTCCGCCGAGGCGCAGAAGACCTTCACCGAAACCATGTTCTACGCCCCCACCAATGCCAAGGCGGACATTTCCGCGGCAGCCCTCGACCGCACGGCCGTCAAGCAGCTCGACAAGGTGATGCCGGTGGACTGGATCGCGCTGGCCCAGGTGCGTGACAAGATTGCGGAGCAGTGGCGCCGCCGCGTCCTGCCCGCTAGCCGCTGAGGGCGTCGCCATGATCCGCGCCACGCCCGGAGAGATGACACGGCTTGCGCAGGGACAGGGCTTCCTGTCCCTGCGGGGCCTCACCCGCCACTATGGTTCCTTCGCGGCCGTGGATGATCTCAACCTCGACGTGGCGCGGGGCGAGTTGGTTGCCTTTCTCGGCCCCTCCGGCTGCGGCAAGACCACCTCGCTGCGCATGATTGCGGGCTTGGTGCCCGCCTCATCCGGGCATATCGCCGTGGATGGGCGGGACATAACCGGCATTCCGCCCTATGCGCGGGACATGGGGCTGGTGTTCCAGTCCTATGCCCTGTTCCCGCACATGGACATCGCAAAGAACGTCGCCTTTGGCCTTGAAATGCGCAAGGTGCCCAAGGCGGAAGCGGCGGAGCGGGTGAAAGAGGCGATTGCGATGGTCCGCCTGTCGGGCCGCGAGCATCACCGCCCCACCCAGCTGTCCGGTGGCCAGCAGCAGCGCGTGGCTCTCGCCCGCGCTTTGGTCATCCGGCCCTCCATCCTGCTGCTGGATGAGCCGCTCTCGAACCTCGACGCCAAGCTGCGCGACGAGATGCGCACCGAGATCCGGGACATCCAGAAGCGGCTGGGCATCACCGCGATTTTCGTTACCCACGACCAGATGGAAGCCTTGACCATCTGCGACAAGGTGGCGGTCATGAACCAGGGGCGCCTGGAACAGATGGGCACGCCCCACGAAATTTACGAACATCCCAAGACCGCCTTCGTCGCGGGCTTCGTCGGCCGCATCAACCGTCTGTCCGGCACAGCCTCGGGAGGCCTCGCACAAGTGGCCGGCATCACCGTTTCCTCCGCGGGCTTCGACGGCCCCGTGGACGTGATGGTCCGCCCCCACCGCATTTCGCTCAGCCCGCACGGTGTCATGGTGCCCGATGCGAACGCCCACCGCCTTTCGGGCACGGTCGCCCGCTCGACATTTGCCGGCGACATTCTCGAATATGAGGTGGATGTGGGCGGCGTGACCGTGAAGACCGAAGCCGCCACGCGCGGCGGAGAAACGCTGCTTTCCCCCGGCACCCCGGTGACGCTCTCCTGGCGGCCGGAAGACACTTTCGTGTATGGCGCGTCATGACGAGCCTCGCCGTCTCCCCCTCCGCAGCACGCCCGCTGAGCCCGCTCGGTACCGCCAGCCTGCTGCTCGTGCCCATCGGGCTGGTCAATGCCGTGGGCTTCCTGTGGCCCGTCATCAACCTGCTGAAGATGTCCTTCCGGGAGGCCTCGGCCTCTGGCGCGCTCGGCGCGGGCTATTCGGTGGAGACATGGCGCGCGGCACTCACCGATCATTTCACGCTGGAACTTATCGCCAACAGCGTGGGGGTGAGCCTCCTCATCACCGTTCTGACGCTCATCGCCTCGTATCCCATCGCCCTCTATCTGCACCGCTCAACGGGCACATGGCGGACGGTGCTGATGGTGCTGGTGGTGGCGCCTCTGCTCACATCCGCCGTGGTCCGGACCTATGGCTGGATCGCCATTCTCTCGGACCGGGGCCTGGTGGCCAATGCCCTGATGATGCTGGGCATGACGGACCCACCACGCCTCATGTTCAACCTCACCGGCGTCATTATCGGTCTGACCGAAATTCTGATGCCCTACATGATCCTGGCGCTGCTTTCCGGCTTCGGGCGGCTCGACCCGCGCTTTGAGGAAGCGGCTCTGACGTTGGGCGCGCGGCCACTGAAGATCTTCGTGCGGGTGGTGCTGCCTCTGACCGCGCCCGGCATGGCGCTCGGCTCGCTGCTCTGCTTCGTGCTCGCCATTTCCTCCTTCGTGACGCCCAAGCTGCTGGGGGGCGGGCGCGTCTTCCTCCTGGCCACCGAGATCTATGACCAGGCCATCGTGACGCTGAACTGGCCGCTCGCCGCAGCCCTGTCGATGATCGTGCTCGTGGTGTTCGGCGTCTCCCTCACCCTCTATGGCCGCGCCTTGCGGCATATCGCCTGAGGAGGCGCGGACATGGACGAGCGCCCCGTTTCCCTCGCCTTGAAGATCACCGCGGCAGTGATGTTCGTGTTCCTGCTGGCGCCGCTGCTGGTGGTCCTGCCCATCTCGTTTTCGGGCGACGACTATATGGCCTTCCCGCCATCGAGTTGGAGCGCCAAATGGTACGGCGCCATCTTCGGCAACGCCGCCATGATGGGTGCGTTCTGGGTCAGCCTGGCCCTCGCTCTTGTGGTGACGGTGCTGTCCCTCGCCATCGGACTGCCGGCCGCCTATGCGCTGGTGCGGCTGAAGCCGCCGGGCGCGGAGGCCCTCTCCAACCTGTTCGCCGCGCCGCTGCTGCTGCCCACCATCGTGCTCGGCCTCGCCTTGCTGCTGGTGGTGGCGCCCATGGGCCTGATCGGCACCTTCCGCGGCCTCGTCCTTGCTCACCTCATCGTCACCTTGCCCTATGCGGTGCGCGTGCTCTCCACGGCACTGGCCAACCTGCCGCTCACGGTGGAAGAGGCCGCCGAGACACTCGGCGCAAAGCCGCTCACGGTCTTCTTCCGGGTGACGCTGCCGATGATGCGCTCGGGCGTCATCTCCACCACGGCGCTCTGCTTCCTCGTCTCGTTCGACGAGGTGGTGTTGTCCCTCTTCATGACCGGCCCACGCCTCCAGACGTTGCCGGTCGCCATGTACAACCATGTGGACCAGCAGGCGGACCCCATGGTCGCCGCCATATCGGTCCTCCTCGTTGTGCTCACCCTCGCCGTGGTTCTGGTGGTGGATCGCACAGCGGGCCTGAGCCGGACCTTCGTCAAATGAGCGACGCCCGCACCATCGGCTGACGCCGCCCGCCCCTTCCCGACCTGTCGTCCCGAACCTGCCGCCGGCGGGAATGGGAGAGCCTTGCCTTTGCCCGGAGTACCCATGACCAGTCCTTCCATCCGCATCGCCGTCGATATTGGCGGCACCTTCACGGACATCGAGATCCTGGACAGCCGCACCGGCGCCATCCACCAGATGAAGACGCCCAGCACGCCCTCCGACCCCTCCATCGGGCTGCTCACCGGCATTCGGGAGGCCAGCCGCCGCTTCGGGTTTTCGCTGGATGAGGTGCAATACCTTCTTCATGGCACCACCATCGCCACCAATGCGGTGCTTGAGCGCAAGCTGCCGCTCGGCGCCGTCGTGACGACCGAAGGCTTTGAGGACGTGATGCAGATCGGTCGTCATGGCCGAACCGATGTCTATGCCATTACAGCGTCGCCCCCGGCCGCTCTGGTGAAGCGCCGCTTCTCCTTCGGGGTCGTTGAGCGCATCGGCGCTGACGGGCGTGTCATCACCCCCCTCGATGAGGTCGGTGTCACGGCGCTGGCCGGCAAACTGCGACAGGCGGGCGTGAAGTCGCTCGCCGTCTGCTTCATCAATGCCTACGCCAATCCCGCCCATGAGCGGCGGACCGGCGAGATCCTGCGGGAGCTCCTGCCCGAGGTGGACATTTCCCTCTCCTGCGACATTTCCCCGGAGCTGCGCGAATATGAGCGCATGTCCACCACCACGCTGAATGCCCTGCTGGTGCCGGTGGTGAAGACCTATACGGACCGCCTCGCCGGTAAGCTGAAGCAGGAAGTACCGCAGACGCAGGTCTATCTGGTGCAGTCCAATGGTGGCGTTGCGGGTCTTGCCAAGGCCGGACGCGAACCGGCCCGCCTTCTGCTCTCCGGACCCTCCGGGGGGGCAGCTGCGGCCAAGCGCCTGTCTGCGGCGCTCGCGGAGCCGAACCTTGTTGCCGTCGACATGGGCGGCACCAGCTTCGATGTCTCGGTCGTCCATGAGGGCAACATTTCCATGGTCAATGAGGGCGAGGTGGACGGCCTGCCCGTGCGCCTGCCCATGATCGAGATGCGCACCATTGGCGCGGGCGGCGGCTCCATCGCCTGGGTGGATGAAGGCGGGCGTCTGCGCATCGGTCCCCACAGCGCTGGCGCCGAGCCGGGTCCCGCCTGCTATGGGCGCGGCGGCGCGCGCTTGACCGTGACGGACGCCAACCTCCTGCTCGGCCGTCTCGACGGTTCCAGCTTCATGGGTGGCGGCATGGGCCTCGATAAGGCGGCCTCAGCCCGTGCGGCGGCGGAGGTGTCCGGTCGCGTTGGGCTCTCTGCGGAAGAGACCGCGGCGGGCGTCATCGCCGTCACCAATTCCTCACTTGCCACCGCCATTCGCCTCTCTCTGTTCGAAAAGGGCATGGATCCGGAGGATTTCGCCCTCCTGTCCTTCGGCGGCGCGGGCGGCGTGCATGCCTGCGAGGTGGCGGAAGAGATGGGCATGAACAAGGTGATCTTCCCCGCCCATGCCTCGACGCTCTCGGCCTGGGGCATATTGTGGTCGGACATCACCCACGATTTGTCCTCCACTCAGATCGGCCTTCTCGCCGACCAAGGCGAGACCCTTGCTGCCCGGGCCGCGCAACTGGCCGCCGAAGGTGACCGGCTCCTGGAGGAAGATGGCGTCGCGCCGCAAGCCCGCGCTTTCTCCTTCGCGCTTGACCTGCGCTACCAGGGCCAGGCCTTTGATCTGCGCGTGCCGCTGGATGAGGCCGACTTCTCGCCGGAGGGCCTTGCCCGCACCACCGCGGCCTTCCACGCCTTGCACCGCCAACGCTTCTCCTATGACGAGCCTGCCGTTCCCGTGGAGGCCGTGGCGTTGCGCCTGTCCGCCATCGGCCGCCTCGCCAAGCCGACGCCCGCCCCGGAAGGAAGCGGCGTGGCCGCCGCCGAAAAGACACGGCCGGTCTATGGCCGTGGGGGCTTCGTGGACACCCGCATCGTTGCGCGCGGCGCGGTGACGGCGGAGGGCCTCGCCGGCCCTGCTGTGGTGGAGGAGACCTATACGGCCACCTATCTGCCGGCCGGCTGGACCATCCGCTCCCATGCCACCGGCGCCCTCATCGCCGAACGCGCCCGCCGGCATTGATCTTTCAGGACATCTCATCATGACCACCATCGATCCCGTCCGCCTTGAGGTGATCCGCAACGCGCTGGTCGCCAGCGCGGAGGAAATGAGCCTCACCATCTGGCGCACCAGCCGGTCCACCGTGGTGCGGGAGATCCTCGATTTCTCCACCGCCGTCTTCGATGCGCAGGGCGGCAACATCGCCCAGTCCGCGCGCATCCCGGTGCATCTGAATTCCATGTCCGATTGCCTCAAGCGCATCCTGGAAGCACACATCCCGCTCGAGGATTGGGCGGAGGGCGACGTCATCGTCACCAACGACCCCTATTCCGGCGGCCAGCATCTGCCGGACATTCAGACCTTTCGCCCCGTCTTCGTGGATGGAGAGCGGATCGCCATCGTCGGCACGCTCTGCCACCATGTGGACGTGGGCGGCGGGGCGGCCGGCTCTTATTATGCGGCCGCCACCGAAATCTTCCATGAGGGCATCCGCATTCCCCCGCTCCGGCTGGTGGAAAAAGGTACGCTGAACACCGGTGTGTTCGAGATGCTGCTGCACAATGTGCGCCAGCCGGACGAAACCCGTGGCGACCTCAACGCGCAGATCGCCGCGCTGGGCATCGGCGTAAAGGCCGTGACGCGCATTGCCCGCAAATACGGCAACGCAACACTCTCGGCGGCCATGTCGGCGATCCTCGATGGCTCCGAGCGCATGATGCGCGCCGCGATCGCCGCGCTCCCAGACGGGACGGCGTCCTTCGTCGAGACTGTGGACGATGACGGCCAGTCGGATACCCCGATCCGCTTGGAAGTGACCATCGCCAAGGCCGGCGACACCATCACGCTCGATTTTGCCGGCTCCAGCCCCCAGGTGCGCGGCCCGGTCAACAACACCCCGGCCATGACCTGCTCGGCCGTCTACTACGCCCTGCTGGCGGCGCTCGGCGGCGACATCCCTGCCAATTCCGGCTGCTACCGCCCGGTCCGTGTGCGCCTGCCGGAGGGCAGTGTGGTGAATGCGCAATTCCCCGCCCCCGTGGCCGGGCGCATGGTGGTGAACCATCGCATCGCCACTGCCGTGTTCGGCGCCCTCGCCCAGATCGCGCCGGAGCGTATCCCGGCGGCCTATTACGCCATTTCCTACGTCTATGCGGTCTCCCTGGTGCGGCCGGATGCCAAGCGGCAGGTCTATTTCGACATCGAGGTGGGCGGCTGGGGGGGCCATGCGGGGGGCGACGGGGCAAGTGCCCTGTCCTGCGGCCTGCACAACAACACCAACGCGCCCATCGAGATGGTGGAGGCCAAATATCCGGTGGTCTTCACCCGCTACGGCCTGGTGCCGGACAGCGGCGGGGCCGGCCAGTTCCGCGGCGGCCTTGGCCTCGTGCGAGAATTCCTTCTGGAAGCGCCGCAGGGCTCGCTTTCAACCAATTTCGAGCGCTTCCGTTTCGCCCCCTATGGCATCAAGGGAGGGCAGCCCGGCTCCTTGTCCTCCACCACGGTGACGCGCGCTGACGGCACGGTTGAGAACCTGAACTCCAAGGTCTCCGGCATTCCGCTCGGCGCTGGCGATCGCGTGCGGATCATGACTTCCGGCGGCGGCGGTTTCGGCAATCCGGCGGACCGCGACCCGACCCGCCTCGCCGAGGACGTCGCCGAAGGCCTCGTCACTTCTGAAGCAGCGCGCACCCTCTATGGCGCAGTGTCTGTGCATGCCAAGGGAGAAGCCGCATGAGCGCCGCAGCAACCGCACCCATGGTCCGACTCAGGCTCGAAGAGGTGGACGATCTGACCTTCCGCGCGCTCATCGCCAGCGGTGTGTCGCCGGTCAATGCGCGCTCGGTCACGGCGTCGGTGGTCGCGGCGGAGACGGAAGGCGTGCACAGCCACGGCCTTGCCCGCCTGCCCACCTATTGCGCCCATGCCAAGGTGGGCAAGATCGACGGGGCCGCCGCCCCTGCCTTAAGCCGCCCTCGCCCGGGCCTCGTATTGGTGGACGCACGGGACGGCTTCGCCCATCCCGCCATCGACCTCGGGTTGCCGGAGCTGATCGCCGCCGCGCGGGAGCAAGGCATCGCGGCCCTGGCCGTGACCAATTCCTACAATTGCGGCGTGGTGGGCTATCACGTTGAGCGCATCGCGCAGGCCGAACTCGTGGCGCTCGGCTTCGTCAACGCACCGGCCTCCATTGCCCCAGTGGGTGGGACACGCGCGGTGTTCGGCACCAATCCCGTCGCCTTCGCCGTGCCGCGCGTGGCAGAGACGCCCCTTGTGCTGGACCAGTCCTCCTCGGTGGTGGCCAAGAGCGAGATCATGGTGCACCAGCAGCGGGGCGCTCCTATTCCTCTGGGCTGGGCGCTGGATCGCGAGGGCCAGCCGACCGAGGACGCGAAGGCTGCTCTCGAAGGCGGGACGATGGTCCCCGCTGGCGGTCATAAGGGGGCAGGCCTCGCGCTCATGGTCGAACTGATGGCGGCCTGGCTCACCGGCGCGAACCTGTCCATCGATGCGTCCTCGTTCGCCGACAATTCCGGTGGATCGCCGCGCACGGGCCAGTTCTTCATCGCCATTGATCCCGGGCCGGTGGCGGGGCCTGAGGCCGGTGCGCGGCTGGGCCGCCTGTGCGAGGCCATTGCCGGGCAGGAGGGCGCACGCCTCCCGGGCCAGCGCCGCGCGGCTGCGCGGCTGCGGACAGCGGGGGAAGGGGTCATGATCCCGAAGCCGCTTCATGAACGGCTCACGGCCATTGCGATCGCAACGCCCGCCTGACGCACATGCTGCACGCCGCATCGCCGCGATCCGGCGAGGCGTGCTCAGACCCTAACGCGTGGCCCGCTCCCCCAGGATGCCAGGTTGTAGAGCGCTTGCGGCGTTTCAAGGACATGCCGCAAGCGCTCTCTTTCCTCGTTTTCACCCTCTTCCTTCTCGCGAACCGGTGTCCGCTTAACTCGGACGGCTGACCGAGCATGATGTGCGTCTGGGGATGACTCTCGCCGAGGGGTAATGCGGTTCGTCCGCGGGGCGCCCGTCTGGATCAGCCGCATTCCCCCGTTTGCTCGATGAACGGCAGGGCCTGCCCTTCAACGAGTGGAGGCCAAGGCGTCGCCAATCTGGAAGGCAACAGCCAGCACCTTTTCATCCTCGCCCTTGCGCCCCACGATTTGAAGGCCGATTGGCTCATCCGAATGATCCTGCACCGGGACCGTCGCGGCCGGATGTCCGGACAGGTTGAAGGGCCGAACAAACGTCGTCATGCCGACGGCGGACCGGTCGGTGCGGGCATCGTCCAGACGCGGCGGGTGATCCGGCATGGTCGGAAGCACCAGGACGTCGCTGCGTTCAAGGGCTGCGTCCACCTCCGCAGTGAAGGCCGCGCGCACGGTCTCTGCGGCGGCGACTTCGTCCGGGGTGGTCATCGAGGCGCGGGCGAGGCGCAGGGCCACATCCTGCCCGACGAGGCCCGTTTCCAGCAGGGGACCGAAAGCGGACCAGGTCTCCGCGTTCATGATTGTGACCCCAGCCGTGAAGGCGGCCTCCATTCCCGAAAGGTGGACCTCCTTGGAGGCAAGGCCCGCCCGGCCAAGGACACGGACTATGGCGCGCTGAACGTTTGGCGCCGCCTGCACGTTCAGGAGGCCGACCCGGATGCTCCCGTCCGTGCAGGGGAAGAAGGCGGGGTCCATGATCTCCATGGCCCGGATGAGCAGGGAGGCGTTTGCCGCGAGCGGACCCACGCTATCGAGCGAACTGACCCTGGGCCAAACACCCTGCCGGCTGATCCGGCCGAACGTTGGCTTCAGCCCAAAGACCCCGCAGCAGCAGGCGGGAATGCGGATCGAGCCGCCCGTATCGGTTCCGATGGAGATGTCGGCGAGCCCGGCTGCCACAGCGGCCGCCGCGCCGGACGAGGAGCCACCCGGTATCAGATGCGGCCATCGGTGATTGACCGGCGTCCCAGCCCAGTCGTTGATGCCGCTGATGCCGAAGGCAAGTTCGTGCATCGTCGTCTTGCCGACGATCTGGCAACCCGCCTCTAGACTCCGCCGAACGACGGTGGCGTTTGCCGCGGCCGGCACCACATGCGCAAGGGCGCGGCTGCCGGCAACGGTCGCCTCGCCCGCAACGTCGATGCAGTCTTTCACAGCGACGCGCAAACCCGCGCCGCCCAGGTCAAGTTCGCGGACGAAGACGGTCATGATCCTGCGCTCTCAGGCGGTCACGAGGCGTGAGGTGGCCTCACCGGTCGGAACGAAGCGCTCCACATGGATGGCGGCCGCCTCAGCGCCGTGGGACGTGAGGTAGATGCGCGCGGCATCGGACATTGCGGGGGGACCGCAGAGATAGATGTCGCGGTCGGGCACGTCCGCCGGCCGAAGCAGGTCGGTGACGTGTCCCGAAAGAAAGGGCACGGCCGCCCGCCCCTGGCTCACCGCCGTTCGCACCTCTAGCCCGGGCAGGCGGGATTGCAGCGCCTTCAGATCGTCGAGGCAGACCAGATCGTCGGCTTTGGTCGCGCCGTAGCAGAGGCAAACCTTTCGACCGGGCGTGCGCTCCGCCATGTGACGGAGCATGGCGAGCATGGGGGCGAGCCCCGTGCCGCCGGCCACCATCAATACGGGCCGCGTGCCGTCCCGCAGATAGAAGGTACCGCGCGGGCCTTCGCACTCCAGATGGTCGCCGAGGCTGGCGCGGTCTCGCAGATAATCGGACATGGCTCCCGCGTCGAGGAGGCGGACCAGCAGGTCGAGGGAGCGTTCTCCTGATGGCGCGTTGGACATGGAATAGGAGCGCATCACACCCGCACCGGGGACTTTCACGTTGATGTACTGGCCGGGGAGGAACACCAACGGCTTCAATCCCAGCGTCCGGGTGCGCAGGCGCACCACCGATGGCCCGAGCCGCTCCACTGCGTCGATCCGCACGGAGAAGGCCTTGGCCGGCAAGAGCCGGGTGCGCTCATAGGGCATGCGCAGGGTCACATCGCCCGCGGCTGAGCTGACGCAGGTCAGCACTTCCCCTTCCGCCATTTCGGCGTCGGTCAGCGAGGTGGTCGCGAATTCATCGAGTTCAACTGCGCCGGACAGGCGTGTGCACCGGCAGGTCTGGCAGTCGCCTACTTCGCAGTCGGAACTGAGCGCCAGCCCGTTCCGGCGGGCGGCGGCCAGCAGCATTTCGCCCGGACGGGCCGTGATGGTGGTGCGTTCGCCGTCCGCGAAGACAAAGGTCACGTCGGGCATGGGTCGTCTCCTGCATGGCCGGGGCACACAAGGGCTCACCCGGCTTTCAGCCATGGCTCAAAGGGAAAGCGGAACGGACGAGCAGCAGGGAGGACCCGGACACCACACGGCGGCCCAGGCCCTCCTGCGGATCAGCGGGCGAGCGTGAACTTTCCGTCCTTGACGGTCAGCATCACCACACTGTCGCCCTTGGCACCAAAATGATCGGCGGGGCCGTAGGAATACACGGCGGTGACGCCCACATGGTCCTTCAGGCCCTCAATGGCATCGCGGATGGCTGCACGGTCAGTGACGCCGGCCTTTTTCATCGCGGCGGCCAGCATCATCACGCTGTCATAGGCATTGCCCGCAAAGGTGGCCGGCGGCTTGCCGTACTTGGCTTCATAGTCCTTCACGAAGGTTTCTATGACCGGCTTCTGCGGATCGGCGGCGGCGAGCGCGTCCGTCACATAAATCTTGGACGACGGAATGAAGATGCCGTCGGCTGCGGGGCCGGCGAGGCGGAGGAAGTTGAAGTCGTTGGCTGCGTGCGAGAGATAAAGAGGAACATCGATGCCCAGTTGCCGGGCATTCTTCACCGCGATCGCCTGCCCCGGCCCCGTTGCCCACACGACCACCGCCTGGGCATCTGTGCCGCGGATCTTGGTGAGCTGGGGCGTCATGTCCTGATCGGCATTGCCGAAGGACTGCTGCGATACGATGGTGATGCCGTAACTCGCCGCATTCTTCTCCAATTGCTCGCGCCCGCTGGTGCCGAAGGGGGAATCCGCATTCAGAAGTGCGATGCGAGTGATGCCGCGCTTCTTCATGTCTCCCATCATGACGCCCTGCACCAGCACGTCGGTGAGGGGCGCCAGGAAGATCCATTTCTTCTCCTCCGCCGGCAGGACGATGTTGCGCGAGCCGCCGTTGGAAATCATCGGGATCGCGGCGCGCTGTACCGTATCGATGATGGCGAAGGACGAACCGGAATTCATCGGCCCGACAAGGGCCGCGATGTCGCCCTGCCCGATCAGGCGCTTCACGGCGGTGACCGCGCGGGTGTTGTCGCTTTCCGTATTCACGTTCACGAACTCGACCGGACGACCATTGATGCCTCCGGACTTGTTGATCTGCTCCACGGCGAGCATGGCCCCTTCAAGGCCGGGCTGGCCGAGGGAGGCGACGGGGCCGGATGTCTCCAGCAGGCCGCCGATCTTCACGGGATCGGCAGCCTGGGCGGTGGCAACGCCCAGGGTCAGAAGCAGGACGGTCAGCTGGGTCCTTAGGGACTTCATGGCGGCAGCACCTTGGTCGGAGGGAAATCAGGAGAGGCCTTGAAGGGCCTCGGCGAAGAGAGAAAGCGGAGGGCTGTAAAGGCCGCCGCCGATGCGTCCTCGACGGCCCGCGCGGTCGAGGATGCCGAGGGTGACGGTCAGCGGTGCTCCGTACGCCACCAGGCCAGCCGCCGGCAGGCCCACGCGGGCCCGGCTTTCGGCGAAGGCAGGGTGTTCTAGCGGCAACAACCGTGCCCGCAGCGGTTCCCCTGGCGCCGCCAGCATGCCGCCGAAGCCGAGGGCATCCACCAATGCGCTGTCACCAATCGCCCCCAGGCGATCGTGCGGGGACACGCCCGCCGCGAGCGGTCCGTCCGGTGGCGTGGCCGGGATGGTGAACCACTGGCCCGGCCGGCCGCCCAGTTGCAGACCGGTGTTCACGCCGTTGGCGCCCATGGCCGTGATCAGGCTGGAGCCGGGAGTTTCGCCTGCGCCCGCCATCAGCTTGGCCGCAGCCATCCAGATGTTCAGGAAAAAGCCGGGGGCGCCGTCGAGAAAATGGCGCTCCAGCGTGTCGGTGCCGAGGCGCGGCGCGATGGCTTCGATGACATAGCGCGAGCCCATGGCGGGGCGCCCGTGGCAATCGTCACCGGCAAGGAGAGCGGCATCCGCAATGGGCAAGAGCGCAACGTCTTGGTCGGCGATGATGGAAAGCGTCGCCGCGAGATTGCCGTTGATCCACCGCAGATGCGCGAGAATGTCAGGTCCCGCAAGGCCCAGGCGCTGGGCCTTCGCCATGCCGCCATTGATGGGGGTAAAGATGCGACGGCCCGGCGCGGCGAGATCGATCACCACGTGCACGGCCATGCTCGGCGAGAGAATGGCCGCCAAGGGGACCATCGCCTGATGGTCCTGCGCGGGCGCAAGGCGGATGTCGCCGGCGAGGATTCTGGCTTCCGCCTCGACGGCGTCGCTTGCCCAGTTTTCCAGCAGCGCGGCCATGACGGCGCTGTTCAGGACGGGCCGGGCCACGCGGGCAAGGTCGATGGGCGGGCCAGCATGAAGGAGCGTGCGCGCGGGGAGGCCCATGACGTCCCCCGCCTGCCCAATGCCGCGCCACGCGGGCACCACCGCGTGCATGCGGGCGAGCGCGGCGCGGTCGGCGTCCGAAAGAGCGGGGGAAGAGGCGAAATCGTCCATGTGTCCCTCCTGGAGTCCGCGTCGAAGGCCGTGAAGGCCAGGCCGGCCGTGCTCCATCCAAGCGTCTGGGTCGGATCGGGGGAGCGGCAGTCTGGCCTGCTCCGATCCGTCTGGTTTCAAAACGTCAGAGGCGCTGCATCACCCGGATTGAGCCAACCCGAGGGGATTGAGTCCTAAATCGCGAGGGTCAGGCGGCGCGTGCCGCATGCGGCCTCGGCGCCTGCGGACGTTCCGAGATAGGCCTCCGTGATGGTGGGGTCCCGCAAGAGGTCCTGACCGCTCCCCGAGGCAGCCACACGCCCGCCCGCGAGCACCATGCCCCGGTCGGCGATAGACAAGGCGGAGGCGATGTTCTGTTCTACCAGCAGGATGGTCAGACCCTGGCGGCGCAAGCGCTCGATGGAGGCGAAAATCTCGTCGATGACTTGCGGGGCAAGGCCGAGGGACGGCTCGTCCAGCATCAGGAGGCGCGGCGCCCCCATGAGCGCCCGGCCGATGGCGAGCATCTGGCCCTGGCCACCGGAGAGCGTGCCGGCCAGTTGCCGGGCGCGCTCCTTCAGGACCGGGAAAAGCTGGTAGACCATGTCCAGCTGCTCCTGGAATTCAGCGCGCTCTGCCGCGTCCTGATAGAGCAGGTGCAGGAAGCCCCGGGCGCGGCGACGGGCATAGCGCCCAGCGGCGAGGTTTTGCGCCACTGTCAGGGAACCGAACAGGGCGCGGCCCTCCGGCACAAGGCAGATGCCGCGCGCGACCGCCGCATCTTCCGACAGCCGGCCGAGATCCTCGCCGGCAAAAGCAATGGTGCCTCCCGCAATCGGCTCCACGCGTGCGATGGCCTTCAGGAGGCTGCTCTTGCCGGCGCCATTGGCCCCCACGAGCGCCAACACCTCGCCCTGATTGAGGTGAAGGGTAACCTTGTCCACCGCGGTGAGGCCGCCATAGGCGACGGTCAGATCCCGCACCGCCAGAACCGGCGCCGATGGCGTCGGGAGGCGGGCGGCGTTCGGCACGGCTTCCACCCGTGGCTTCTCCGGCGCGCGGCGACCCAGATAAGCCTCGATCACCTGCGGGTCCGCCCGCACCGCCGCCGGGGCGCCATCGGCGATGAGACGGCCCCGGTCCAGCACCATGATACGTTGCGCGATGCGGCTCACGAGCGGCATGTCGTGCTCCACGAACAGCACCGTCTTGCCGTCGCGCCAGATGGACAGGATGACGTCCCCGAGGAACGCCTTCTCGCTCTCGTTGAGGCCAGCACCCGGCTCGTCAAGGACCAGCATGCTTGCTCCCGTGGCAAGCACGCGGGCGATGGATAGGAGGCGTCGCTGTCCGGCGCTGAGCAGGGCGGCGGGTGCATCTGCTTTCTCAAGAAGACCCACGCGGTCCAGATGTCGATCCGCCTCGGCGCGGAGGCGCCGGGCGGCGGGGAGCCGGCTGGCGCCGAAGCCGAGCCCCGCCAGGAGGCCGAGGCCGGTTCCGGGGACACCCGCCACCATGACGTTCTCCCGCACGCTGAGATGCAGGAAGGGATCGGCCGCCTGAAAAGTTCTGGCGAGGCCGCGCCTTGCCACCTGGTAGGGCTTGAGGCCCCCAAGCGTCTCGCCGCGGAAGCGCACGGTACCCACGGTCGGCGCCACCTCGCCCGAGAGCACGTTGAGGATGGTGGTCTTGCCGGCGCCATTGGGACCGATGAGGGCCACCAGTTCGCCTTCCGTCACGTCGAACCGGACCTCGCTCAAGGCCGGAAAGGTGCCGAAGGTGACGCTGGCGCGATCGACGCTGAGCAGGGGATGCGGGTTCATCGGGCGATCCCCTTTTTGAGCCGGCGCACCTGCACCGCGATTGGCGTGGCGATGCCGGCGAAAAGTCCCTCCGGAAAGAAGATGACGGAGACCACGAGGAGGACTCCGTAGGCGATCACATCGAAAGCGCCGAGTGGCTTTAGCGCCTCGCCCACCAGCGTCACGAATGCGACTCCGAACAGAACGCCCCAGACATTGGCGAAACCGCCGAGGGCTACCATCAAAAGCAACCGGACGGAAAAGCCTACGTCGAAGGGGCCTGGGCTCAGATAACCCACATAATGGGCGTAGAGCCCGCCACCGACCGCGCAGAGAAAGCCGCTGAGCATCATCACCTTTCGCTTTACGGCGGCGACATCGTTGCCCAGTGACCCGACGACCCTGTCGCCCTCGGCGATCGCCCGCATCACCAGGCCGACCGGCGAGGCGATGAGGTTCTGCGCCAGCAGCAAGGCGAGGATCAGCGCGCCCCACACAATGGGCAGCACCTGGGCATCGGTGATGAGGTCCGTGCCGAAGAGAGACAGCGGCGCGATGCCGGAAAGGCCGTTCGGACCGCCCGTCAGGCCGTGCATCTCCACGAAGGCAATCTGGACGATGATGCCGAAGGCGAGCGTCGCCATGGCCAGGTGGTGGCCCTTCAGGCGGAACACCAGCCACCCGATGGCCCAAGCAATGCCACCTACCAGCAGGGAGGCAAGAAAGACGCCGGGCAGCGGGGAAATGCCAATCGCCCGGCTCAGCAACGCCGCGCCATAGGCCCCAAGGCCGTAGAAGGCCGCATGTCCCAGGGAAATCTGGCCGGTATAGCCTGTGAGCAATGTCAGCCCGAGCGCGGGCAGTGCCTGGAGGCCGATCACCACCGCCAGGCTGACGGCGTAATCGCTGCCGGCGAAGGTGCACGCTGCGAGGGTTGCAAGAAGCAGGAGCATGCGGATCATGTCAGCCCCTCACCTTTTCCATGTCGCCGAACAGTCCGCCGGGACGGAACAGCAGGAAGGCGAGCAGCAGTACGAAGGCGATGGCGTTCTTGTAGCCGGAGCTCACATAGCCCGCCGCGAAGGCTTCGAGAATGCCGAGCAGGATGCCGCCGAGCGCTGCGCCGATAGGACCGCCGAAGCCGCCCACGATGCACGCCACGAAGCCCTTGATGCCCAGTTGGAGGCCGCTGTCATATTGAGTGAGGGCGATGGGCGCGACCACGATCCCGGCAATCGCCCCGAGCGCACCAGATACGATGAAGCTGATGAGGCTCATGGTGCCCACGCGGATTCCCACGAGGCCGGCTGCGAAGGGGTTGATGGCGCAGGCCCGGAACATCTGGCCGAGAAACGTCTTCCGGAACAGCAGTTCGAGTGCGATCATGGCGGCGAGCGCAGTCCCGATCACCCACAGGGCCTGCGGCGCGATGGTGGCGCCACCGATGCGCAAGGGAGCATCGCCGGAGAAGGCCGGCATGGGCTGAGCGTCGGTTCCCCAGACGAGGGCGGCGACACCATGCAGGATGACGCCAATGCCGATGGTGACGATGATGCCCCGGACGACATCCGAACGCACCGGCCGGATCGCCGTCCGTTCGATCACCGCCGCCACAAGGCAGGTCGCGATCACGGCAAGCAGCACGGCAAGCGGGAGCGGCACCCCGAAGGCCAGCAGCGTGATGGCGGACATGGCGCCCACCATGGCGAAATCGCCTTGGGCAAAGTTCACGATGCCGGTCACGTTGTAGATGCACGTGAATCCCACCCCGATGAGCCCGTAGATGCTGCCGACCACGATGCCGCTGAGCAGGAACTGAAGCGCGTCCGTCATGTCCGATCCTCCGCTGATGGCACGGCCGCGCCTAGGTTCGGACCCAGGTTTCCGAGAAGGCCAGGAATGCCGAGCTTTTCACCGTGTCGGCGCAATTGCGGGTCGTGACGGAGCCCTTCAGGGGGCGGCCGTTGATGGTTACGCCCGCATCGGGCGCATCCAGGAAGACGCTGTACATTTCGTGCGCCTTGGTGGGTCCCTTTTCGGGCGGCATGTCCACCGCATAGGGCGCGGTAAGGTTGTTCCAGGTGGCGACCACCTCGAACTGCTCTGACCGGACGATCTCGCGGTAGGTGGAGCGGGTGTCGCCCTCCCGCCGCACCGCGATGGCCGACAGATAGCTCAAGGCCTCAATCCCCGGCGACACGCGGAAGGCTGCGAACTTGGAGAAGAAGTCTGCCACCAGGTAGCGCGCGAGTTCTTCATTGTCCGAGATGCAGAAATTGGCCACGTCCGGCAGGCCCTGCGCGGTGTTCGGCTGATCCAGCACCACGATCCCGCTGCCCAGGCCATAGGGTGAATAGACGATGCGGAAGAAGCACATGAGCCCGGTCCAGGGACCATCGGGCTGTTCTTTCAGATAGATTCCGGGATTTTCGCCGCTCCAGTCGATGGGGCCGGGTTGGATCGGATGCTTGGTCACGGGCAAATCCTTGTGCTGAAAAGCGGGCGCGGTTCACTCTGCCGCGCGCGGCAGAAGGGAGCGCTGATAGTCGAGCAGCTTGCTGCGGACAGCTTCGAGCCGGTCGTCGCCGTCGTGATGGTCTCCCTCGACCACGATCTCCGTCACCCGCCGGCCGACCTCCTCCAGCAGTTCCAGGTCATCGACACCTTCCAGAGGGGGAAGGTCGAGAACCGTGTCGTGGCAATAAGTGGGGATGAGGCCGTTGGACCTGTGCCGCGACAGCGGGATGTCCTCGCCGGTCGCCAGGCGCCGGATGTCGCGGCGCAGGAGCTTGCGGAACAGCACCACGCCCTTGTCGCAATAAGTCAGGTGTTCCAGCGCATGGATGGCGATGGGCCGCTGGGTGACGATGGCGTCGTAATCACCGGGGAGGCGCTGGCGCTCCTCGAAGCTGCCGCCGGCACCCTGGCCGTAGAAATCGACCGATCCGGGGCCACACTGGTCCTCGCGGGCGATGCCGCGCGGGTCCACCTCCGGGTGGAAATGGCGCCAGCCGATCACCTTGCAGGTGCGGTTGTCGATGGGCGTGGTCCAGCGCGTGATCCCCACACGGCCGAACTGCTTGGCCTCCTGTCCATCCTCCCAGATGTGTCCCACCTGGGCCAGGTTCGGCATCAGGATGTCATTGGAACGGACCCAGACCTTGTCCTTCCAGCGGCGGGTGGTGACGTAGATCATGCCCGTGGGCGTCTCTACGAAATCCATCACGGGGAGCTCACCCCATGTATCGGAGAAGTGGGAGAAGGTCACGCGAGTATGCAGGAACACCGCATGCGCCGGGTCCATCACGTTTTCCTGCACCTGCAACCAGTTGCAGGGATAGCTGACCGAATAGGGCACCAGCTTGTCGCCCGGATATTCATAGGAATCATAGACCGGGAAGTCTGGCATCGTCTCCACGGGGCCGAAATAGCCGAAGACGAGCCCCTTATATTCCCGTGCCGGATAGGCTCCGTGATAGAGGCGGTCCTTCAACGTGCTGCCGGGCGGGTCGCCGGGCGTCTCCAGGACCTTTCCGTCCATGCCGAACAGCCAGCCATGATAGCAGCAGCGCAGGCCGCATTCGGTGGGCAGGCCGAATTCCAGAGACGTCCCACGGTGGGGACAATGGCGATCAAGAATGCCGTACTCACCGCTGGTGTTCCGGAAGACCACCAGGTCTTCACCGAACATGCGCACGCCCAGCGGGACATCTGTAACTTCGCAGGTCAGCGCCACGGGCTGCCAGTAACGCCGGAGCAGTTCACCGCCCGGGGAGCCCTTTTCCACATGGGTGAGCTCGGCATTTTCCTCCGGAATCGGGCCGTTCAGATAGCCAGCGAAGGGCTTGGAGAGAAACTGCTTTTGGATCGCCATGGGGCAATTCTCCGTGGGCTGCGGAGGAGGAGTAGCGTCCTTTCCGGAGCGGCTCCGCTCGATGTGGGACGAGAATTGCGCCGGCTCCTGAGATTGGCAAATCGAATTAATACGATTACAAATTCAATAAATACGAATTTAACTCTTGACATAAATTGTGCTGTGCGGCGCGGGTTTGAGCATATGCGAGATGGGTGCGCGGAGTTTTTGCCATCTGCTGGATTTATAGGCTCAGAGTGCATGCTCTTCGCGCAGTCATGGGGCGGGGCGACCACCGCCTGTCCAGGAGATGGGCAATCACAAGAGGTCGCCATTTGGGGAGGCAGGCATGAGTGAAAGCCAGGATGCCTGGCGTGACGTGCCCAATCTCAGCCTTCGCCAGCTGGCCTATTTTCTGACGACCGCGAACCATCTGAGCGTGCTGCGGGCCTCGGAGACGCTGAATGTGTCACCTTCGTCCGTCTCCACCGCCATCTCGCAGATGGAACGCACGCTGGGGTTGAAGCTGTTCACCCGCCGACATGCCCGCGGCATGCTCTTGACGCCCGCCGGACGCGACCTCGCGGTCCATGCCCGCAGCATCCTGCTGCATGTGCGGGAAATCGAGACGATGGGGGAACGGGGCGGATCGCGCGCCGCCATTCGCCTCTCCATCGGTTGTCTGAATACGTTTGCGCCCTACCTCGTCCCGAAGCTGATGCAGGAGGTGGAGCGGGAGCACCCCAAGATCCAGGTTCGCTGGCACGAGGACAGCCACGACGGGCTGCTGGAGAGCCTTCACAGCGGCGCGCTCGACCTCGCGATCCTCTACGACTATGACCTGCCCACCACGGTGCAGGCCGTCGCCTTGCGCAGCATGCCCGTTCAGCTCGTCGTTCCGGCGGGACACGCCATCCTTCAGCGGGAGCGGCCGCGCCTGTCGCACATGGTCAAAGAACCTTTCATCCTGCTCGATATGCCCAAGACGCGGGACTATTTCCTCTCCATTTTCGCTGCCGAGGGGCTTGAGCCGCGCATCGCCTATCGCACCGGTTCGTTCGAGATGCTGCGGAGCATGGTGGCCAATGGCTTCGGCTATACGGTCCTCAACTTCTCGCCACCCTATCTGGCTGAGGACCACGGACGGCTCGCCTCTCGCCCTCTCGATGGCCCTTTTCGCGCCCAGGAACTGGTGCTGGCACGCCTCTATCGCGTTCGTCCGCCCTCCCGCCTTGAGCAATTGGTGCTGACCATGCGTGCGTGCGTTGCGACATTGAGAGCTTCAACCGAATAGGGCGGGGCGATCGGCGAAGTCAGGCGTTCGCCATGGGGGCACGCATCAGACCTCCTGGGGCTGCAGGGGCTCCAGCAGTTCTGCAATATCGCGTGCCCCTCCCCGGCCGATCGCCGCAAACGCGATGCCCAGCCGGCGCGCGCCTTCGCCATCCGTGGCCGGATTGTCGCCGATAAGAATGCTGCGGTCCGCACGCGAGCCCGTCTTCCGGAGTGCGATGTCGAACAGCGCCGCTTCTGGCTTGCCAATCACCTGGTAGCGAAGGCCGGGCAGGCAAGTGATGATGGCCGCCAGCAGCGCCCCTGTCTCGGGCACGAGCCCCCCCTCGGCAGAAGGATGGGTGGCGTCGATATTCGCCACCACAAGCCGCGCCCCGGCGCGCAGCAACCCCACCACATGTTCAAGACGGGCATAGCTAAAGGCGATATCGCGCGTGAGCAGGACCATGTCTGGGTCGCGCTCCACCAGCACCAGCCCCTGCCCCCGCGCATAAGCGGCCAGTTGCGCGGACCCGCATAGTGTCACCCGCGCACCTAGCGCATGGGCCGCGATCTGGTCGACCGCTGTCGCGCCCGCCAGCACGATCCGCTCCGGTGGGATGGGCAGGCCCAGGCGCGCGAGGTGCGCGCCCAGGGTTTGGGGCGTGTCGGTGGAATTGTTCGACACCGCGACCAAGCGGGCCCCGAAGCGCGACACCAGTTCGCGCGCCCCGGGAAGCACCCTCTCTCCCGCCAGCAGACAGCCGTCAATGTCACAGAGGATCGCCTCGTACCGATCGAGTGCGAGGCTCATTCGAATCGTCCTTCCACCGCCGTTTCATCGTGCAGCCAGAAGTGCGGGCCGTCATAAAGAAACGACCGGTGATGGACCGTGAGTGCCTCGGGCGAGACACGGACCAGCGCATAGTCTGGCGCCTCGAGGGTGCCTGGGATCTGGTCGGGCGCCTCGAAGTCGAAGCCCACCTGATGCATGAGTGAGCGCTGAATATAATAGGGTACCCCGCGCCACAGGCCGAAAATCGGCCGGTGGACGTGGCCGTGGAACATGGCGTCCGGACGGCGCCCGACCCGCTCGAACACGGCCCATTGGGCTTCGGCATCGCGCATGATGTAGCGATCCATGGAGCGTACGCCCACCTTGCCGCTGTGGTGGTGCTGGAACAGCAAGAGTGGCCGGTCCTCGGGGGCCTCGCGCAAAGCCCGCTCCAGGAATTCCAGCCGCTTGACGCATAGCGTGCCGACGTGGGTCTGCCCGTCCTCATCCAGGGTGTCGAGGGTCAGGATGCTGGCCGCCGGAAAGATCCGCAGCGCCTGAACGAAGCCGTTGCCGTCATCGTCGGCATCGGGGAAGACCGTCCGGAACGGCCCACGCCGGTCATGGTTGCCGAGCATGAGGATCGCCGGCGCTTTCAGGCGCGCGAGGCCACCCGCCAGGTTCTCATAGGCCTCGGCTTCCCCCAGATCAGCCAAGTCGCCAGCAAACAGGACGAAGGCAAGATCCGGATGATCCCGGTTGATCACGTCGATGGCGGCGTCCAGGCGGACGCGCGGGTCGATGCCGTAGAGCGTGTGGCCCGGTGGGCCGAAATGGGCATCGGTCAGGATGGCGAACGCGAGGTCGTGGCCGCTCATGGTCGGCATTGCTCCCTGTCGGAGGGTATGACTTTGGACCTGAAACCGCACCAACGGGGAGCCGCCCTTCCAGGCGGCCCCCCGCCTGGCGTCACTTGGCGAGGAGCGTGGTCACCTCGTCCTGGAGTTCGTCGCGCAGCGCCGGCATGTTGTTGGCCTTGCCGGTGACGATCGTCTCGATGCCGTCATAGATGACTTGAGTCACGGCCAGGCCATTGGCACCCGGATAAGGCTGCCATTCCCGCAGCAGCGGCAATTCGCGCACTGCGGTCTCCTTGTTGGGGTTCTGCTTGTAGAAGTCCGCCAGGATCAACTCGTTGGCGGCCTTGTTCGGCGGCATGTAGCCGGTTGTGCGGGCGACATCCGCCGCGCCCTCGCCCGAGGTGATGTATTTGAGCCACTTCCACGCGGCCTCCACCTTCTTGGGATCCTTCGAAGTGGTCACGAGCATGGCGGCATTGCCGCCGGCCGGCAGGCCCTTGGGGCCGGAAGGCTCAAGGCCTGGGAATTCGTGGGTCACCAAGGTCCAGTTGCCCTTGGAGCGCTCCACCGCGCCGAGTTCGGAAGTGGAGGTGAAGTACATGGCCACCTGCCCCGCAGCGAAGGCCTTCTGCGCCTCGGCGAGGGAGTAATTGGGCATGGAGCAGCCGCGGAACAGCTTCTTCATGGTCTCAAGCGCGGTAAGGCCGGCATTGCTGGCGAGATTGAACTTGCCGTTCTTCATCAGGGGCTCGCCCTGGGTCCACATCAGGGCCTGGAGGAACCAGTTGCCGGTGATGTTCCAGGTCCAGAACATGGGGGTCTTGATGCCGGCGGTCTGGAGCTTGCCGCAGAGGCCGACAACCTCGTCCCAGGTCTTGGGCAATTGGTCGGGCGAGGTGATGCCGACCTTGGCCATCAGGTCCATATTGTAATAGCCGACCGGCAGCGACACCGCGAAGGGGAGCCCGTAGACAGCCCCGCCCGAGGTGCCGAGATCCAGCATCGCCTTGTGGTAGCCATCGCGGGCGAAATCAGGCTCTTTGCTGATGAAGGGCTCCAGCGACCGGGCGATGCCCTTGTCCACCAGGATGGCCTGGCGGTTGAGACCCTGGATGGTCACGTCGGGCAGGTTTCCCGACACAGCCTCGCGCAGGATCGTGTTGGTTCCGTCTTCATAGTCCTTGTAGGCCGCGCGCATCCGGACTTCGATGTCGGGATATTCGGCATGAAACTTGGGCAGGATCCGCTGGAAGGTCACGTCGAAGAGATACGAATAGGTATAGGCGAACTCCACGACGGTCTTTTCCTGGACTGGAGACTGGGCTTGGGCGTTCGCCGAAAGACCAGCCGCGAGCACCACGGCAGCAGCGAGGAAGCGTTTCACGGTGTTTCTCCGTTAAGTCTTAGTCGAGAGGCTCCGTTCGGTGGCAGCCTTGGCGCTGCCCCCGTTTTCCCCTCCGCGCCGTGCGGAGGTCTCGACGCGGCCGGCTACTTCATGCCGGACAGCGTGATTCCTTCGATGAAGCGTCGCTGCGCGAGCAGGAAGGCGACCACGAGTGGCGCGACGATTACCGTTGCGCTTGCCATCATCGGTCCGTACAGGCTGCCGTCACCGCCGCCCCCCCGGAATTCGTGCAGGCCGAGCGGCGGCGTGAACAGGCTGCGGTCGCCCGTCACGACCACGCGCGGCCAGAAGTAATCGTTCCAGTGCGAAACCACCGAGAAGATGGCGAAAGCCAGCAGGGCCGGCACGGCCGCCGGCAGCATCACCTTCCAGACGATGGAGAATTCCCCCATGCCGTCCATGCGTGCGGCATCGATCAGTTCGTCCGGCACGGTCATGAAGAACTGCCGCATGAGGAAGATGCCGAAGACGGAGATGGTCCAGGGAATGACCAGCGCCGCATAGCTGTTGGTCAAACCCAGCTTCGCCAGCGCGATGTAGAGCGGCAGCGCTATGGCGTGGATCGGGATCAGAAGACAGAACAGGACCAGGCCGAATACAAGGTCGCGCCCCCAGAATTTCAGCTTGGCCAGCGCATAGGCGGCAGGCAGCGCGACCATGACCTGCAGCAGGAAGATCGAGGCGGTGACGATGATGCCGTTGAGGAGGTAGAGCAGCAAGGGGGCCTGCGAGAAGGCCGAGACATAGTTGAAGATGGCGGGCCGGGTCGCACAGGTCTCTCGGACCCCGGCAAGTATCTCCCGGCGCGCGCCCGCCTCATCGAGCCCCTCCCGCTTGTGCATGGCGGCCTCAATGGCGGCGCGGTCGGGCTCGTTGCGCTTGACGCAGTATTCGTCCGTCATCACCGCCTGCGCGCCAAAGAATCCGCCCTCGTTCCGCTCGATCTCGCCCGGTGATTTAAGGGAGGTGGAAAGCATGACGTAGAAGGGCAGCGCGACAATCAGGGCGCCGACCATCAGCATGACATGCTTCAGCGTCTCCGCCAGTGAAAAGCGATGGGCCGTCATGCGTAATGCGCTTTCTTCTCAAGCATGCGCTGCTGGATCAGCGATGTGACCACGATGCAGGCGAGGAAAATCATGGCGATGGCAGCACCGATGCCGATCAGGTTCTCCCGGATGCCCTTCTCGTACATGGCAAAGAGGATGACGTAGGCACTCCGTGACGGCCCCGCCCCCTGCTCGTAGAAGCCCTCGACGATGTCGAACACCTGGAATGACCGGATGAGGGTGATGGTGACGACGAACACGGTGGTGGGGCCGAGCATGGGCCATGTGACGAGCCGAAAGCGGTCCCAGGCCGTGCGTGCGCCGTCCATCTCGGCGGCGTGGTAGAGCTCGCGCGGCACGGAGGTCAGGCCCGCAAGATACAGCACCATATTGAAGCCGAAGCCTTGCCATACACCCACGAAACATACGGTCCAGATGGCGTAGGACCTGTCGCCGAGCCAGAGCGGAAAGCCCGTCCGGCAGGACTCATCGAACCAGCTCCACGCGTGCAGCCAGCCAGTGCCACAGAATGAGGCCAGCGTGGCGTTGATCACGCCGAGGGTGGGGTGAAGGGCAAAGCTCCAGACAATGGACATGGCCATCAGTGTCGCCATGGCCGGGAGGAAGAAGACCGTCTTGTAGAAAGCGGCGCCCCAGCGCAGCGAACGGATGAGAAGAGCTGCGCCAAGACCCAGGCCGATGGAAAGTGGCGTGACCGTCAGCACATAGGTCAGCGTCGCCTCGATCATGGCCTGGTAGCGGCTCTGGGTGAGGATTTTCTGATAATTTTCAAGCCCCACCCAGCCGGGAGCGGCGCCCCCGAGGCTGTAGTCGGTGAAGGACAGCACGGCTGCTCCGGCAATGGGCAGCAGCAGGATCAGGACCATCAGCGTCAGCGCGGGGGCGACGAAGGCCCAGCCGGCGCGCTGTGCGGCGCGGCTTGTGGTGGACATGTCAGACCCCCACCGCCAGCGCGCGCAGAGGGGCGCCCAGGGTCTCAGGGGGCGTCAGGGCGCTTGCCGCGGGATCGCGAAAGGCGATCCGGGCACCGGACGCGTTGAAGGCCAGAGTCTTGTCTGGATCGAGCCGAAGCCATGCCACAGCTCCGATCGAGAGGCCTCGCGCCACCTGCGGCAAGGCGCGCACCACGAGGCGATGCCGGGCACCGCCATCCTCCAGCGCGGCATGAAGGAAGACGTCGGCCCCCAGGTTTTCCTTATGAATCACCCGAGCTTGAAAGGCGTTTGCGCCCCCTTCCCTCTCGATCGCCACATGCTCGGGCCGCGCCGCGAGCGTCACAGCCCGCTCCCCCGCGGCAACGCGCCGGTGCAGGGGGGCGCCGAGCACCGTGACGCGCCCCTCCGGGTCCACCTCCCCTGGCAACGTGTTGATCTTCGGGCTGCCGATGAATTCCGCGACCCGCAGGTCCTGCGGGTCATCATAGATCTGGTCGGGCGACGCGGTCTGGAGGATCTCGCCTCCCATCATGACGGCGATGCGGTTCGACATGGTCAGGGCTTCAGCCTGATCGTGCGTGACATAGATGAAGGTCGTGCCCAGCGAGCGATGTAACTCCGCCAGTTCGGCCCGCATATGGACCCGCAGCGCGGCATCGAGGTTGGACAAGGGCTCGTCCATCAGGAAGGCGGCTGGCTTACGAACCATGGCCCGCCCCAGAGCCACGCGCTGACGCTGGCCGCCCGAGAGTTGGCCGGGCTTGCGCTGGAGCAGCGGCTCGATCTTGAGCGTGCGTGCCACATCGCTCACCGCGCTGCGCATGGTGCGCAGCTTCTCCCGCCGCCGGGGCAGAAGCCCCCCGAGGATCGGCAGCCGCTCGACCGTGGAAAGGTCGCGCAACCGCAGCGGGGTCATCATGTTTTCTTCGACGGTCAGGTGCGGGTAGAGCGCGTAGGATTGAAATACCATGGCGAGGTCGCGTGCGCTCGGGCGGACACCAGCAACGTTCCTGCCGCCGATCACGATGTCCCCGCTGCACCCATCTTCAAGGCCGGCAATGATGCGCAGTAGCGTCGACTTCCCGCAGCCGGACGGGCCAACCAGGGAGATGAACTCGCCGTCCGCCACCTGGAGCCCCACGCCCTTGAGGATCTCAGTGCCGCCAAACGCCTTCCTGATGTTGCGCAAGTCGATCGCGGCCATCTGCGCCTCCGTCATCGCGAGAAGTTCGCGTTGGCTTTTGGCGGCCCAGTGCAACAACAATGTTACAAACATAAGCAATGCTTATGGATGACCTCACCTCGTGGGACCTGCATTTCGCCCATGGATCGCCAGATGCTCCTGACCAGCGCGCGGGTCCGCGCGTTCAACGCCGTGCTCGAAACCGGAAGCTTCTCGGCCGCTGCCAAGAAGCTCGGACTGTCGCAACCGGCGATCACCCAGTCCGTGCGCGAGATCGAACGGGCGGCCGGGGTCACCCTGTTCGAGCGTCGCGGCCGGACCCTGTCACCAAGCCCCCTGTGCGCCGAGCTTTACCGGCTGACTGCGGAATCCGAACGCTGCGAGACCGAGGCGCTGCGCCTACTGAGGCAGCACGCAAATCTGGAAACCGGCACCTTCCATGTGGGTCTGGGCAATTCGACGCCCGGCATGGCGCTGATCCGCGAATTTCGCCGCCGGTTCCCGGGCATGCAGGTGCAGGTGGAGCTTGGCTCCTGGGCCCAGATCATCGCTGCCGTGGTGGAGCAGCGCGTCGACGTGGGCGTGCTGCCGAACGTGCCGGATGACGGCCGGTTCGTCCGCAAGACCTGCCTGAAACAGGATGTGGTGGCGATCGTGGCAGAGGATACCGCGCTGGCCCAGGTCACGCAGACCAGTTGCGCGGAACTGATGCGCCATCCCCTCATCTTCCGAACGGCCACCTCGTCGACCCAGCGCGTAGTGGACCGGGGCTTTCGCAATGGTGGCTTCACGCCCAGACCTACCATGGTCCTCGATACGCGAGACGGCGTCTATGAAGCCGCTGCCAACGGGCTCGGCGTTGGCTTCATGTGGGAGTTCGGCTCAAGCCGGGAGGATAGGATCCGCAAGTTGCGCGTGATCGATTTCGAACACGGGCATGCCGAGCACATCTTCCATCTGGCGGTGCGCACCGGGCCTCTGATCACAGCCTTCAAGGAAATTCAGCTCTAGCCACTCATCTCTAGCCAATTGGGCAGGCGGCCATGCGGAGGGGCACAATGTCCACTCGATCTGGGCAGGCATGATGCACCATCGCGGGCGGGAAGTGGCCTCTTCCCTCCCCATCCAAGGCGTCACGCGTGAGGCCGGCAGGCCCGACCGGTTTGGCGTGACCACCTTTCCCTCATCTCTGTCGACGCCGGACCTCCATGCGGAGCCACCGGCGGGCTCGTGTTGGTCGATTGGCCCATAACGCAATTGACAGAAAATACTGGCTGGTATCATATCGTCCCAGTTAGTAATTTCTCCCGATCCGAGCACGCCAATCGCATCGGGCAGGACGCCGCGAGGGGGCACTACACAAACGAAGGATGAGCCTGCGCTCCATAGCGCCGCTATGCCAGCGCGTGCAGCGCCGTCGCGCGAATTGAATTTCTCTTTCAAATCAAAAAACGCCAGGAGGAAACACAGTGTCTCTCAACGAACTGAGAGCTGCCCGGTCGCAGCCCCATTCAGAAAGCGAAAGTGAGTCTCTTTATAAGAAAATTACCTGGAGATTCGTTCCATTGCTATTTTGTTGCTACGCGATCGCGTATCTTGATCGTGTGAATATTGGATTCGCCAAGCTGCAGATGCTCTCGGACCTCGGCTTCTCGGATGCCGTCTATGCTTTTGGTGCGAGCATCTTTTTCGTGGGCTACGTCGTCTTCGAGATTCCCAGCAATATCGTGCTGCACAAAATCGGAGCCAGGATCTGGATCTCCCGGATCATGATCACTTGGGGCATCGTCTCCGCCGCCATCGCTTTCGTCGATCCCGTCGCCGCCTGGACCGGTCTCGGCAAGGAGATGACCTTCTATATCCTCCGCTTCCTGCTGGGCGTCAGCGAGGCAGGCTTCTTTGCGGGCATCGTGCTCTATATCAGCTATTGGTTTCCGGCAGAGCGCCAAGCCAAGGTCATGGCCGGATTCATTGTCGCCATTCCTATCAGCCTGATCGTTGGCGGCCCAATCTCGGGCGCGCTGATGGACCATTTCCACGACGTGCACGGCCTTGCCGGCTGGCAATGGATGCTGGTTCTGGAGGGCCTGCCGGCGGTCGTTCTGGGCATGGTTGTTTTCATGTATCTCGACAGTTCCGTCGCGGATGCCAAGTGGCTGAGCGAGGCCGAGAAGTCGATGATCACGGCCAATCTGCGGATCGACGACCGTCACAAGCGCCACAATTTCTCAGCGGTGGTCGGGGATTACCGGGTCTGGGTGATGGCGGGCATTATGATTTGCTACAGCACCGGCATCTATGGCCTGTCGTTCTGGCTGCCGACCATCATCAAGAATGCGGGCATCAAGAGCGCGTTCGACATCGGCCTGCTCTCGGCCATCCCGTGGCTGACCTCTGCAATCGCCATGATTGCCAATGCCGTCCATTCGCGGAAGATGAATGAGCGGCGCTGGCACGCGGCGGTTCCCTCCTTCATCGCGGGTTTCAGCTTCATCCTGGCGGCGCTCACGGCCAACAATCTGCCCGTGGCCCTGTTCTTCCTCTCGGTGTCCGCTGCCGGCGTCATGGCTCATGCGCCCGTCTTCTGGACCTTTCCGGCCTCCGTCCTCTCCGGCACGGCGGCAGCCGCCGGCATCGCCCTCATTACGTCCATCGGGTCCACCTCGGGCTTTGTGGGCTCCTATGCGGCGAGCCTCGCCAAGGACCTCACGGGGGATATCAACAACGGCACCTATGTGCTTGCGGCCCTGATGCTGCTGGGCGGCGTTCTGGTGCTGGTGATCCCCAAGCAGACGCTGTCTTCCCGCCTTGAGAAGTGATGCCATGCCCCTGAACTTTGTCGATGTCAGCGTGGCGGGTGCCGTCACCACTCTGCGCATGAACCGGCCCGACGTCATGAATGCCATGGACGCCGCGCTGCTGGAAGATCTGCTGCAGGCGGCCGAAACGGCCGTGGCTGACCCTGAATGCCGCGTCATCGTGCTGACGGGCGCCGGCCGAGCCTTCTGCTCCGGTGGAGATATCTCCACCGGCCTGGAGACGGTCAATGGCGAGGGCACGCTCGACCAGCAGGCGGCGCGCCTGCGGCGTTTCATGCGCATCAGCGAGCGACTTTACACGACGGAGAAGATCACAGTCGCGGCCATCAATGGCGCCTGCGCCGGCGCGGGCCTCTCGCTGGCTTGTGCCTGCGACTTCCGGCTGGCGGCGGAGACGGCCAAGTTCGCCACCGCCTTCCAGAATGTGGGTGTCTCGGGGGACTTCGGCATCTCCTGGCTGCTGCCGCGCCTTGTTGGTCCCGCCTTGGCGCGCCAACTGATGCTGGATCCCAAGACGCTAAGCGCCGAACAGGCGCGGGCGATCGGCCTTGTGGGCGAGGTGCATCCGGTGGGCGAGTTGGCAGGGGCCGTGGACGCGCTGGTGGGTCGTCTCCTTGCCCGCACGACGCTCTCGCTGCGCTATGGCAAACTCAACCTCGCCGAGACCTTTGATCTGAGCTTTTCCGACCATATGGACAGGGAGGCGCGCCGCCACGCCGAATGCTGCCGCAGCGCGGAAGCGAAGCGCGCCGCCAGCGCCTTCTTCGAGCGCCGGGCGCCCAAAGCCGCCGGTGCCTGAGACCGCCCGCCTTCAAAGGACAGACATGCCATGACCGATGACAGCAGCACCGCCGCCGGGCAGGCCCAGCGATCGCTGAAGGACGAAATCGAGGAGCTCAAGCGTGCTCGGGTTCTGGAGGCGGCGACCAAGCTCTTCCTGTCCCACGGCTATGTGGGCACATCTCTGGACGCGATCGCCCAGTTGGCCGGCGTCCACAAGCCGGTCATCTACAACCATTTTGGCAACAAGGCCGACCTCCTGGCGACGGTGGCCCGTCGTGGCCTGTGTGGCGCATTCGAATGCGCCACGGCCCTGAAGGCCCGCAGCGGCACGCCCACGCAACGCATGCAGGCCTTCCTCCGGGACTTTGCCCGCTCGGTGATCAAGAACCGGGCCTCGCTGGCCATCTATTTCCGCGAGGAGATGCAATTGCCGGAGGACTCGGTGGAGGCTCAGTCCCTTCTGCGCGCCGAGTTCGATGCCATCGTGACCGAAGTGATCCAGGAGGGCGTGCGCACCGGCGAATTCTCGGTGAAGGATACCGGACTTGCCACGCTGGGCATTGGCGGCCTGATGACTTGGATGTTCCTCTGGTACAAGCCCACCGGCCGCCTGTCGGAGGACGAAGTGGTGGAGTGCATGACGGACCTGGGCCTCCAGATGATCCAGGGAAAGCGTGCCGATGCAGCCCGTTGACTTCGAGACCTTGCACCTCACCCAAGCGGGACGCATCGCTCACGTGCAGCTGAACCGGCCCGAGCGCCACAACGCGCTCAACCGCCAGATGCTGGAGGACCTGGACGCGGTGTGCGCCCGTCTGGAGCGGGCGCAGGAGGTGCGCGCCGTCATCATCTCGGGCCGCGGCAAGTCCTTCGCTGCGGGGGCCGACGTCACCGAGCTGCAAAGGATGAGCGTGGATGAGATCGACCGGCAATGGGCAAGCGGCTGCGCCGTCTATGAGCGGATCCAGGCACTGCCCCAGGCCGTGATTGCCGCCATCCATGGCTACGCGCTCGGCGGCGGCCTTCTGATCGCGCTCTCGGCTGACGTGCTCATTGCCGCCCGCGATGCAAAGCTGGGCTTTCCGGAGATCAAGCTGGGCTTCTTTCCGGGCAATGCCGGCACAATCCTGATCGAGCATCTGGCCGGCCCCGTGGTGGCGCGGGCCATGTGCATCACCGGCGACCTCATGGATGCGGAGCGCTGCCTGGCGCTCGGCCTCCTCCATGCCCTCCACGCACCACAGGACTTGCTGACCGAGGCGCATAATTTGGCGGAGCGCCTCGCATCCTATCGGCCGGCAGCCGTCACCCTCACCAAACAGGTGCTGAGCGGCTGCGTTCGCGAGAATTACGACGCCTCCAAGAGGCGAGAGCGCGACCTCTATCGCATGCTCTTCGAGAGCCCCGACGGCAAGGCGGGCCTTGATGCCTTCCTCGCCCGGCGCACGGCCAGAACCCAATAGAACGGACGTCCCATGAACATGGTCATGGACTGGATCGCTCATCATGCGATCAATCAACCCAATCGGGTGGCGGCAGTCGACTGCTTCTCGCAGCGCCGCTTCACCTATGCCGCCTTCCACCGGCGGGTCGACCGGGCGGCCACTTTCCTCCACGCCCACGGCGCCCGGCGCGGCGACCGGGTGGCGACGCTCAGTTACAATTCCACCGACTTGTTCGAGCTTCAATTTGCCTGCCAGCGCATCGGCGCCATCTATGTGCCGCTGAACTGGCGGCTGACCCCGATGGAACTTCAGCGCCTCGTCGCCGATTGCACGCCCTCGGTGATCCTCGCCCATGAGGACTTTGCGCCAAATCTCGCCACTGTGGACACGGCCGGTGCCGCGCTCCTCTCGCTCAATGACGGGGGGCCGAGCGCTTATGAGGACTGGCGTCCAGACGGGACACCGCCTGGGCGCGCGGTGCTCGACAGCGGCGACACCTGGGAGATTGTCTATACGTCGGGTTCGTCCGGGGTGCCCAAGGGGGCATGCATTACCTATGGCATGGCCTTGCACAATTGCATCCATGCGGGTGTGCATTTCGGCTTCGACGGCGCGTCCAACACGCTCACCTTCCTGCCTATGTTCCATATCAGCGGCCTTAACGCCTATGGCAATGTGGCCTTCCATTGGGGGGGCACAGTGCATGTGATGCGCACCTTCGATGCGCGTCAGGCCCTGGCGCTGCTGCGCGATCCGGGCCTCGGCATTTCCCATGTGCTCGGCGTGCCCACCAACTATCTCATGATGTCGGAGCAGCCGGGCTTCGAGGACTTGGAGCTGCCGCATGTGAAGGTGTGCGCAGTGGGGGGCGCGCCCTGCTCGCAGACGCTGCTGGAGACGTATGAGCGCCGAGGCATCACGCTGCAAAACGTCTGGGGCATGACGGAGACCACCACGGCAGCCACCGCCTTGTCCAAGGCGGCGAGCCGCGCGCGCCTGGGGTCGTGCGGGCGGCCGCTCCTCCATGTGGAACTGCGCCTCGCCAATGGCGGCACGGTGGTGACCGAGGCAGGCGCGCATGGGGAGATCGAGGTGCGCGGCCCCACCATCACCCCCGGTTACTGGAACACTCCCTCGCGCGCGGCGGGCGATTGGTTCGGAACCGGCGACATCGCCCATTACGATGACGACGGTTATCTTTACTTGGTCGGCCGAGCAAAGGACTTCTACATTTCCGGTGGCGAGAATGTCTATTGCGCCGAGGTCGAACAGGCCCTGTGCAGCCACGACGCCATTGCCCAGGCCGCGGTGATTTCTATGCCTCACCCCAAATGGGGCGAGGTGGGTCGCGCCTATGTGGTTTTCAAGAAGGGCTACGCTCTCACACCGGAAGAGGTGATCACTCATTGCCGCTCGCGCCTCGCCAAATACAAGCTGCCGCAAGAGATCGTCCCGCTTCCGGAGATGCCGCTGCTTGCCAGCGGCAAGATCGACAAGGTGAGCCTCAGGGGCGTCCCAAGCGCGGCGTGAGCGCTGGTCGTGTGCCAGCCGACGATGCCCGACCCCGTGCTGACATAGGTGGAATCGGACAGCCAAAGCGGGTCTGGCGCCGGCCCATTCAACACCCGGCCCACACGGTCAAGTCGGCATGGCGTCGATTTGTCCGGGATGGTCGTGCGGACCGGCCGGCCGCGGGGATAACACCGGCTAGGCCCGAGCCCTGCATCAGCCGTTCGAACGGGCAACAGGTAACGCCCGCCCCCTCCCCGCACGCCAGATTCGTGCTGGATGCGCTGGTCCGTCATCGTCGAGCGACCCTTGCCGCAGGATGATCCGAAGCAACGCCGGCCGGATATACGCCTCGTACGGGCGCAACTGGACTGGGTACCGACCGTACCGCTGCGCGAGGGCTTGGTCCGGACCATCGTATATTTTGAAACTTTGCTGCGCGCCCAGGGGGCGGAAGTGCAGCGCTATCCAGGTGCGTTCAATGCTGCCTGATACGCCGCTGCTGCAGGGCTCCCCGGTGCCCTGTGGAGACGCACGCTGAATGCGGCACACGCGACAAAAAGAAGTGAGGCGGGGACCGTGCTCGTAGCAACAGCGCGGGATCGATCAATGGCTGCCCTGTCTCACTGGGAAAGTGATGCAACTTTCCGGGTCGGGCTTCTCAGCCTTATCCATCTCCGCTACGACGATCGCGTAAACCTGATTGGTTGGTCCTTAGCCGAGGGCAGTCGCCTCTTTTCCGCATGCGCGCGGCGCCAAGTGTTCTGACGCCAGACACCGCCGACAGTCCGCGGCGGTCTTGGGCGATGCAGGGAGACGGTCTGGATGCGTGCCTGGGTTCAGGGAAAGTTGATCGCCATGGATGCCGCGGTGCTGATGTGGGTGGCGCATCGTCTCCCCCTTGGTCTTGGTCGCGGCTGGGCGACGGTGCGCGGCGTCATTCATGCCGGGCTGGGCTATGACTGGCTGTCGATCGGAACGGGCCGCTATCCGGTTCGTCCCATGGCCTGGCGGGCGCTGCACCGTCTGGCGCCAGAGCAACCGGCATGGCGTCGGCTGTTCTGGCTGTTTGAGCGATATATCCAGTTTTCGCGCGCGGAATGGGAGGGGCTGGCCTTGCCGCGCCTCGTCGACAGTCTGCCGCCCCCTTCCGTACCGGACGAAGCTGCGCACCACGCCGGCGGCGTTCGGCGTGGGACGGTGCATCTCATGTTTCATTACGGCTCGCTCTATCCCGGCGTGGCCTGGCTATCGAAAGGCGGGATCAAGCTCAACTGGATGACATCCGACGTCTACAATAGAATTCCAGGACTTTCTCCGTGGATAGCGAGAATTCATAACAAAATAAATGAAAATTTGAGCATATGCAACAACGGGGGTTGTGTGATTTTTAACAATAAGAGTATCCGCGAAGTTTACAAAAAATTACTTTCTGGAGAAGATATCGTCATGGTTGTCGATCGGACCATGGCCACTGGACCCGCTATAATGGTCGATCTGCCCGGCCCATGCCGCGCACCTTTGGCGCGGGGGGCCTGGGCGGCATTGCGTGCCACCGGTGCCAACTGGACCGTAACGACTTGTGAATACAGGCAGGGACGCTTTCACATCTTCCATGAGCGATCCGCCGGACAGCCAAACGGGCCAATGCCAGATTTGAAGTTGATCAGCCGGCGGATCTCCCATGAACCGCAGCTCTGGTGGGCATGCCATGTACTGGATTTCGTGCCACAAAACTACGATCCCGCAATCGCGGCCGACGCCCGGGGCAAATAACCGCTATTCCGCCCCCCACCCCCCACGATTTCGCGCCCGGTTGATCGAACAATGATGGTGATGCTTGGGCAGCGTCAAACCAGACCGATTATTCGCTTGACACTGGCAGCCCGATTGTCTAGCGACGCGCAGTGCTTGCAGTAGACTGACGTTTTATTATTTAACGATCAGGAGATAGTCACAAGTGGATCTCAACGAAGATAATTTGCTAGGCTTTACCCGCGCATTGAGCGAGAGCGAGCAGGTCGCGCGATCTGAATTGGCAGATTTGTTCGATTCCGCGCCCCTTCCGAAGGGTGAGCGTCTGGATAACCTTGGCCTGCACATGGACCATCTAGTTTTGGGTCGTGCGCTGTTCATGGATCATCTTTATCGGCAAATTCTTGGCATGCCCGGCGTAGTGATGGAGTTCGGTTGCCGCTGGGGCCAGAATCTCTCCTTTTTTATGAATCTCCGGACGCTGTATGAACCGACGCATTATTCCCGTCGGATTATTGGCTTCGACACCTTCACCGGCTTCGTGGACGTGGCAGTCGAGGATGGTGACAGCATCTACGCCCGCCCGGGCAACGTAAGGACCACTGTGGGCTACGATGCCTATCTCGAACGCGTGCTCGCAGCACGCGAGCGCATGGCGCCGCTGTCGCACAAGCGTAAGTTTGAAATCGTGACAGGAGACGTGCGGGAAACCCTCCCGCGATATCTTGCAGCCCATCCGGAAACGATTGTAGCCCTGGCATATCTGGACATGGATCTGTTCAGCCCGACGCGGGATGCCTTGCTGGCACTCAAGCCTCGGCTCGCCCGCGGCAGCGTGGTTGTGCTGGACGAGATCAACGATGCGGGCTTCCCCGGAGAGACCACGGCCCTGCGCGAGGTCTTTGGGCTGAACGGTCTGGCGCTGCGGCGGGTGCCGTTCTTGAACGGCCCCGGCTATTTCGTCGTCGAATAACGAAAAGGCGTCGAATGTCGCGCGTTCATATCGTCGTTTTCGACCGCACGCCCCAGTGGACCATCATGAAGGAGGATATCTATACGAGCCTTCTTCATTGGTTGACCCAGATCGGGCATGTGGTGACAATCGAAGCGCGTTCTTTCGAGCCGAATGCTCTCAATATAATCATTGGTCTTCAATATCTCACGCCTCAAGAAATAGACTGCATTGCGGCCTCCACATGTGAATATGGGGTCTTCGACGTTGAGTACATCGCCGCTGGTATGGTGAATTTCAAGCCGGAGACATCGTGGCTTTTCGCCGATCGGTCCCGAAAATTTCGCGACCGTTGCCGGTTCTTTCTATCCTATTTTGAGGAAAGTGCCCGGGAGATGGCGCGCCTAGGGGTGTTTTCTCGGCGGATCATGCCCGGTTACGTAAAGACCTTCGAACCGGAAAGCGTGATTAGCGAAGGCGACAGGACGATCGACCTCTATTTCTTCGGCAATGTCGATGCGCATCGCGCCGCCGTTTTGGAGCGGATCGAGAAAACGGTGCCGGTGCTGGTGCAAACGCCCTCACAGGCTACGCCGCTGTTTCTGCGCAATGCCCGTGCAGCGCGGTCGAAAATCGTGCTCAGCCTCGGGCGTGCGCTCCCTTTTACCCACATCGGCCCGATGAGGCTGGTGGAAATGGCGCATCTGCGCACCTTCGTCTTGTCTGAAGCGCCTGCAGTTGCCCAACCGGATCTGGACGGGCTTTGCGCCTATTGGTCGGCGGCCGAGGATCCGGGCGAGGTGGCCCGGGCTTGGCTTTTCGAGCCCGAGCGTCGCCGCGCACGAGCCGAAGCGGCGTTCGAGCGGATCAAAGCGTTCGATCCCCTGCCCCCCCTCTCAGAGGCTTTGGAGCCGCGGCAATGACGACAGAAATCGAACCGCGGCGGGTCGCGGCAATTATGATGATCCGCGACGAAGGCGATATCATCGAGGCGAATATCAGGCATCATGCACGCCTGGGCGTCGATCATTTCGTGATTTTGGATCATGGTTCGGCTGATGCGACGGCAGACATCCTGCGTGCCCTGACCGCTGAGGGTTTGCCACTAACGGTTCTCACCTATGCGCGCGACGCGGCAATCGAATTGTCGCAGTGGTATGCGGCCCTGTTTGCGCGGGTACGCGAACTGGGCGCCGAAATCGTCGTGCAAATCGATGGCGACGAGTTTTGGCATCTGACGACCGGTAGCTTCGCCAAGCTCGATTGGAGTGAGCCGGTTATCACCGCTCCGCGCTTCAACATGTTCGCGCCGCGCGCGGCGGTCGGCTCACCCGACGGCGCGCCCACGACCCATATCTATCGTAACCGTCGCCCCTTTCACCCCGAAGACTACCGCAGCAAGGTGACCCGAGGGGATCGCGATATCACGTTCGATTATCCCGTTCATATGGTCAAAATTGGGCCCAAAGTCGTCTTCCTTCTCAAGGAGATGGGGGAGATCATGATGGCGGGGCACGGAATTATCTCGCACGCTGGGGAAAGACTACAGCCGAGGCCGAATGGGTCGGCGATGATCTTCCATTATCCATTGCGCAGCTTTGATCAGTTTGCCAAAAAGGTTGCCGCATTCGGTGCTGTTTTTGAACGGAATCCCGATCTGAATCGCGGAATTTCCTGGCAAACGCGCTATCTCTGGGAGCTCGATGAACCCGGCGCACTTGAACGCGCGTTTCTGCGCTGCTTTCCGGATGAGGCGGAATTGCGCCACTGGCTCGACACGGGCGTCCTCGTCCGCGATACTCGAATGGTGCGCGCCCTCGCGGATGGGCCTTGCACGTTTGATGCCGAGCTTGATCACCTTGCGATGACGGCTGATCGGGTGATCTTGGATCTCATCGAAGATCTGTCCGCCGAACAACGGGCGACCGCTGATCGTGCCCCGTGATGTGGTGTAGGTGAAGGCAGAGGCAGTGGCAGAGGCAAAGGTGGTCACAGGGGATGTTCGGTTAGGGTCTGGTTGCTGACACCAACGCCAGACCGAAAGATCCACTGAGGACGAGGGGCATGATGAGCTTCCGCGACCTCTGGGAGAACTCCCCCGGCGCCGACCCATTGCGCGAGATGATCGGCGTTGCGGCCGAGAGCCCCGATGGAACTGGAGGTCGGCGCCATGACGGGCGCGGCCTGTGGCGAGAAAGACCGGGCCCTCTTGCCCAGCGCAACGGCTACCGCGAACGGATTGGGAGGCGCGCGCCGGAACGGTGAAGCTGGCATCGCCAAGCTGCGCAAGGGCAGCTATTTTCCCGGCTTCCTCGAGCCGCGCCGGATGGACAACCTATTGAAAGCTCACACCTAGGCAGTGGACGCATAATGCATTGATCCAGATGCGTGTTGCGGCGAGCTTGAGGGCAGCGAGGAAATTGTCCGGGCGGCGATCGTATCGCGTGGCGAGACCTCTGATCTTCCCCCGAAAAAGTGGACGGGGTTAAGCCGCTCTGCGTTCCATCTCGGTCGGGCTGATGTAGCCGATGGCCGAGTGCAGACGGCGGGAATTGTAGAAGCCTTCGATGTATCCGAACAGATCCCGCCGCGCCTCGGCCCGGGTGGCATAGAGGCGATGATGGACCCGCTCGGTTTTCAGGGTGTGAAAGAAGCTTTCCATGGGGGCATTGTCCCAGCAATCGCCCTTGCGGCTCATGGATGGGGTGATGCCCGCGGTGGCAAGCGCCCCGCGATAGGCTTCGGAAGCGTATTGGGTGGATGCTGCGGTCCGAATGGTGGATCAGGCCGGGTGCCGGCCTCTGACGCGCGATGGCAATGGCGAGGGCTTCCAGCGCAATCTGGGTGTGCAAGGTCTCGCGGATGGACCAGCCGACCAGCTTGCGGGTGTGCATGTCGAGCACGCCGGCAAGGGTGAGCCAGCCTTCGCCTGTGGGGATGTAGGTGAGATCCGCCAGCCAAATCTGGTTCGGGGCGCAGGTCATGAAGTTGCGGGCGAGCCTGTTGGGAGCGATCGGATAGGAATGGCGGCTGTCGGTCGTCCGCGTGCGCCTTGGCACGGTGGCGAGGCCCCGGATGCCGGCGCGTCGCATCAGCCGCTCGATCCGGGACCGGCCCACGGGCCGACCGCTCCCCCGCAGCACCGCATGGATCCGGGGTGCACCATAGGTCCCGCTGCTCTCCGCATGGATCAGCCGGATGTCATCGGTGAGCGCCCGGTTGGTCTGTGCGCGCAAACTCTCCGGCCGGGCGCGCCAGGCATAATAGCCGCTGGACGACAGCCCGATGGCCGCGCACATCACGCGAGCCGGCAACACAGCGCGATGCTCATCGACGAACCCGAACGTCATCGGGAGGCCGCTCCGAAGATGAGCGCGGTGGGTTCAACCGGTCAGGGCAACGGCTTCGTTCAGGGTATCAGCTGGGGTCCCCGTCCCGTCGGACACCCGCCCCCGACACCACCCGTCAGGCCGCTCCGGACGCGCCCCTCCTTGGTGCCAGGTGGGAACACCATAACAGAGGTGTCTGGAAATAGGAATATGGTCTAGGATATTTTTCTTACGACGGGAGGCCGAGTCCGTCCTCGCCCCCTCCCTATCCCTCCCCCGCTTCGCGGGAGAGGGGACTTGCGTGCGCCCGGTCGGGGCGGTGGCCCTGCTCTGCCTCAGCGTCCGTCATCCCGACCTTTCCCCCAGCGCCACAGGCCCCCTCTCCCGCAAAGCGGGGGAGGGTGGGGGAGGGGGAAATGGAGGGGAGGGGTCTGGGCGGGGGAAACGGCCAGAACGCTTCTCCAAACGCAAACGGCCGGGTAAAGCCCGGCCGTCGCACACGTCCAGAAACAAAAAGGCTCAGGCCTTGTCGGCCTCGCCCGCATCGCCCTTGGCCTCGGCGGGCTCCTCGCGGGGGGCTTTGGGACCGCCGCGAGAGACGCCCACCATGGCGGGGCGCAGGACGCGGTCGCCGATCACATAGCCGGCCTGCACCACCTGGAGCACCGTGCCCGAGGGGACGGTCTCGTCGGGGATCTCGAACATGGCCTGATGGAGATGGGGGTCGAATTTCTGACCCTTGGGCTCGATCCGCCGCACGCCATACTTTTCCAGCGCCTTCAAAAGGCTGCGCTCGGTCAATTCGAGGCCGTCCAGGAGCGACTTCACGCCGCCCTCGGCCTTCTCCTTCACCTCGGTCTCCACCGCGCCGAGCGCCCGGGCGAGATCATCCGCCACGTTCAGCACGTCGCGGGCAAAGGACGTCACGCCATAGGTCTTGGCGTCGGCAATCTCGCGCTCGGCCCGGCGGCGGATATTCTCCGCCTCAGCGAAGGCGCGCAGATACTTGTCCTTGAAAGCCGCCACCTCGGCCGCCAGACGCTCGCGCTCGGCATGGAAACCGTCGGCGGCCGCGGATGCCAGTTCCTGCATGTCGGCAATTTCCGGGTCCGCAGCCGGATTGGTGCGATTGTTGTCGCTCGCGCCACCCTGCTCGCTCATCACGCTGTCCTCGTCACGTCACATGCCGACCCGCCGGGGGCCGGCCTCCATTTGAACCGCATATCGGCATCGTGGGGACAAAAATCAAGCGGAGTCGGACCCGGGCGCTCCCAGAATGCGGCTGACCACCCGCGCGGTGAAGTCCACCATGGGAACGATGCGGCCGTAATTGAGCCGTGTGGGGCCGATCACGCCCAGCACGCCCACCACCCGGCCTTGCCCGTCGCGATAGGGCGCGACGATGGTCGAGGAGCCGGACATGGAGAACAGCTTGTTCTCCGAGCCGATGAAAATGCGCATGGATTGCGCCTCTTCCGCACGGCCCAGCAGGTCCACCACCTCGCTTTTCGCCTCCAGATCGTCGAACAGCAGGCGGATGCGCTCCAGGTCCTCCAGCGCCCGCAGATCCTCCAGGAGCTTGGCCTGCCCGCGCACGATGAGGCGGCGTTCGGACGCATCCCCGCCGGACCAGGAGGCAAAGCCCTCCTCCACCACCCGGGCGGTCAGCTCGTCCAGCTCACGGCGGAGCTGCGCGGTCTGCGCCTCCATCTCGGTGCGCGCCTCGCCCAGCGTGCGGCCGCGCACCCGGGCATTGAGGAAATTGGTCGCCTCCACCAGGGCCGAGACGGGCAGGCCCGCCGGCAAGGGTAGGACGCGATTTTCCACCTGCCCGTCCTCGGACACCAGGATCACCAGCGCCCGGCGCGGGTCGAGGGCCACGAATTCCACATGCTTGAGGCGCGGGTCACTCTTGGTGGCGGTCACCACGCCTGCCCCGCGCGAAAGGCCAGAGAGGAGTGCGGACGCCTCGCTGAGAATGCCCTCCACCGAATAGCCCTTGGCGGCGGCGGCCACCTGGGTCTCGATGCTCTTGCGGTCGCGCTCGTTGACGTCGCCGATCTCCAGCAGCGCATCCACGAAGAAGCGCAGGCCCTGGTCGGTGGGCAGGCGCCCGGCGCTGGTGTGGGGGGCATAGATGAGCCCCGCCGCCTCCAGGTCCGCCATCACATTGCGCACCGAGGCGGGGGAGAGCGTCATGGGGATGATGCGCGAGAGATTGCGCGAGCCCACCGGTTCGCCGGTGGCGAGATAGCTCTCCACGATCTGGCGGAAGATTTCCCGCGAGCGCTCGTCCAGCTGGGCGAGGGCGGCGGAATTTGGGGGAATGAACGGGTTCAAGGGCAATGCGGTCATTCCGGGTTCAGGGGAGGGGGCGGCAAGGGGTGCGGCGCGGGCGTGGGTGCGCGGCAGATGCGGGTGCCGTCCACCAGCGGCGGACGCTGGCGCCGGGCCTTCCAGGTGATCCAATCCGCGCTGTCCTTTCTCCCTTTCCGGATGAGATAGGCAGCCAGAAGCCCACCGCCAAGGAGAATGACAAGCATATAGAGCGCGTCGGAGACCGCCGCGGCGAACTGGAGCGGATCGTCCTGAAGGGTGATCCATCTCATGTGCCTGCGCGGGCCGCCATAGACGGTGCCGTGCACCATGCTCGACCACAGCTGGTACCCGAAAAAGACGAAGGCGAGGAGGATCACGGCCAGGCCAAAGACCAGGATCAGACGCCGGCCCCATCTGTGCTCGAACATCGGCTCCCATTCCCGCAGGGTGCGAACCTCCATCTTAATGGCTGCCCTGCGCTGCGCTCAACGCCTGAAACGCGGCTCCCCCTTGTCGCCCCCTTGCCCCCGCGCCTCCCCGCCCCTACAACCGGCGCCCAGTTTCACCACGGATTGGACAGACGAATGCGCCCCAGCCGACGCGCCGCCGACGAGATGCGTCCCGTTTCCTTCGAGCGGGGCGTGATGCGCCATGCGGAAGGGTCCTGCCTCGTCAAGTTCGGCGACACCCACGTGCTGGTGGCCGCGACCCTGGAAGAGCGCCTGCCGCCGTGGCTGAAGGGCCAGGGCCGGGGCTGGGTGACGGCGGAATATTCCATGCTGCCCCGCGCCACCCTGGAGCGCACCCGCCGCGAGGTCACCCAGGGCAAGCCCTCCGGCCGCACCCAGGAGATCCAGCGCCTGATCGGCCGCTCGCTGCGCACGGTCACCGACCTCGTCGGCCTTGGCGAGCGCCAGATCACGCTGGACTGTGACGTGCTCCAGGCCGATGGCGGCACCCGCACCGCCGCCATCACCGGCGCCTGGATCGCCCTTTATGACTGCCTTGCCTGGATGCATGCCCGCTCCATGGTCAAGGAGATCCCGCTGCGCCAGCATGTGGCGGCGGTGTCCTGCGGCATCTATAACGGGACGCCCGTGCTGGACCTCGACTATGCCGAGGACAGCAAGGCGGAGACCGACGCCAATTTCGTCATGACAGGAACCGGCGGCATCGTGGAGATCCAGGGCACGGCCGAGAAGACCCCCTTCAGCCAGGACGAACTCCTGTCGCTCCTGGGTCTCGCCCGCACCGGCATCGACCGCCTGGTCGCGCTCCAGAAGGAAGCCATCGCCTGATGTCCCACCGCCGTCTCACCGGTCGCCTCGTGGTCGCCACCCACAATCCCGGCAAGCTCATCGAAATGCGCATGCTGCTGGAGCCGTACGGCGTGGAGGCGGTCTCGGCCGGCGAGCTCGGCCTGCCCGAGCCGGAGGAGACCGGCGTCACCTTCGCCGAGAATGCGCGGCTCAAAGCCGTGGCGGCGGCGAAGGCGGCGGACCTGCCCGCCTTCGCCGATGACAGCGGCCTGTGCGTGGACGCGCTGGGCGGCCAGCCCGGCATCTATACCGCCCGCTGGGCCGGTCCCGACAAGGACTTCGAGCTGGCCATGCAGAATGTGCAGGCCCTGCTCATCACCCGTGGCGCCACCACACCCGAGCAGCGCACCGCCAGCTTCGTCTCGGCGCTCTGCATCGCCTGGCCGGACGGCCACCTGGAGGAGTTCGAGGGCGTGGTGTCGGGCACGCTGGTGTGGCCGGTGCGCGGCGCCAAGGGCTTCGGCTACGATCCCATGTTCGTACCGGAGGGCCATGACCGCACCTTCGCGGAGATGACGGCCGAGGAGAAGCATTCCATGCCACCCTTGGGCTTCGGCCTCTCCCATCGCGCGCGGGCCTTCCGCAAGCTGGCGCAGGCGTGCCTGGAAGGGTGAGCGCGCTCTCCCTTCACCCCGCGCAGGATACGGCGGGCGGCTTCGGGGTCTATGTGCATTGGCCCTTTTGCCTGGCCAAATGCCCCTATTGCGACTTCAACAGCCATGTGCGGCACGCCCCGCCCGACCAGGCGCGCTTCGTCGCCGCCTTCCGGCGCGAGATCGCGCACATGCGGGCGCTGTCCGGGCCGCGGGCGGGGCAGAGCGTGTTCTTCGGCGGCGGCACGCCGTCCTTGATGGCGCCGGCGACCGTGGCGGCCATCCTGGAGGCGGTGAACGCCGCCTGGCCGCTCACCGATGACGTGGAGATCACGCTGGAGGCCAATCCCACCAGCGTGGAAGCGGAGCGATTTGCCGGCTATCGATCCGCTGGGGTCAACCGGGTGTCGCTGGGCGTGCAGTCGCTGGTGCCTGAGGATCTCAAAAAGCTCGGACGCATGCATTCGGTGGATGAGGCGCTCAAAGCCGTCGCCATCGCCCGCGCCGCCTTCCCGCGCGTGTCCTTCGACCTCATCTATGCCCGCCCGGACCAGACACCGGAGGACTGGGCGCAAGAGCTCAGGCGCGCCATCGCCGAGGGCTGCGAGCATCTCTCGCTCTACCAGCTCACCATCGAGCCGGGCACCATGTATGAGAAGCTCTATTCCGCCGGAAAGCTTCTCATCCCCGATGACGACCATGCCCGCGCCTTGTGGGACGTGACGCAGGAGATCACGGCGGAGGCGGGTCTTCCCGCCTACGAGATTTCCAACCATGCCCGGCCGGGGGCGCAGGCGCGGCACAATCTGGTCTATTGGCGCTATGGCACCTATGCCGGCATCGGCCCCGGAGCCCATGGCCGGCTGGCGGTGGACGGGGCGCGCGTCGCCACCTTCACGGAGCGCCTGCCCGAGTGGTGGCTGGAGGCGGTGGAGCGGGATGGCCACGGCATGGTCTCGCAGGAGACCCTGGACCTCGCCGAGCAGGCGGACGAAATGCTGCTGATGGGCCTGCGCCTGTCAGAGGGCATCGACCTCACGCGCTACGCCCGCCTCTCCGGCCGGCCGCTGGATGCGGGGCAGATCGCGCTCCTGGCGTCCGAAGGGCTGGTGCGCCGGAACGGCGACCGGCTGGCGGTGACCCCTGCCGGCTTTCCCGTGCTCAATGCGGTGATCGCGGCGCTGGCGGGATAGGTTTGCGAACCGCCGCCCGCCTCGGACGTTCCGGCTGAACAGGGCCTCTGCGGGCTCTCGCTCTTTGCTTTCACGCATGTCCTTCACGCGTACCGGTTCCCGATTCGCGAAAAGGCCTTAGCTGTCCACCCCCAGCAGCCGCTGGGCGGCGGCGCGGGCTTCGTCTGTGATGTTGGCACCCGCCAGCATGCGGGCGATTTCTTCCCGGCGGCTCGGACTGTCGAGACGTGTGACGCGGGTGGCCACCGGCGCATCGCGGCTCACCTTGCCGCCCTTGGCTTGGTCGTGCCCCTTGGCGATCAGCAGATGATGGCCGGCGCGGGCCGCCACCTGCGGGGCATGGGTCACCGCCAGCACCTGAACCCGGCCGGCGAGGCGCGCGAGGCGCTGGCCGATGGCATCTGCCACCGCGCCGCCCACCCCGGTGTCGATCTCGTCGAAGATGAGGGTGGGGGCCGATCCGCGATCCGCCAGAACCACCTTGAGTGCCAGGAGGAAGCGCGCCAGCTCGCCGCCGGAGGCCACCTTCATCATGGGGCCGGGGCGCGTGCCGGGATTGGTGCGCACCCAGAATTCCACCCGGTCATAGCCGTCCGGGCCCGGCTGGCCGGTGTCGGCGCCCACCTCCACGGAGAAGGTGGCCCGTTCCAGCTTCAACGGCGGAAGCTCGGCATTCACCGCCTCGGCCAATTGCTTGGCCGTGGCCTGACGGGCCTTGGAAAGGCGTGCGGCGGCGGCGCGGAAGGCGGCCTCGGCGGCTGCGACTGCCTTTTCCAGCTGGTCGAGCCGGGCCGCGCCCCGGTCGAGGGCGGCCAATTGGGCGGTGAAGCGCTCGGCGACGCCCGGCAGGTCCTCAATGGTGCTGCCATATTTGCGCGCGGCGGCGCGCAGGGCGAACAGGCGCTCCTCAATGCGCTCCAGTTCGCGCGGGTCGAAATCCGCATCGGCGAGCGCGGCTTCCAGATGGGCGCGGGCGCTTTCCAGATGGTCGAGCGCCTGGTCGATGGCCTCCACCGCCGGGCGCACCAATTCCTGCGCCTCGCCGGCCCGCCGTTCCAGCCGCCGCACGGCGGCCGCAAGGCCGGGAATGGGCGAGCCCGGGCCGCCCACCGCTTCCAGCGCGTCGGACAGGTCCGCCGCCATCTTCTCCGAGCGCATCATATGGGTGCGCCGCTCGGACAAGGCGGTCTCCTCGCCGGGCTCGGGACCCAGCGTGGTCAATTCCTCCACGGCGTGGCGGATATAGTCGGCATCGCGCGCGGCGGCGTCGAGCCTGGCCCGCTCGGCTTCGGCCTCCTCGCGGGTGTCCCGCCAGGTGCGCCAGAGCCGGCTCACCTCGGCAGCAGCGGGGGCGAGGCCCCCGAAGGCGTCCAGCAGCGCGCGGTGGCTCGCCGGCTCCACCAAGGCGCGGTCCGCATGCTGGCCGTGCAGCTCCACCAGCAGGGTGCCCAGCACCCGCAAGGTCTGCACGCTCACAGGCTGTTCGTTGATGCTGGCGCGGGTGCGCCCATCGGCCATCTGCACCCGGCGGATGACGATCTCGCCCTCGTCGGAGGGGATCTCCGCCTCCGCCAGCAAGGCGCGGGCCGGATGGTCGAGGGGCAGGTCGAAGACGGCCGTGACCTGTCCCTTGCTCTCGCCATGGCGCACCAAGCCGCCATCGCCCCGGCCGCCGAGGGCCAAAGAGAGCGAATCGAGCAGGATGGATTTGCCGGCGCCGGTCTCGCCGGTCAGGACGGTGAGGCCGTCCGAAAGCGCGAGATCAAGCTTCTCGATCAGAACGATGTCCCGGATCGAGAGAGAGGACAGCATGGCAGGTCAGCCGAGGCCCATTTTCTTGAATGCCTGGCTGATCCAGGAGCCCTTGTTTTCCTGCGGCAGCACGCCGCCGGCCTGGACCAGCTTGTAGGCGTCCTTGTACCACGGACTGTCAGGGAAATTGTAGCCCAGAACCGCCGCCGCCGTCTGCGCCTCATTGACGATGCCCATGGCCATATAGGCCTCGGTCAGGCGGAACAGCGCCTCTTCAACCTGGCGGGTGGTCTGGTACTGCGTCACCACCACCTTGAAGCGGTTGATGGCACCCACATAATTGCGCTGTTCCAGATAGTAGCGCCCGATCACCATTTCCTTGCCGGCCAGCTGGTCGCGGGCGACCTCCGCCTTCTTGCGGGCGGCGGCGGCATATTCGGTGTTGGGATATTTACGGATCACGTCGTCGAGTGCGTCGAGCGCCTGACGGGTGGCGCGCTGGTCGCGGGTGACGTCGGGAATGTTGTCATAATAGGCCGAGGCCACCAGATAGGAGGCATAGGCGGCATCGGCCGAGCCGGGATGGAGCGTCAAATAGCGCTTACCGGCGCCAATGGCCTCGTCATACTTGCCGGCCTCGTAATAGACATAGGTGTCCATCAGGAGCGCCTTGCGGGCCCATTCCGAATAGGGATGGGTCTTGTCCAGATCCTCGAAGCGCTGGGCAGCGCCAGTCAGGTCGCCTTTGTTCATGAGGGTCAGGCCCTCATTGTAGATCTTCTCCGCCGGCTCGTCGGGCGGGATGATCTCTTCCTTGTTGCTGGCGCAGGCGGAAAGGCTGGCCGCCACCAGGACGGCACCGAGCAGGCCGAATGTGCGCTGGCCGAAGGTGCGAAGAGGCAGGGTGCGCAGGGAGGCGGCGTCGAAGAACAGGCGCATCACGTGAAGATCCAATTCCAATCGCTGGCTGGCGTCCGGCGCCGGCCCCAAACCTGGTGCCACCGGAACGTCCGCCTCAATGTCGAGCCGACAGGCACGCCGCACTGGCGGCCATCTCGACCCTCACCCCATCCAGAACCCCGTGCCGGGCGTCCCGCCCCCCGGTCCGACCAGCCCGCGGTCCAGATGCGCGCGGCGGCACAGCACGGCTGTCCCACACCCCTCGCGCATCTAGCCCGCTAACGGGGCTTTCGGACGGCATTGTGGCGCCCATCCATGAAGAGAAGGCAAATACGCGGGAATCCGGCAGAACGAAAGTCCACTGTGGCCGCAGAAATGCAAAACCGGCCGCACCTGGGAAGGTCGGCCGGTTCTGGAGAAAGGTCAGGGGTCGCGGAGGGCGACGGGCGATCACAGCTCGGGGGCGAAGGCCAGGACCGGGCTGCCAATGGCCAGTTCCGCACCTTCGCGGCGGGCACGGGCAGGGGCCTCGACAATGGCGAAGGCCGAACGGTCGGCAAGGAGCGCGTCCACCACCTGGAAGTTCAGCTTGTGGCCGCCGCGGAAGGAGCGGTAGCGCGCCAGGAGCGGCAGGCCGGCGAGCGTCAGGTCGCCCACCGCGTCCATGGCCTTGTGGCGCACGAATTCGTCGGAGAAGCGCAGGCCGTCCTCGTTGAGGATGCCGTCGTCGCCCACGCAGACCGTGTTGTCGAGGGAGGCGCCGCGGGCATAGCCGGCGGCGCGCAGGCGCTCCACGTCCTTCAGGAAGCCGAAGGTGCGGGCGGCGGCCAGGTCCTTGCGGAACACGGCAGGCGTGAGATTGGCGGCGAAGCGCTGGCGGCCGATGAGCGCATTGGCGAACTCGATCTCCACTTCGAGGCGGAAGCCCGCATCATAGGGGAGCAACTCGCCGAAGGAGGCGCCGGCCTCGATCCGGATGGGCTTCAACACCTTGAGATACTTGCGGCGGGCGGGAAGCTCCACCACGCGGGCCTGCTCGATGGCCTCCACGAAGCGGGCCGCGCTGCCATCGAGGATCGGAACTTCCGGGCCGTCGATCTCGATCACCGCATTGTCGACGCCGAGGCCGGTGAAGGCGGCCAGGGCATGCTCGACGGTGGAGACCAGGATGCCGGACTTGTCGCCCAGCACGGTGGCCAGCTCCGTGGCCTGCACCGACTGGCGGGAGACGGCCACCTTGCGGGGGGCCTGATCAGCGAAGGTGCGGACGAAGACGAGACCGGTGTCGCTGGGGGCGGGCTTCAGGGTGAGGGTGGCTTCGATGCCGCCGTGAACGCCCACGCCCTTGAGCGTGGCCTCTCCGGCCAGGGTCGTCTGCATCTCGCGAGCCATTCCGCCTCGGAAGCCGCCGCGGCCTTGGCCGTCGCACTTCCGCCCCTAAAGTTTCACCGCACCATCCCAAATCCGCCGTGCTTGATGGGTGTCATCCTAAGAGGGTGTCCCTGCCGGCGAACTGATCGGTTCGAGGGTGAACCTAGTCGCCTTGTTGCGCCGCGCCAAATCACGCTTGCTTACCGGCTGTTACCGACGCAGGAACTTCGTTTATTTTTAGTTATCAAACACTTGCGCCCGGATGTTCGTCCGGGCGCAAGGGCAGTGTTACAGACCCCGTGAGCGAATCGGAGCCGTGCGGTCAGTTCGCCTGGCGACGCAGGAAGGCGGGAATCTCCAGCTGGTCGTCGTCATGGCCGCCCTGGGGGGCATGGCGCGTGGGTACCTCCGCCGTGGGGCGGGTGGCCGGACGCTTGGCGAATTCCGACACCGGATCGCCGGGGCGGCCCGCCGGGCGCTGGGCGGTGCGGGGATCCGGACCGCGCATGCTGGGCTGGTCGCGGCGGGGGGCCTGCTGGGGCGCGGGCTCCGGCTCCTCTTCGCGGCGGCCGATGCCCACATGGGCGAGGCGCTGCAGCAGCGTCATGCGCTTCTGCTCCACCGGCGGCTCGCCGCGCTGGGCGCGGATCTGGTTCTGGGCGGGCATGGGCAGTTCGTCCACGCGGGGCATGCGGGGCGCGCGCGGCCGCTGGGCCTGCGGGGGGATGTAGGGGGCAAACTCGTCTTCCACCGGGGCCGGTGGAGGCGGAGCCTGCGGCTCAGGTTCGGCGAAAAAAGACGGCTTCGGCGCCGCCGCGCGGATGGTCACGTCGTCAATGGCGACGGCCTGCTGGGGCGCGGGCTCGGGAGCCATCGGCCGTTGGGTGGTGGGGGCGGGCGCGGAGGCGGCGAGGCTGTCGAGGGCCATCAGGTCCTCAGCCGAGATGGATGCCACGGCGTTGCGGATCTGCGTTTCGCGGGCGGCCTCCACCGCGGCGCGGCCGGCATTGGACATCTTGCGGCCCTGGAGGTCGGGGCTGCTCTCGCCGCGATACTGGATCTGCTCGGGGATGACGGCCGGGTCGATGCCGGTGGCCACCACGGACACGCGGATGATGCCGTCCAGCGACTGGTCGAAGGTGGCGCCGAGGATGATGTTGGCGTCGGGATCCACTTCCTCGCGGATGCGGGTCGCCGCCTCGTCCACCTCGAAGAGCGTCATGTCGTTGCCGCCGGTGATGGAGATGAGCAGGCCGCCGGCGCCGCGCATGGAGGTCTCGTCCAGCAGCGGGTTGGCGATGGCCGCCTCGGCCGCCTGGATGGCGCGCTTGTCGCCGGAGGCCTCGCCCGTGCCCATCATCGCCTTGCCCATGTCGCGCATCACGGCGCGCACGTCGGCGAAGTCGAGGTTGATGAGGCCTTCCTTCACCATCAGGTCGGTGATGCAGGCAACGCCCGAATAGAGCACCTGGTCCGCCATGGCGAAGGCGTCGGCGAAGGTGGTCTTCTCGTTGGCGACGCGGAACAGATTCTGATTCGGGATGACGATCAGCGTGTCGACGGTCTTCTGAAGCTCGTTGATGCCGTGCTCGGCGACGCGCATGCGGCGCTGGCCCTCGAAGTGGAAGGGCTTGGTCACCACGCCGACCGTCAGGATGCCGAGCTCACGGGCAGCCCGGGCGACGACGGGGGCGGCGCCGGTGCCGGTGCCACCGCCCATGCCGGCGGTGATGAAGACCATGTGCGAGCCGGACAGGTGGTCGCGGATCTCGTCGATCACCTCTTCAGCCGCCGCGCGGCCCACTTCCGGCTGCGAGCCCGCGCCCAGACCTTCGGTCACGGCGACGCCCATCTGCACCAGGCGCTCGGCCTTGGAGAGGGACAGGGCCTGCGCATCGGTGTTGGCCACCACGAACTCGACGCCGGTAAGACCGGCGGTGATCATGTTGTTCACCGCGTTGCCGCCGGCGCCACCGCAGCCGAACACGGTGATCCTGGGCCGCAACTCCCGAATGTCGGGCATCTGAAGGTTGATCGACATTTTCTCACTCCGTCGCGCCCGAAGCGCCGTGCCGCCGTCCGAATCCGAGGCTCGCCGAACAGTTAAGGCGAATCTCGTTAACCATCTCTAAAAGCTGTCCCTCAGCCAGCGTCCAACGCGGCCGAAATAGGTGCCCCCGTCCGCGCCCACCGCCTGCCGGCGCCGCGGCTCGAAATGTTCGAGCCCCGCCACCTGGGGATAGACCATCAGGCCCGCCGCCACCGCGAAGGCGGCGCCGCGCGCCGCTTCCGGCAGTCGGGAGACGCCGAGGGGACGCCCGATTCTGACCTGAGGACCGATGATTCGTCCCATCAGATCTGCAAGTCCCTGCAATTGCGCGGCTCCGCCGGTGAGGACGAGCCGCCGTCCCGCATCGCCCGCATGCCCGGAGGCCTTCAGGCGATCGCGAATCAGTTCCACGATCTCTTCTGCCCGTGGCTTCACGATGGTCACGAGGCGGGACTTGGGCACCATGTTGGGCTGGTCGCGCTCGTCGCCCGAAAGCGGGGGGATGGTGAGCATGTCATGGTCGTCGGAGGACACCGCCACCACGGCGCCGTGCAGGCATTTCAGCCGCTCGGCATCGGCAAGTCGTGCGGGCAGGCCGCGCGCCACGTCATTGGTGATGTGCTGGCCGCCCACCGCGATGCCGTCCACGTAGACGCAGTGGCCGCCGGACACGATGGAGAAGGTGGTGGTTCCCGCGCCCATGTCGATGAGCGTGACGCCCAGTTCCATCTCGTCGTCGGTGAGCGAGGAGAGGGCCGCGGCATAAGGCGCGGCCACCATGGCCTCGATGCCCAGGTGGCAGCGCTCCACGCAGAGCACCAGATTCTTCAAAGAGGTCAGGTCGCCCGTGACCACATGCATGTCGACGCCGAGTTCCCGGCCCAGCATGCCGCACGGCTCGCCGATGCCGGCGCGCCCGTCCAGCGAATAGCCCACGGGGAGCGCGTGCATCACCGCCCGCCCGTCGCCCACCGCATAGGTGGAGGCGGCTTCCAGCACGCGGCGGATGTCGAACTCCTCCACCGCCGGCGAGGTCAGGCGCACCGCCGCCTCGTAATGCTGGGAAGCGAGCCGGGCGCCGGAGACGCCGAGGATCACCGAGGCGATCTGCACCCCCGAGGCCCGCTCGGCCATGTCGACGGCTTGGCGAATGGCCATTTCGGCGCGGGCCATGTCGACGATGGCGCCACCCTTCACGCCATGGGCGCGGGTGTGGCCGATGCCGAGCACGTCGATGGAATGGGTGCGCCGGCGCAGCACGTCGGAGGCGCCGCGGGGTTTGAGCCGCGCAATGGCGCAGACGATCTTGCTGGTGCCGATATCGAGAACCGCGATGATGCCGCTCTTCTTGGGGGCGATCGGGCGCATCTTCGGCGCGAAACCCTGAGCCAGACGATGTCTCACGCCGGTCCTCCCTTCTTCGCCTTGGCCTTGGCTTTCAGCATCTGCATGCGGGCTTCCGCCGCCGCGTCCGACAGGCGGACCACCACCCGGTCGGGCAGGCGCAGGTCGACGATGGTGATGTCACGGGTCAAAAGCCGCTTTTCACGGTCGAGGTCAGCGAGCTGGAGAAGGGCCTTATCGAGGCCATCCTCCGGCAGGCGCACGTCGATGCCGTTGCGCAGCTTCAGCGTCCAGCGCCGGTCCGCCACCAGGATGGCGGCGCGCACCTGGTCGCGCAGCGCGGGCACCCGGGCGAGCGATTCGACGATCTCGACGACGCGCTTTTCCGCCCCTTCGCCCACCACGATGGGCAGGTTCACGTAGCGCGGATCATCCGAATAGGGCGCGATGGGCATGCCGTCGCGGGCGATCACCTTGATCTGGCCGTTGATCTGCCAGAGCGCATAGGCCTCCCGCTCCACGATCGCGATGTCGATGCGGTCCGGATAGATCTTGCGCACCGAGGCGCTGGCGATCCAGGGCAAGGTTTCCAGTTCGGCGCGGGTGGCATCCGCGTCCACGAACAGGATGGACGTGGTCGCCTTGATGCCGGCGGTGGCCAGGATCTCCTGGGGGGTGACGTGATTCTGGCCGGACAGATTGACCTGCTTCACCTTGAAGCCGGCCACGTTCGCCGCCGCGTCGCCCAGATCGACCACGAATTCCCGTGCTTCCTCCACATGGCCGCCCAGCACCACGCCATAGGCGGTGAAGCCGCCGATGACGAGGGTCGCGAGCAGGCTCGCGCCGCGCCGGCCGAGCCGGGAGGAGGACAGGCGCACCGTCATGCGCCGCAGGAACAGAGCGGTGCGGCTGGCGGGCGCCGGTTCGCGGGGCGGGGCCGGCGGACGTGCCGGCCGGCGGGTCGGTGCGTCGGCGCGGGGGCCGCTCACCGGTCCAGGGACGCGTCCTCGACCATCCATGTCACAAGCTCGCTGAACGTATGGCCCGCATGGACCGCCAAATCGGGCACAAGGGAGGTTTCCGTCATGCCGGGCTGGGTGTTGACCTCCAGGCAGACCAGCCCGCTCGCATCGCCGGTGCGATCATCGAAGCGGAAGTCCGCACGGGAGACGCCCCGGCATCCGAGCGCCTTGTGCGCCTTCAATGTAAGTATCCGCACTTGTTGGTAAATTTCAGGTAAAACCCGCGCGGGAAGAATGTGCTGGGAGCCGCCTGGCGCATATTTGGATTCATAATCGTAGAAGGCCTGGGTGGATTCGATCTCGATCACACCCAGGGCCTCGTCCCCCATCACTGCGCAAGTGAGCTCCATGCCGGGGATAAAGCGTTCCGCCAGCAGCATTTCCCCGTGCTTCCAGTCGGGCCGGAACAGTTCCTGTGGCGGATGCTCCTGGCCCTCGCGGACGATGAAGACGCCGACACTGGAGCCTTCCGCCACGGGTTTCAGCACATAAGGCGGCTCCATCACATGGGCCTTGGCGGCCTCGGCGCGGGAGACCACGCGGCCGGCGGCGACGGGCACGCCGGCCGCCGCCATCACGATCTTGGCCTGGGCCTTGTCCATGGCGAGGGCGGAGGCGAGCACGCCGGAATGGGAATAGGGAATGCGCAGGATTTCCAGGATGCCCTGGATGGTGCCGTCCTCGCCGGGGCGGCCATGCAGCACGTTGAGGGCCACGTCGGGCTTCAGGCGGGCCAGTTCCTCGGCGACATCGCGCTTCACGTCCACGCGGGTGACCTTGTAGCCGGCGCCTTCCAGCGCCGTGGCACAGGCCGCGCCGGAGCGCAGGGAGACCTCACGCTCGGCGGACCATCCGCCCATCAGAACCGCCACATGCTTCGCCATGATCGCCCTTCGAATCACCCCCGCGCCGCGTCCTCGGCGCGGAATCACGTCCACGGGACGCGGCGGGTCGGGCCTCATTAGAGCGGAGCGCTTGCTTCCAATTCCCTAAGAGGAGAGCGGGATCGGGGAGATTTGCAGGTATCTTTTGGCGGAGCGCCTCAGGCGAGGCCGATGCGCTTGATTTCCCATTCCAGGAGAATGCCCGACGCCTCGAGGACGCGCCGGCGGACCTCCTCGCCCAGGCCCTCGATCTCGGCGGCGGTGGCGCCGCCCAGATTGATGAGGAAATTGGTGTGGAGTTCCGACACCTGCGCCCGGCCCAGCGTCAAGCCCCGGCAGCCGGCCGCATCCACCAATTGCCAGGCTTTCTGGCCCGGCGGGTTCTTGAAGGTGGAGCCGCCGGTGCGGCTCTTGATGGGCTGGGTGGCCTCGCGCGCCGAGGTGATGCGCTCCATCTCCGCCGCGATCTCGGCCGGGTCGCCGGGCTCGCAGCGGAACAGGGCCTCGGTGAAGATATAGTCGTCGGGCACGTCGCAATGGCGATAGGTGAAGCCCATGTCGGCGTTGGTGAGGGTATGGACGCGCCCGTCGCGGGAGACGGCGCGGCAGGAGACGAGGGCGTCCTTGGTTTCCCCGCCATAGGCGCCGCCATTCATGCGCAGCACCCCGCCGATGGCGCCGGGAATGCCGCGCAGGAAGGCGAGGCCCTTCAGCCCCGCATCCGCCGCCGCCCGCGCCACCTTCACGTCGGGCACGCCGGCCCCGGCGCGCACACGGGTGCCTTCAACTACAATCTCGGAAAAGCCGCGCCCCAGCCGGATCACGATGCCCGGCACGCCGCCATCACGCACGATGAGATTGGAGCCGAGCCCGATCACGGTCACCGGCAGGTCGGCGGGAAAGCCGGCGAGCGCATAGGCCAGGTCGTCCTCGTCCGCCGGGGCGAACAGCACCTGCGCCGGACCGCCGACGCGGAACCAGGTGAGGTTCGCCAGCGGCTCATTGGCCGTCAGCTTGCCCCGGAGCGAGGGCAAGGCGGCGGACAGAGCCGGGACCAGATCGGGAAAGGAGGGAGCGGAAGCGGGAGTGGGCATGGCTCAAGCCTTAGGCCAGCGCGGCCCTTGTGGAAAGCGCCACGGTGCCGGTCCTGTCAGAGCACCACCACGCCCTTGTGCTTGGCCTCGGCTTCCGGCTCCACATGGATGGTGATGACCATGTCCTCCATGTCCGCCTCGAACGCGCTCTCGATGCGGTCGCAGATCTCGTGAGCGGCGGCCACCGTCATTTCTCCGGGCACCACCAGGTGGAATTCCACGAAGGTCATGCGGCCCGCATGGCGGGTGCGCAAATCGTGGGCCTCCAGCGCGCCATCCGCATGGAGCGAGACCAATTCGCGGATGCGCGCCACCACGTCCGCCGGCGGGGCGGCATCCATGAGCCCGCCCACCGAATCGCGCATGAGCGTCCAGCCGGTCCACAGGATGTTGAGGGCGACAATGCCCGCCAGCAGCGGGTCCAGCATGGGCCAGCCGGTGATGGGCACCAGCACGAAGCCCGCCAGCACGCCCCCGGAGGTGACCACGTCGGTCATCAGATGCTTGCCGTCCGCCACCAAGGCGGGCGAGCGCCATTTGCGGCCCGACCGCAGCAGCACCACGCACCAGACGGCGTTGATGATTGTAGCGATGCCGTTCAGCAGCATGCCCTGATAGGGCTGGTCTGGCAGGCGCGGGTCCAGAAGGCCGTAATAGGATTCCCGCAGGATGGAGCCTGCGGCCACCACGATGAGCACGCCTTCCAGCACGGCGGAAATGTATTCGGCCTTGTGGTGGCCATACTGGTGGTTGTCGTCGGCGGGGCGCTGGCTGATGTTGAGCGCCACCAGGGCGGCCAGCGAGGCCGCCACATTGATGATGCTCTCCAGCGCGTCGGACAGAAGCGCCACGGAGCCGGTGACCCACCACGCCCCGGTCTTCAGCGCGAGCACCAGGATCCCGATGACGACGCTCGCCGCCGCCACCACAAGGGTACGGTTCATGGTGGTCGCGCCCAGGTCATTGAAACGGCCTTTGACCTATCCCCTCGCGCCCCCCAGTGCAACTGTTGCAAGGGCGAAGCTCCCGCATGCGGTGGACAGCGGGGAGGAGGGAGGCGGAAAACTGAGCATCCACGCCGCCTCTGAGGGCTGCGTGTGCGTGACCGGTTGACGGGTTGTGCGCCTCGTCGTCTCCCTGGCCGGGTCCGAGCCTGATGTCCGCGAGCCGCCCATGCCCATGCCCCTGGAGTACCAGCACACGACGGAAGACTTCGAGCGCTTCCTCGCCGATGCGCGGGAGACCTCCGGCCTTGCCACCCGCAACCAAGTCTACACCATGGTGCAGGCGGTGCTGCTCACCTTCCGGCGGCGGCTGTCGCTGGCCGACGCGCTCCGCTTCGCCGGGGTGCTGCCCCCGGTGGTGCGGGCCATTTTCGTGGCCGATTGGGACCCCGACGCCCCGCGCGCGCCGTTCGGCGACCGCGCGGACTGGACACGGGAGGCGCAGGCGCTGCGGCGGCACCACAATTTCGCACCGGACACCTGCATCGCCGACACCGCCCGCGCGTTGCGCCGCCATGTGGACGCGGCTGCCTTCGCGGCGGTGCTGGATCGCCTGCCGACGGAGGCGCGGGACTTCTGGTCGGTGGATCAGGCCGGCGGCAGCTTGGCCAGTTCCTCGGGCAGCGCATAGGCCCATTGGGTGATGGTGCCGGCGCCGAGGCAAATCACATAGTCGCCCGGCCGGGCCAGCTTGCCCACCATGCCGGCCAGCGCCTCCGGGCCTTCCAGCGCCATCACCGAGCGATGGCCGCGCGCCCGCAGGCCCTGCACCAGGTGATCCCGGTCCGCCCCCTCGATGGGCGCCTCTCCGGCCGCATAGACGGGGGCGACGATCACATGGTCGGCGTCGTTGAAGCAGGTGGAGAAGTCGTCGAACAGCGAGGCGAGGCGGGAATAGCGGTGGGGCTGCACCACCGCGATCACCTGCCCGTCGGTGGCGGCCCGTGCGGCGCGCAGCACGGCGGCGATCTCCACCGGATGGTGGCCGTAATCGTCGAAGATGGTGACGCCGTTCCACTCGCCCGTGCGGGTGAAGCGCCGCTTCACGCCGCCGAACTGGGACAGGGCCTCCACGATGCGGGCGTCCGACACGCCCAGTTCATGGGCCACCGCGATGGCGGCGGTGGCGTTGAGCGCATTGTGCCGCCCGGGCATGGGCAGGCGCAGGCCGTCGATGCGGTGGACCACGTTTCCGGCCCGGTCGCGGAACACCACGCCGAACTTGGTGATGCCGCCCTTCAGGTCCACGTCCACGAGCCGCACGTCCGCCTGCGGGTTCTCCCCATAGGTGATGATGCGGCGGTCCTCGATGCGCCCCACCATGGCCTGGACCACCGGATGGTCGATGCACATGACGGCGAAGCCATAGAAGGGCACGTTCTCCACGAAGGCCTTGAAGGCGTCCTGCACCTTGTCGAAGGTCTTGAAGTGGTCGAGATGCTCGGGGTCGATATTGGTGACGATGGCCACCTCGGCCGGCAGCTTCAGGAAGGTGCCGTCGCTCTCATCCGCCTCCACCACCATCCATTCGCCATCGCCCAGGCGCGCATTGGTGCCGTAGGCGTTGATGATGCCGCCATTGATGACGGTGGGGTCCATGGCGCCGGCATCGAGCAAGGTGGCCACCAGGGAGGTGGTGGTGGTCTTGCCGTGGGTGCCGGCAATGGCGACGCAGCTTTTCAGCCGCATCAGCTCGGCCAGCATCTCCGCCCGGCGCACCACCGGCAGGCGGCGGGCGCGGGCGGCCATCAGCTCGGGATTGTCGCGCTTGATGGCGGAGGACACCACCACCACGCCCGCATCGGCCACGTTCTCGGCCGCATGGCCGATCTGGACGGTGATGCCCTTCTCGCGCAGGCGCTTCACATTGGCGCTCTCGGACACGTCCGAGCCCTGCACCTGGTAGCCCAGATTGTGCAGCACCTCGGCAATGCCGCTCATGCCGATGCCGCCAATGCCGACGAAATGGATCGAGCCGAGGGCTTGGGGGAGCTTCATCCTGCGTGTCCTTGGTGCCGGCGCCAGCGGGTGCGCCGCTGTCGCCTGAAATCGGGTGCCGGGGTCGGTTGCCCCGGCTTAAAGAGAGGCGCGGCCGGCTGGCCCGCCGCCAAGCGCGCCACGAGGTCGGCGAGCCGTTCGGCGGCATCGAGCGCGCCGGCGCTTCTGGCCGCCTCGGCCATGGCTGTCAATGCGGCGGGGTTGCCTGCGAGTTCGCCAAGGGTCTGCGCCAGCGTGTCCGGGGTGAAATTGGCCTGCGGCATCACACGGGCGCCGCCGATGCGCTCCAGGGAGCGGGCATTGGCCGCCTGGTCCTGGTCGAGGGCGTTGGGCAGGGGCACCAGAAGGGCGGGGCGGCCGAGCGCCGCCAGTTCCGCCACCGTGGAGGCGCCCGAGCGCGAAATGACAAGCTGTGCCGCCGCCATGCGGGCGGGCAGATCCTGGAAGAAGGGCGCCACCTCGGCGGCGACGCCGATGCGGGCATAGGTGTCCCGCACCCGGGGGAGGTCTTCCTCGCGGGCCTGCTGCACCACATGGAGGCGCGCCCGCAAGGCCGGGTCGAGCTTTTCCAGCGCCGGCGGCACCACGTCGGACATGACGCGGGCACCCTGGCTGCCGCCGAAGACGAGGAGATGGATGGGGCCGCCCGCTTCCGGCGCCCCATAGGGAACGGAGGCGGCGGCGATGGCGGCGGGGCGCAGCGGGTTGCCGGTGCGCACGGTCTTCGCGGCCAACGCCGGGTCGGCGTCGGTGACGCCGTCGAAGCCGGTGGCGATGGCGGTGACCCGGCCGGCCAGCAGCCGGTTGGCGCGGCCCATGACGCCGTTCGCCTCATGGATGAGGGTGGGGATGCGCAGGACGGTGGCGGCCATCACCGGCGGCAAGGTCGGATAGCCGCCGAAGCCCACCACCACGGCGGGGCGTACCTTCCGCAGCAAGGAAAGGCCCGCCACGAAGCCGGACGCCAGGGTGAAGGCGGTGCGGGCGAGCGCGACGGGCGAGCGCCCGCGCACCGTGTCTGCGGGCAGCACATGGAGCGCGCGCGCCGGGAAATGGCCGGCATATTTGGCCGCGCGGCTATCGGTGACCAGATCCACCGTCAGACCGCGCGCGGTGAGCGCCGCGGCCAGCGCTTCGGCGGGGAAGAGATGGCCGCCCGTGCCCCCGGCGGCCAGCAGAATGGGACCTGCGCTCATGCCGCGCCCGCCGGGCTGGCGCCCCGGGGCGGGGCCGGCTCATGGGACCCTTCGCTCAACGCCGCCAATGCGGCCGCGCCCGGGCGGCGGCGTGACAAAGCCAGCAACATGCCCATGCCGAAGGCGATGGAGATGAGCGAGGAGCCGCCATAGGAGATGAAGGGCAGCGTCATGCCCTTGGCGGGCATGAGGTGCACGTTCACCGCCATGTTGATGCAGGCCTGGAGGCCGAACAGCAGCGCCAGGCCAGTGGCGGCGAAGCGGGCGAAGGGGTCCTGCTCGTCCAGCGCGCGGGTGAGGCTGCGCAGGATGATGAAAGCGAACAGCGACAGGAGGATGAGGCACAGGATGATGCCGAACTCCTCCGCCGCCACGGCGAAGACGAAGTCGGTGTGGCCGTCGGGCAGGATGCGCTTGACCGTGCCCTCGCCCGGCCCCTGGCCGAACCAGCCGCCATGGCGGAAGCTCTCCAGCGCCGTATCGATCTGATAGGTGTCGCCGGAGGCAGGGTCCAGGAAGCGGTCGATGCGCTTCCTCACATGCGTCACCACCTGGTAGGCGACCAGCAAGCCGCCGACGCCGAGGCCCACGAGGCCCACCATCCAGATCCAGCGCAGGCCCGCCAGGAAGAACAGTGCGCCCCAGACGAGGCAGACCAGCATGGTCTGGCCGAAGTCCGGCTGGAGCACGAGGGGCACCAGCACGATGCCGAGCAGCCCGATCGCCAGCGCCTGGGCCGGCATTTCCGGCCGCTTGCCGCTCTCGGAGAAGAGCCAGGCCGCCAGCACCACAAAAGCCGGCTTGATGAATTCGGACGGCTGCACCGTGACGCCCGCCAACACCAACCACCGCCGCGCGCCCTTCACCTCCGGACCCATGACCAGGGTCGCGAACAGCAGCACCAGGAAGAGGCAGAAGATGACGATGCACACCCGGCGGATGGTGCGCGGCGTCAGGAAGGACGTCACCACCATCACGATGGCGGCGGGGATCAGGAAGAAGACCTGCCGGTTCACGAAGTGGAACGGATCATTGATGCCGAGGCGCGCGGCGACCGGCGGGCTGGCGGCAAGGCAGAGCACCACCCCGATCACCATGAGGGTGAACAGGGCGCCCAGCAGCAGGCGGTCAACCGTCCACCACCACTCGCTGAGCACGGTGCGATCGGCGCGCGACATCATCGGGGCAAACTCCGGCCAAGGGCGGCATCCAGTCAGGCGTGCAGCTTCGCCCAGCTTGGTTGACGGGCCATTAAGGCGAGAAATTCAACCAAATGGTTGACTGTTGTTCGTGTTCGAGTAATTTAACCACATGGTTGAATATCAAGCCCTCGATCGTGTCTTCCACGCCCTCGCCGACCCCACCCGGCGGGACATGCTCCACCGGCTCTCGGGCGGCGAGCACAGCGTCGGCGCCCTGGCCGCGCCGTTGCGCATGTCGCTGGCGGCGGCCTCCAAGCATGTGAAGGTGCTGGAGGGAGCCGGCCTGGTGCGCCGGCGCATTTCCGGCCGCACCCATCTGTGCCGGCTCGATCCGGCGCCGCTGGCACAGATCGGCGCTTGGCTGCGCTTCTACCAGCACTTCTGGGACCAGAGCCTGGAGGCCCTCGACGCCGCGCTGCGCGCCGAAACGGAAGGGGAGGGGGCAACGCCCGACCCATCGGACACCCATCACAAGGGAGAAACGCCATGAGCCTTGCCACCCCGATCGACGCGGACGATGTCTGCGCCCGCGTGGAACGCCTGATCCTCGCCCCGCCGGAGCGCGTGTTCGATGCCTTCCTCGATCCCGCTTTCATTCCCCTGTGGTTCGCCCCCGGCCTCGGGCCCATGACGCGGGTGGAGGTGGAGGCCCGGCCGGGTGGTCGGTTCCATCTCGACCAGCGCCGCGAGACCGGCATCGTGGCCCACTCCGGCACCTATGAGGTCATCGACCGGCCGCGCCAGCTCGTCTTTACCTGGGAGGTGGAGGGTTCAGGCGGCATCAGCCAGGTGAGCCTCGACTTCGCGCCCCACAAGGGCGGCACGCTGGTGTGCGTCACCCATGCCCTCGGCGCCGGCTTCGAGCCCTATGTGGAGCGCACCGAAGGCGGCTGGGCGCGCATGCTGGAGGGCCTCGGCCACGGCCTGGAGCGAGAGCCCGGTCGGTTCCTCGAGCCCCGCGCGGTGCGGTTCGAGCGCCTCCTGCCGGCCCCGCCCGCGCGCGTCTGGGCCTATCTGACCCAGTCCGACAAGCGCGCTCTGTGGCTGGCGGCCGGAGACATGCCCACGGAGGTGGGCGCCCCCTTCGATCTGCATTACGCCAATGGCACGCTCACCGGCGGCGCCCCGCCGCGCCAAGACCGCCTGAAGGCCTTCGACGGCCCGATCTCCTCGTCCCATGTCCTGCTGGCGATGGAGCCGCCCCACCGCCTCGCTTTCTCCTGGGGCGGGCGGCGGGAGCCCCAGTCCCGCGTGACCTTCGAGTTGGAAGCCGCGGGGGCGGGAACGAAGCTCACCGTCATCCATGAGCGGCTGCCCGATGCGCGCGAGACCGTCATGGTGTCGTCGGGCTGGCACACCCATCTGGCGGTGCTCGTCGACGTGCTGGCGGAGCGGCGGACGGTGGATTTCTGGCCGCTGTTCGAAGACATGGAAGGTGTCTATGCCGGTCGCGTGGCGCCGGATGCGGCCGATTGAGGCTGTCGCCCGCCCCCTCAAGACCCGCCGGGCCATGCTATAAAGGGGCGGTGTCCGATCGCACCGCCCTCATCGCCGAGGCACTCCCGGAGGCCTTTCACCATTGGTTCGCCGCGCGCGGCTGGCAGGCGCGCGCCCACCAACTGGCGCTCCTGGAGCGCGCCCGGCTCGGCCGCTCCACCTTGCTCATCGCGCCCACCGGCGCCGGCAAGACGCTGGCGGGCTTCCTGCCGAGCCTCGTTGAACTGAGCGCCGGCCGAAACCCCAAGCGCAAGGCTGAAGCGGCGGACCGTGCGCCGCCGGACAAGCTCTCCCCGCTCCACACGCTCTATATCTCGCCCTTGAAGGCGCTGGCGGTGGACATTGCCCGCAATCTGGAGACCCCGATCGGCGAGATGGGCCTGCCCATCCGGGTGGAGACGCGCACCGGCGATACGCCGTCCTCCCGCCGCCAGCGCCAGCGGCGCGATCCGCCGGACATCCTGCTCACCACGCCCGAGCAGCTCTCCCTGCTGCTCGCCTCCAAGGACGGGGCGCATCTGTTCTCGGGGCTGAAGCGGGTGGTGCTCGACGAACTGCATGCGCTGGTCACCTCCAAGCGCGGCGACCTGCTGGCGCTGGCCTTGGCGCGGCTGCGGACATTGGCGCCGGGCCTGCAATGCGTCGGCCTGTCCGCCACCGTCGCCGAGCCGGACGATCTGCGCCGCTATCTGGTGGCGCAGGACGGCACCGGCCCGCTCGCGGACCTCGTGGTGGCGGAGGGGGGCGCCTCGCCCGATCTGTCCATGCTGGAGACCCAGGTGGCCATGCCCTGGGCCACCCATACGGCGCTCCATGCGCTGCCGGAGGTCTATGCCCTCATCAAGACGCGGCGGATGAGCCTCGTCTTCGTCAATACGCGCTGGCAGGCGGAGTTCCTGTTCCAGGAGCTCTGGCGCATCAATGACGACAATCTCCCCATCGCCCTCCATCACGGCTCGCTGGACGTGGAGCAGCGCCGCAAGGTGGAAGCGGCCATGGCGGCGGGGCGGCTGAAGGCGGTGGTGTGCACTTCCTCCCTCGATCTTGGCATCGACTGGGGCGATGTGGACCAGGTCATCAATGTGGGCGCCCCCAAGGGGTCCTCGCGCCTCATGCAGCGCATCGGCCGCGCCAATCATCGCCTCGATGAAAGCTCCCACGCGGTGTTGGTGCCCGCCAACCGGTTCGAGGTGCTGGAATGCCGCGCGGCGCTGGAGGCGGTGCGGGCGGGGGCGCAGGACACCCCGCCCGAGCGCACCGGCGCCCTCGACGTGCTCGCCCAGCACGTGCTCGGCATGGCCTGCGCCGATCCCTTTTCGGCGGACGCCCTCCATGCGGAAGTGTGCTCGGCCGCGCCCTATCGGGATTTGAGCCGGGAGGATTTCGACGCGGTGGTGGATTTCGTCGCCACCGGCGGCTACGCGCTGCGCGCCTATGAGCGCTACGCCAAGATCCGCCGCACCAAGGACGGGCTGTGGCGCGTAGCCAATCCCGCCATCGCCCAGGCCTATAGGCTGAATGTGGGCACCATCGTGGAAGCCACCATGATCAAGGTGCGCCTCGTGACCTCCCGCGGCGGGGCCAAGAGCGGGCCGGCGGGGCGGGTGCGGTTCGGCGGGCGGGTGCTCGGCGAGGTGGAGGAATATTTCGTCGAGACCATGGTGCCCGGCGACACCTTCGTCTTTGCCGGCGAAATCCTGCGTTACGAGGCCATGGTGGAGGACGAGATCTATGTCTCCCGCTCCACCGCCACCGAGCCCAAGGTGCCCTCCTATGAGGGCGGCAAGTTTCCGCTCTCCACCTTCCTGGCGGCGGGCGTGCGGGCGCTCTTGGCCGAGCCCGCGCGCTGGGCGCATCTGCCGGGGCAGGTGCGGCACTGGCTGGAATTGCAGCAGGCCCGCTCTCGCTTGCCGGGGCGCTCCGACCTCCTGGTGGAGACCTTCGCCCGCGCCGGGCGCCATTATCTGGTGGCCTATCCCTTCGAGGGGCGTCTTGCCCACCAGACCCTGGGGATGCTGCTCACCCGCCGGCTGGAGCGGGCGCGGCTGAAGCCCCTGGGCTTCGTAGCCAATGACTATGCCATCGCCGTCTTCGCCGCTGGCGACATGGGGGCGGCGGTCTCGGGCGGGCGGCTCTCCCTGGAAGCGCTGTTCGATGCGGACATGCTGGGCGATGACCTGGAGGCGTGGCTGGCGGAAAGCGCGCTCATGAAGCGCACCTTCCGCTATTGCGCGGTGGTGGCGGGGCTGATCGAGCGCCGCTTTCCAGGCAAGGAGAAGACCTCGCGGCAGGTCACCGTCTCCACCGACCTCATTTATGACGTGCTGCGCCGCCACCAGCCGGACCATCTGCTGCTGCGCGCCGCCCGCGCGGATGCCGCCACCGGCCTCCTGGACGTGCGCCGACTCTCCGACCTGCTGACGCGCATCCGGGGCCATATCGTCCACCAGCCGCTGGAGCGGGTCTCGCCGCTCTCGGTGCCCGTCCTGCTGGAGATCGGGCGGGAGAATGTGGGCACCGCCGAGACCAACGAGGCCCTCCTTGCGGAGGCGGAAGAGGAACTGGTGCGCGAGGCGATGGAATAGGGGCCGGCCCTCTTTCCCAATCTTGCGCCGCCCCGCTTCCGCCCCTTGGCGGGATACCTTATTTTGCGTTCATTCGGCGTAACCTGCGGGGGCGCGCGCCGGATGTGATTCCGGTCCCTTTCGCCGGATCGCCTGGAGAACAGGCCCCATGGACCAAATCGGACTGCGGCTTGCCGCGCTCCACCAGCATACCCCCGTCCTCATGGCCGCCTATGACGGCCATGACCGGCTGCGCTATGCCAATGCCGCGTTCCGCGCCGCCTTCTTCCTGTCGCCGGCCGACGCGCCCACCTGGGCCGAGATCATGCGGCGCAACCACGGCGAGAAGCGGGGCACCGTGATCCGGGCAACGGATTTCGAGGCCTGGCTCGTCTCCACCCAGGCGCGGCGGGGCAAGACCGCCTTCCGTGCCTTCGAGACCGACCTGCATGACGGGCGCTGGCTCTGGATGACCGAGACGGTCCAGCCGGACGGCTGGATGCTGTGCATTGCCAGCGACATCACCACCATGCGCGCGGACGAGCGGGCGGTCCGGCAGGATCGCGACTTCGCGATCCGCGCGGCACAGACGGACACGCTGACCGGCATCGCCAACCGGCGGTTCATGACCGAGCGCATGGAAGATGTGGTCCGGGCCTCCAGCGTCGCCGGACGCTCGGCGGGGTGCATCTGCGTGATGGACCTCGACCATTTCAAGGTGGTCAACGATCGCTTTGGCCACATGGCGGGCGATGCGGTGCTGAAGGATTTTGCCGTGCGCGTGCTGCCCATGATGCGGCGCGGGGACAGCTTCGGCCGGGTGGGTGGCGAGGAATTCGTGCTCGTCATGCCCGGCACCGGGCCGCAGGAGGCCGCCCTGGTGGCGGAGCGCATGCTGGCCACCATCCGCCATTCCCGCCCGCTGCCGGAGCGGCCGGACTTCACCTATGCCTTCTCGGCCGGCATCACCGCCGCGCTTCCCGACGACACCGTCATCTCCCTCTATGCGCGGGCGGACCGCGCGCTCTATGCGGCCAAGCTCCATGGGCGGGGCCGCATCTTCCGGGATGACGATCCGGTGCTCCTGACCCAGGTGGGGTAGGGGCTGATTCTCGCTTAGAGCCTGGGCCGATCGGCCTGCATTGCAGGCTGATCGGATCACGCATTCTCCATCAACGCGCTGGAGGGCGATCCGCCGACCAGGCGGAACCGCATCGCGGTTTCACTTGGTCGGATCGCGCTCTAGAATCTCCACCGTGGCCGAGCGGCCGGAAATGAGTTGCGAGCGGTCCACCGGCGGGTCGAGCGTGATGCGCACGGGAATGCGGCGGGCGAGCCGGACCCAGTTGAAGACCGGATTGACGTTCTGGAGCAACTGGCTGTCCTGCGGGATGTCGCCGGAAATGGCGGCCGCGATGCCCTCCACGGTGCCGGAATAGGTGCCGCCCCCCATCAGCGTCACCCGCACCTTGTCGCCCACCTTGATGCGCGAGAGCTTCGTTTCCTCGAAAAAGCCGTTCACGGCGAGGCTGTCCGTATCCACCAGGGGGAAAACCCCCTTGCCGGCGGTGACATAGTCTCCCGGCTTCAGGTCGAAATTGGTGACCGCCCCGTTCACCGAGGCGCGCACCTTGGTGCGGTCGAGATTGAGCTTGGCGAGGTCGCGATCGGCCACCGCCTGGTCATAGGCGGCCTTGGCGATGGCGGCGGCGTAGCGCTGGTTGGCGACCGCCTCCTGCGTGACCGCCAATTCGCCGGCGCCCTCGAAGCGGGCGAGGATGGAGGCGGCCTCCTCGCTGGCTGCCTGCCGGCTCTGCACCTGGGCCTCCGCAAGGCGCAGCGCGATCTCGAAGCGCGAGGGGTCGATGTGGAACAGCACGTCGCCTTTCTTCACCGTCTGGTTCTCGCGGACCAGCACCTCGATCACAAGGCCGGACACGTCGGGGGCCAGCGTCACCACGTCCGCATGGACGAGGCCGTCCCGCGTCCAGGGCGCCTCCATATAGTAGCGCCACAGCACGACGCCGAGGCCGCCGGCGATGGCGACGATGACCAGGGTCAGCAGCATGCGACCCACATTTGCGAACACGGACGTCATGGCACCACCCAACCCCTGAAGCCGCCGGAAAGGGAGATCGCCGCCAGAAGGATCACGAACAGCGACACGTTCAAAAGCGCGGGATGCCAGGCAAGCCGATAGAAGCCCGTGCGCGCCAGCAGTCGCGTGAGGAGGACGGTCGCGAGCAGCGCGGCGAGCGCCTCCACCAGCAGCGTGGGGACATAGATGCCGAGAATGTCCAGCGTGCCCATCAGGCCTCCTCGCGCGCCGCTTGAAGCGTCTCGGCACCCAGGAGAAGACCCCGGCGCAAGGTCACGAGCGCCACCATCGCTTGCCGCTCGCTGCTGCCGGGCGCCGGCAGGGCACAGGGGCGCAGCCCGTCCAGGGTGGCGAGCACCGGTGCCGGGTCTGCCGTTCCGCCCGCCGCCGCAAGCTGGCGATAATAGGTGCCCACATCCCGCACGAGGTCTTCGATGCGGCGCCGGTCGCCCTCCGCCAGAAAGGGGGCGATGCCCGACAGGTCCAGCATGCCGCGCGCGGCGAAGGCGGCGGCGAAGGCGGCTTCCGCCTCGTCGGTGCGGCTCGTATCCTTCACCGGTGCCATCAGGCCGAGCCGGTCCACCATGCGGCGCATGAGGCCGTCGCGGGCCGGGCCGCCGGGCGCCGTGGCCATGGCGGCGATGTCCCGCCAGCCCGCCCGCAGCAGCCGCGCCGCCACCACCCGTGGCGAGCGCGAGCGCAGAAGGCTCGACATGACCGCCACCACGCCCATGCCGATGAGCACCGCCAGATTGTTGTTCAGGAAGGCGGCGAGGTCCTGGGAAAAGATGTTCTCCAGACCGAGCAGGGCCGTGAAGATGATGGCGATGCGCACGCCCTGGGCGTTCCATGAGGGGGTCGCCACCATCAGCCCGATGGCCAGAAGAGCCGGAAGCACCAGGAGCGAGAGCTGGAAGAAATCAGTGGCCAGCGGCAACAGGCCGAACTGGTAGATGAACACGCCCACGATGGCGATGAGGGTGGCGCGCACGAAGCCCAGCGTGGCCTGCACCTGGTCCTGCTGGGCGGCGGTGACGCAGGTGATGATGGACACCATGATGATGGCCTGCGCCCCCGCCGGCCAGGCGGAGTAGATCCAGAACGCGCCGATGATCCAGATGCCCAGCACTAGGGCGAGGGCGGTCCGTACCACATAGGAGAAGTCGATGGCGGGCAGTGCGCGATTGCTGCGCGGCGCCTTCACGCGCAGGTCCGCCTCCGCCACCGGTTTTTGGTCGCGCAGGGCAAGCCATAGGGTGGCGAAGTCGTGGCCGAGATCCAGAGTGTCGCGCAGCCGGGCTGCGAGGTTCAGGGCGGTGGCGCCCGTCAGGTCGGCGGCGGCAGGGCTATAGGCGTCGAGCGCCTGTTCCAGCTGCTGACCGGCGGAAGGATCGGCGGCGGGCAGGTCCTTGAGCCAGTCGGCCATGCGGGCGGCGATGGCCGAGAGGGCCGGGTCGAGCCCGCCTTCCCCCTTGAGCACCACCAGGCGGTCGCGGATCTCGGCCATGGTCTCCAGGAGAATCAACATGCGATCGAAGGCCTGCCGCAGGCACTCGCGAACCGCCCGCCCCGCCGAGGGCTCGTAGGAGACGAAGATCATCAGGCTGTGGATGGCCGCGATCTCGGCGGCGAGCTTGCGCTCGTCATGGGCGATGGCCTTGCGATCGAGGTCCAGCGCCAGCAGGCGGGCGAGATGCGCGTGCGCCGTGCTCAGCCAGGTGCCGAGCCGGGCGCGGGCGGCAGCCTCGGCGGTCTGGGGCACCACCAGGGCCGAGGCGAGCGTGGCGCAGAGGAGCCCGACGCCGATCTCCTCAATGCGCGCAAGGGCCGTGTAGAACACCTCATAGGGCGCATCGAGATCGCCGAAGCCGATGATGGCCGAAGTATAGCCGGCCAGCGTGAAGGCATAGGCGCGGGGGGAACGGTCGCGCACCGCCAAATAGAGGCACAGGCCCATCCAAAGCGAGAAGGCCAGGATGAGCAGGCCGGGCGTGTCCACCAGCGCGGGCACCATGAGCACCGTGAACAGGGCGCCCACCAGGGTGCCGCAGGCGCGGTAGAGGCTCTTGGAGATGACCGCGCCCGAAATGGGCTGCGACAGGATGAACACCGTCACCATGGCCCAGGCCGGCCGCTCCAGCCCCGCGGCAAAGGCGATGTAAAGGGCAAGGAGCGCGGTCAGCGCCGTGCGCACCGCGAACAGGATGGAGGCCGGGAGCGGCGCGAGGCGGTTGAAGCTGACACCGGCCGGGGGCGGGCGCAGGGTCTGGCTGCTCGTCGTCACGGCGCTTCCGCTTCAAGAGGCGAACAAGGAGGCAATCTGGGCGAAGTTGGTCCCCGGCGCCACGCCAAATCCACCCCTCTGCAAAAATTACCCACCGATTCAGCCACTTGCGGCGGTATCCCTGTCGGAAACGTTACCTCGTCTTTCACCGCCGTCGGCTCGCCGTGGCGCTGCGTCTGGGATATGAAGGCAACCATATTATCCCTTCACCGGATCAAACCATGTCCGCACTCTTCACGCCGCTCGCGCTGCGTTCGCTCACCCTCGACAACCGCATCATCATCGCGCCCATGTGCCAGTATTCCGCCACTGACGGTCGGGCCAGCGACTGGCATCTCATCCATCTGGGCAACCTGGCCCTTTCCGGCGCCGGCCTGCTGATTCTGGAAGCCACGGCGGTAGAGCCGGCGGGACGGATCTCGCCCGGCGACCTCGGCATCTGGGACGAGGAGACGGAAGGCGTCCTCGCCGATGTCATCGCCCGCGTGCGGGCCTGGTCGCCCATGCCGCTCGGCGTGCAACTCGCCCATGCCGGCCGCAAGGCCTCCAGTGCGGTGCCGTGGAAGGGCGGGGCGCAGCTTTCCATTGAGGATGGCGGCTGGACCACGGTCTCGGCCTCGGACGTGCCCTTCAACCCCAAGGACCGCGCGCCTCTGGCGCTGGACGCCGCCGGCCTCGACCGAGTGCGCGCCGCCTTCGGCGCGGCGGCGGCGCGGGCCGCGCGGGCGGGCTTCGACATGGTGGAGGTGCATGCCGCCCACGGCTATCTGCTGCACCAGTTCCTCTCGCCGCTCTCCAACCAGCGCACCGACGATTATGGCGGCAGCCTGGAAAACCGCATGCGCTTCCCGCTGGAAGTGTTCGATGTGGTGCGCGCGGCCTTCCCCGATGACAAGCCGGTGGTGGTGCGCATCTCCGCCTCCGATTGGGTCGAGGGCGGTTGGGACGTGGAGCAGTCGGTGGCCTTCGTGAACGCCCTGAAGGCGCGCGGCCTCGATGCCATCCATGTGTCGAGCGGTGGCCTGCATCTCGACCAGAAGATCCCGCTCTCTGCCGGCTACCAGGTGCCGTTCGCCGAGCGCATCAAGGCAGAGACGGGCGTGCCCACCATCGCCGTCGGCCTCATCACCGAGCCGGCCTTTGCCGAGGAGCTTCTGGTGGCGGGCAAGGCGGATGCCATCGGCATCGCCCGCGGCGCCCTCTACGATCCCCGCTGGCCCTGGCATGCAGCGGCGGCCTTGGGCGCGTCCGTGCATGCGGCGCCCCAGTATCTGCGCTGCCAGCCCTCGGGCCTGCGCCAGCTCTTCAAGTGAGACACGGCCCGGCCGGAGCCCTCTCCGGCCGGGCGCTTGATGGCGCGCGCGGGATGGGTCATATGGGCTCATGCTCGCGCGTTCTGATTCTGTTCCGCTCTCCGCCGTGGACCTGAACGGCGCCGAAGTCGTGCTCGACCCGGCGGGCGCGCTCTGTTGGCCGCAGGAGCGCCTGCTGGCGGTGGCGGATCTCCATCTGGAGAAAGGCTCCGCCTTCGCTCGTCGCGGCCAGATGCTGCCGCCCTACGACACGGCTGAGACCCTGACCCATCTGGAGCGCGTGGTGGAGCGCTGGCGCCCCCGCATCCTCGTCTCCCTCGGCGACAGCCTGCATGACCGCTGGGCGAGCGAGCGCCTGGACGCCCATGCCCGCGCGCGGCTGCGCGCCCTCCAGACGGGGCGCACCTTCCTCTGGATCGCCGGAAATCATGATCCCGAGCCGGCGCAGGATCTGGCCGGGGACTGGGCGCGCGAATGGCGCCTTGGACCGCTCACATTCCGGCACGAGCCGGCGCGGTCCGGTCATGCGGGGGAGGTGGCGGGCCATCTCCATCCCGTGGCGCGCCTCGTGGTGCGCGGCCGCTCGCTGCGCCGCCGCTGCTTTGCGGGCGACGGCGCGCGCATGATCCTGCCGGCGCTCGGCGCCTATACGGGCGGGCTGAATGTGCGCGACCGCGCATTCCATGGCCTGTTCGGCCGTGCCTTCGAGGCGCACCTGCTGGGGGCCGAGCGTACCTATCGCATTGCCGGCCACGCCTGCCTCGCCGACTGAGGCAGGCTTTTCTCCTCCCGCGCAAAAAAAAGGGGCGCGAGCCCGAAGGCTGCGCCCGCCAGGGGTTCCGGGGAGGAACAAGGGCGGAAGCCGGGGCGCGCCGCGCGCCGGCCTCCAGAATCAAATCAGGTCCAGTCGCCGCCGCCGTCGTCGCTGCCGCCCGGATCCCAGCCGGCATCGCCGTCCCAGCCGTTTCCGCCGGTGTCGAAGCTGGCATCCTGGGGCTCGGGCGCCCAGGGATCGGCCGCCGGCGCGCCACCAAGGGCATCCTGCGCCTGATTGCCCAGATCCTCGGCCGAGGCCGGGGTGACGGGATCAAGCAAGGCCGCCTGCTCGGCGAGGGGGCCGGTGCCGCTGGACATCAGGTTGCGAATGCCGTCCGCCAGCAGCATGCCGCCGGCCACACCCGCCGCCGTGGCCATGGCGCCCTGGAGGAAGCCACCGCCTCCGAACCCGCCGCCGAAGCGCGAGGGCTGCGCCGGCTGACCGCCCCATGGGCCGCTGGGCTGCGCGGCCATGCCAGGCTGGCCATAAGGCTGAGACTGGGCGGGGAGGGGCATTGCGCCACCCATTCCACCGCCCATGCCGCCGGTGACGGACGAGGCCCGGCCGCCAGCGGTGGGCACGGACGTGCCGCGCCCGCCGAGCAGGCCGCCGAGGAAGCCGCCGGAACTCTGCGCCGGCTGCGGCTGGCGCGCCTGCGCTTCCAGCTCCTCGATCCGGGCGCTCGCCTGTTTCAGCGCATGCTCCTGGACGAGCACGGTCTGTGCCAGGGCATAGGGCGCGTAGGGCATCTGGGACACATAGCGCGCGATCAGGGCCTCGGCCTCCGCATCGCGCGGCTGGTTGGACACCTCGCGCATGCGGTCGAACAGGCCGTCGATGAGGGCGCGTTCTTCGGGGGTCATCCTTGCCTCCGGTTGGTCACCACACCGGTCCGCCATGGCACCGGAGGGTCATCCGCCGGCCGACGTTCCGTGGCGCGCAAGCCCTGCCCCTTCTGCGAGGGGGAAGGCCCGCGTACCTCTTGGCATATGAGAACGCCCATGAGGCGAGGGAAGGGCGGGCCAGATGAAATTTTCTTAACGTTACGTCAGGTCAGGCGGGCGCCGTCCACCTGGGACCTGAGGTGCCGCGCGGCAGCTGTCACGTCCGGCGCGGCGCAGAGGGCGGAGACCACCGCCACGCCGTCCGCGCCAGCGCGGATCACGTCCGCGGCGAGGCTGGAATCGAGGCCCCCAATGCCCACCAAGGGCAGCGCGATGCGCTGGCGCATATGGGCGAGGCCTTCAATGCCGATGGCGCTGCCCGCATCTGCCTTGGTGCCGGTGGCGCGCACAGGACCCACCCCCACATAATCCACGACGGAGAGATCGGAGACCGCAAGCTCGCCGGGCGTGCCCACGGACAGGCCCAGAATCCGGTCCGGCCCCAATTGGGCGCGGGCGGGGGCGGGCTCCATGTCGTCCTGGCCCAAATGCACGCCGTCCGCATCTGCCGCCAGGGCCACGTCCACCCGGTCGTTCACGATGAGGGGAATGCCCAGCGGCCGCAGCAGCGCCACCAGCGCCCGCGCGGCCTCAACGAGCGCGCGCCCCTTGGCGTCGGGATCGCGCAGCTGGACGATGGTCACCCCGCCCGCCACCGCCTGGGACACCGTCTCCACCAGCCCGCGCCGGGCGGTGAGCTTGGGGTCCGTGACGAGATAGAGGGAGAGGTCGAAAGGGCGGGCCATGGGTGAAATCCGGGTCAGGGAATGGGGCGGGGCGCGTCAGGCGGCGGCCCGCACATGGGCGAGGGCGGCGGGGCGGGGGCCGCCATGGGCCCAGTCCAGCAATTCCACCGTATGAACAACCGGCACCTGCGTCCCCGATCCGATCTGCGTCATGCAGCCGATATTGCCGGCGGCGATGAGGTCGGGCGCGAGGCGCTCCAGATGGCCCACCTTGCGGTCCCTCAGCCGGGCGGCGAGGTCCGATTGCAGCATGTTGTAGGTGCCCGCCGAGCCGCAGCACAGATGGCTCTCGAACGGTTCCACGACCGTAAATCCAGCCGCCTTCAGGAGCGCCACCGGCGGCCCCTTGATCTTCTGCCCGTGCTGGAGCGAGCAGGCGGCGTGATAGGCCACCTTCAGGCCCATGGGCGCGGGCGCGGCGGGCAGGCCGAGGCCCGCCACATATTCAGTGATGTCCATGGCGATGGCCGAGACCCGCGCCGCCTTCTCCGCATAAGCCGGATCGAGGCGGAACACATGGCCATAATCCTTGATGGAGGTGCCGCAGCCGGACACGGTCACCACGATGGCATCAAGGCCGGGGCCGTCCATCTCCGCGATCCAGGCGTCGATATTGGCCTTGGCGAGGGCACTGGCCTGCTCTTCGCGGCCCAGATGGTGCACCAGCGAGCCGCAGCAGCCCTCGCCCTTCACGCGCACCACTTCCACGCCGTTGCGGGTCAGGAGGCGGATGGCGGCCTCGTCGATCTCCGGGCGCAGCGCGGGCTGCGCGCAGCCGGCCAGCAGCGCCACGCGCCCCGTCCGTTCGCCCTGTGGGGGATGGCTGCCCGGCTCCTCGGAGGCGCTGCGGCCATGGGGCGGCTGGGCGAGGCGCAGCATGGCGGCGACGGGCTTCAAGGGCGGGATGGCGGCGAACAGCGGCGCCAGGGGCTTGGCCACCACGCCGGCCAGCAGCGCCAGGCGGAAGCGTTGGCGATAGGGCAGGATGGCCGCCAGCACGGCCCGGTTCAGCCGGTCGAAGAAGGGGCGGCGATAGGTCTGCTCGATATGGTCCCGGGCATGGTCCACCAGGTGCATGTAGTGCACGCCCGAGGGGCAGGTGGTCATGCAGGACAGGCACGAGAGGCAGCGGTCCACATGCTTGACCACCTCTGGCGTGGCGGGCCGCTCATTCTCCAGCATGTCCTTGATGAGATAGATGCGCCCGCGCGGCGAATCCAACTCGTCCCCCAGAAGGGCGAAGGTGGGGCAAGTGGCGGTGCAGAAGCCGCAATGGACGCAGGTGCGCAGGATCTTGTCCGCTTCCGCGATGCGGGGATCGGCCAATTGGGCCAGGGAGAATTCGGTCTTCATGCGCGGATCGCTCCTGCGGCGAAGGGGCAGGGGAGAGGGCAGGCGAGAGGGCGGGGAAAAGGAGAGGCCATGGCGCGCTCACATCCCCGCATACATGCGACCGGGATTGAGGATGCCGGCGGGATCGAAGCTCTCCTTCACCCGGCGGCTCAAGGCGGCGTGGGCGCCCTCCAGCGGCTGGAACACCGCGCCCGCCCGCTCGGCCTCGCTGGCGCGGATGAGGGTAGCATGGCCGCCATGGGGGGCGAGCGCGGCGCGCACCGCCTCCGCCTGCGCTTCTTCGCCCGGCATGAGCACCCAGACGAGGCCACCGCCCCAGTCGCAGAAGGCCTCCGCGTTGAGGGTACGCGTCAGCTCAGCGGCGAGGATTGGGCCGTTGGTCGGGGCGGTTGAGAGGCGCCAGACGGCGCGCTCGCCGGTGCCCGCGAAGGGCGTCACGTCACGCACGCCCGCCCAGAAGCGGGCGGACATCTCGTCCTCCAGCACCTCCACTCCGCCAAAGGGCGCCAGCACAGAGATCAGCATGCCGCGCCGCGCCCGCACGGAGGGCGGGAATCCCTCCAGCCGGAAGGCCGCCACCGGCTGGTCGAACCCGTTGATGGACAGGCGCTTCATGATCGGCGCGGGCAGCGCGGCGGCACCCGACACCTCGCAGGAGGAGCCCATGGCCGCGCTCAGTGAACCGCTCATGAGGCGGGCCGTCGTCCCGTCCTCGGGCAGGATCAGGAGCAGGGTCTCTTCCATGGCGGGCCGTGGCAGAACCTTCAGCGTCACCTCGGTGAGCACCGCCAGCGTGCCGAAGGAGCCGCACAGGAAGCGGGGCAGGTCATAGCCGGTGACGTTCTTCACCACCCGCCCGCCGCTCTTGAACATCTCGCCCCGCCCCGACACCGCCCGGGCGCCGAGCGCATGGTCGCGCACCGCGCCGTGGCTCAGACGCCGGGGGCCGGCGAGGTTGCAGGCGAACACGCCGCCGATGCTGCCCTTTTCGGGCGCCTCGCCCAGGAGGGGACCGAGGTCCGGCGGCTCGAAGGCAAGCATCTGGTTGTTCTGGGCGAGGAGCGCCTCGATCTCCGCCAGCGCGGTTCCGGCAGCGGCGGACAGGACCAGTTCCTCGGGCTCGTAAAGGGTCACGCCCGCGAGGGCCGACACGTCGAGCCGCCGCGCGGCACTGCCGGGGCGCCCGAGGCCGCGCTTGGAGCCGTGGCCCACCACATCGAGCGCGGTCTTGTGCGCGACCGCCTCGGCCACCGCCGCCGCCAGCGCGGCCTCGTCCACAATGCTCACCACTTCGGTCATGAAGGCACCTGGAAAAAGGGCGCGCCGGTCAGAAGCGCGGAATGTCCGGAAACGGCACCTGGCCCCGGCTCACATGCATGCGGCCCAGCTCGGCGCAGCGGTGGAGGGTGGGGAAGACCTTGCCGGGATTGAGCAAATTCTGGTCGTCGAAGGCGCATTTGAGCCGCAATTGCTGCGCCAGGTCCACCTCGTCGAACATCACCGGCATGAGGTCGCGCTTTTCCACGCCCACGCCGTGCTCGCCGGTGAGCACCCCGCCCACTTCCACGCACAGGCGCAGGATGTCGGAGCCGAAGGCTTCGGCCTTGTCCATCTCGCCGGGGGTGTTGGCGTCGTAAAGGATGAGCGGGTGCAGATTGCCGTCGCCCGCGTGAAAGACATTGGCGACGCGCAGGCCGTAGCTCGCCGACATCTCGCGCATGCGGGTGAGCACCAGCGGCAATTGCTTGCGCGGGATGGTGCCGTCCATGCAGAGGTAATCGGGCGAGAGCCGCCCCACCGCCGGGAACGCGGCCTTGCGACCCGCCCAGAAGCCGAGCCGCTCCTCCTCGGTCTTGGAGACGCGCAAAGTGGCGGCGCGGCAGGCGGAGGCGATGGCGGTGACCTCCTCCAGAAGGTGCGCGCACTCGGCCTCCGGGCCGTCCAGTTCGATGATGAGAAGGGCTTCCACATCAAGAGGATAACCCACCTTCACAAAGGCCTCGGCGGCGGCGATGGCGTCCCTGTCCATCATCTCGATGCCGGCGGGAATGATGCCGGCGGCGATGATGCGGGCGACGCAATCCCCCGCATCCTCGGAGGTGGGAAAGCCCACCAGCACGGCGCGGGCCACGTCCGGCTTCTTCAGAAGCCGCACGGTGACCTCGGTCACCACCCCCAGCAGCCCCTCGGAGCCGATGACGAGGCTCAGAAGGTCAAGCCCGCCCGCATCCAGGTGCTTGCCGCCGAGGCGCACCACCTCGCCGGTCATCAGAACCAGCTCGACGCCCAGCACATTGTTGGTGGTGAGGCCATATTTCAGGCAATGCACGCCGCCGGAATTCTCGCCCACATTGCCCCCGATGGTGCAGGCGATCTGCGAGGAGGGGTCGGGGGCATAATAGAAGCCCTCATGCTCCACCGCCTTGGTGATGCCGAGGTTCGTCACCCCCGGCTGCACCACGGCGCAGCGGTTCGGCAGGTCGATCTCCAGCACCTTGTTGAACTTGCCCATGGCGAGCAGCACCGCGTCGCCCAGCGGCAGCGCGCCGCCGGACAGCGAGGTGCCGCCGCCGCGCGGCACCACGCGGATGCCGTTCTCGTGGCAGTATTTCAGCACCTGCCGCACCTGCTCGGTGGTCTCGGGCAGCACCACCACCAGGGGCAATTGCTTGTAGGCGGTGACGCCGTCGGACTCATAGGGGCGCATCTCCCGCTCATGGGAGATCACCCCTTCGCCGGGCACGATGGCCTGCAGATCGGCGATGATGCGGGCGCGGTTGGCGAGCGTTTTTTCGTCCGCTTCCGGAAGCCTGAGGCTCATGGCGCGTCCTTGACCGTTTCCTCTTCGGCGCTGACTATAATCGTTCCAGTGCGGAAAAATCCCATTGATTATTTCCGTTTCTGACAAAATCCTGCGGGTCATGGAAAGAATGCGCGCCGACCCACCCCGCACGCCTGCCCGCCGCTCGGTGGCGGAAGGCCGCCCGCTTTTGGGCAATCTGGGGGACCTGGAAATCTTCGCCCGCATCGTCACCGCCGGCAGCCTGTCGGCGGCGGGGCGGGAACTGGGCCTGTCGCCGCCGGTGGTGTCGAAGCGCATCCAGCGGCTGGAGGAGCGGCTCGGCACCCGCCTGTTCCAGCGCACCACCCGCAAGGTCACGCTCACCGAGGCGGGGCAGGGCTTCTATGACAAGGTGGTGGCGATCCTGGCCTCCATCGAGGAGGCGGAAGGCCAGCTTTCGCGCCGGCTCACCGAGGCGCGGGGCCTGCTGCGGGTGTCCGCCCCCACCTCCTTCGGCCGGCTGCACATCGCCCCCCATATCGGCCCGCTGCTCACCGCCAATCCGGAATTGTCCATCGACCTCGAACTCTCCGACGCCTTCGTGGACATCGTGGGCGACGGCTTCGACCTCGCCATCCGCATCGCCGACCTCAATGATTCCAGCCTCGTCGCCCGCCGCCTCGCGCCGGTCCACCGGGTGCTGTGCGCCGCGCCCTCCTATCTGGCGCGGGCGGGGGAGCCGGCGCGCTTCGCCGACCTTGCCGGCCATGTGCTGCTGGCCACCCACAGCCAGGACCCCTGGCGGCTGGAGGGGCCGGAGGGGGCCGTGACACAAAGGGTCGCCAGCGCGCTGCGCACCAATTCCAACGAGGTGGTGCGCGAGGCGGTGCTGGCGGGGGTGGGCATCGCGCTGCGCTCCACCTGGGATGTGGGGCCGGAATTGCGCAGCGGCGCGCTGAAGGTGGTGCTGCCGGATTTTCACGCCTCCAGCCGGGTCGGCGTGTTCGCGGTCTATCCCAGCCGCCGCTTCCTGCCAGCCAAGGTGCGGGTTTTCATCGATCACCTCGCCGCGCTCTACGGCTCCGTGCCGCCCTGGGATGCGGGCCTCCAGGACATGCTGCGCCCCCTGCGAACGCCGGCGGCCTGATCTGCGGTCAGGCTTGCGCCCGCCGTGCCCCAAGGTTTGGGCGCGGGCGCATACCTGTCCGTAACGTCATGCGCAAATCGGGTTGGTGGGTGGGGGCGCCTGTTGCATAAGCGGCGGACGTCCCGTCCTGCCGGCCCCGTCCCCCATGCCCAAGAGCCGAACCGTCACCATCACCCGCGCCGGGTTCCTCCACGGGATGCGGGAGACGCTGCCCCTGTTGCCGGGCCTCACCGTGTTCGGCATGGCGTTCGGCGCCGCCGCCGCACAGAAGGGTTTCTCGCTGTTCGAGGCCGCGCTCTCCTCCGCGCTGGTCTTTGCGGGCCTTGCCCAGATGGTGGCGCTGGAGGGCTGGACGCGGACCTGGACGCCGGCCGGCCTCCTGGCGCTGGGGCTGCTCACCTTCACCATCAATATGCGCCACCTGCTGATGGCGGCGGCCATGCGCCCCTGGCTCGGGGCGCTGCCGCCCTGGCAGTCCTATCCCTCGCTCCTGCTGCTGGCGGACAACAATTGGGCCTCCTCCATGCGCTACTACGCGCAGGGCGGCAATGATGCGGGCTATTTCATCGGCTCCGGCGTCATCACCTGGGCGCTGTGGCTGGTCTCCACCGCCGCCGGGCAGATCATTGGCGGCGGCCTGCCCGATCCCAAGGCCGTGGCCATCGATTTGGTGGTGCCCGCCTTCTTCGTCGCCATGCTGGTGCCCAACTGGCGCGGCCGGCGGGAAGTGGTGGGCTGGGGCGTGGCGGCGGCGGTGTCGGTGGGCGTGTCCTTTGTGCTGCCGGGCTGGTGGTTCATCATCATCGGCGCGCTCTCCGGCGCCATTGCCGGGGGCTTTGCCGATGACTAGCGGCTTCGAGGCCGGCCCCATCACCGCCATCGTGGTGATGGCGCTGGCCACTGTCTTCAACCGCACCATGGGCTTCCTGGTGATGCGGCTGGTGCCGCTCACCCCGCGGGTGCGCAAGATCCTGGATTGCCTGCCAGGCGCGGTGCTGGTGGCCATCGTCGCGCCCACCGCCGTGCATGGGGACCTCGCCATGGCGGCGGGTCTGGTCGCGGCCCTGGTCGCCACCAAGATCGCGAAGAACGATTTCATCGCGGTGGTGATGGCGGTGCTGGTGGCGGCGGGGCTGCGCTGGCTGGGCTACTGAGGCGGAAGCCGAGAGGGTCAGCGCCGGTGGAGGGGCGGGCGCACCGGAGCTTCCAGGCGCGCACGGCGCAGGGCGTCGAGATCCGCGATGGTGGCTTCCAGGCGGGTGGCGATGCGCTCGCGCAAATGGGCGGCGGCCTCGGGAAACCCTTCCAGCATGCGCAGGAACGTTCCGCGCGGAATGCGCATGAGGACGCTCGGCTCCAAGGCTCGGGCATTCACCGGGCGCGGCACCTCGATGAGCAGGGCAGTCTCGCCCACCAGCGCGCCCGGCAGCACCTCCGACAGGCGCCGCCGCCGGCCGGGGCCGTCCGTGCTCAGTTCCAGCCGGCCCGACAGCAGCACATAGCCGCAATCGGCGGGATCGCCGACCTTGAACAGCGTGTCGCCGCGCGCCAGACGCTGCTGGTCGGCGCTGATGGCGAGGATGCGCACCGCCTCGGGTGTGAGCACCTCAAAGGCCGGGACGCCCTGGAGCAGTGCGACGTCCGTTTCGAGGGTCAAGGCGGCGGGCTCCCTTTATTCTTGTGGTTAAGGCACCAGCTTGTAACCGCCGGCTTGGGTGGCAAGGAGGGTTGGAGCGGAGGGGTCGGGCTCGATCTTCTGGCGCAGGCGGTAGATGTGGGTTTCCAGCGTGTGGGTGGTGACGCCGGAATTGTAGCCCCACACTTCCTGCAAAAGGGTTTCCCGCGGCACCGGCGTCTTTCCCGCCCGGTAGAGGTAGCGCAAGATGGCGGTCTCCTTCTCCGTCAGGCGGATCTTGGAGCCGCGATCGGTCACCAGCAGCTTGGCGCCGGGGCGGAAGCTATAGGGTCCGATGGCGAAAACCGCATCCTCGCTCGCCTCGTGGCTGCGCATCTGCGCCTTCAGGCGCGCCAGCAGCACGGCGAAGCGGAAGGGCTTGGCCACATAGTCATTGGCCCCGGCTTCCAGGCCGAGGATGGTGTCGCTGTCGGTGTCGTGCCCGGTGAGCATCAGGATGGGGGCCTTGAAGCCGTTGGCGCGGATCTGGCGCACGGCATCGCGGCCATCCATGTCCGGCAGGCCCACATCCATGATGACGAGATCCACGGCGCCGTTGCGGGCGCTTTCCACCGCCTCGGCGGCGGTGCCCACGGGCATGGGCTCGAACTCATCCTGGAGGGCGAGTTGCTCCACCAGAGCCTCGCGCAGCTCCGGATCGTCCTCGACCACGAGGATTTTCCACGCATTGCCCATCGAATCCTCCGTTACCCTTGCGGGAACGCGAATCGCCCACCTACAGCAACTGGCGACAATTGTGCAATTTTTCTCAAGGCTTTTCACATGCTTACGGTATCGAGGTAATGCGTGATGCCGCATTCTTCTGTGGGGATCTCGCGAATCGACGTCCGGCGCCTTCCGGGCGCCCCCCATCGGGGTCTTTTGCGCATCGCCGGGCGGGCCTTTCCGGTGGCACTCGGGCGCGGCGGCATCTTTCCGGACAAGCGCGAGGGGGACGGCCGCACGCCCGCCGGCATGTGGCGGGTGGAGCGCCTGCTCTACCGTCCCGACCGGGGCCCGCGCCCGGCGACAGCTCTGCCGGCCCGCCCCATCCAGGCGGGGGATGGCTGGTGCGACGATCCCGCCGACCGGCGCTATAACCGCCCCGTCCACCTGCCCATCGCCGCCTCCCACGAGGTGATGCGGCGCGACGACGCCCTCTATGATCTCGTCCTGGTGCTCGACCACAACCAGCGCCCGCGCGTGAAGGGGCGGGGCTCCGCCGTCTTCATCCACGCCGCCCGCCCCGGCCTCACCCCCACCGAAGGCTGCGTCGCGCTCCCCCGCCCAGAACTGCGCCGCCTCGCGGCCCGCCTGAAGCGCGGGGCGCGGGTGGTGGTGCGGTGAGAAGGCTCGCACAAGGGCCGACTGGCACATTGACAGGCGTGCTTAGGGGTTCTTTGCTTGATGGGGCCTGAAACGGTCGCCGCTTTGCGGCGTTTCAGGCTTTGGGGGGCTCCCCGCGGGGGACACGACATGTCGGACACGCAGCGACTGGATGCGATCGCCAAGCTGATCGAGAAGCACACGCGCAAGGCGACAAAGAGCAAGGCCATCGCCCGCAAGACCCTCATCAAGGAGGGGATTTACACCAAGGACGGTCAAATCTCCGAAGAGTTCGGCGGTCCGGTTAAGAAAAACAAAGACGCGGCGTGAGCCGTCAGGCCACCGCCTTTGTTCTTGGGTATCACGGCTGCGACCAGTCCGTGGCGGAACGGGCCATTGGGGGCGACACCGACCTGCTTCAGAGCAATCGGGACTTCGACTGGCTGGGGCCGGGCGCATATTTCTGGGAATCCGACCCCCAGCGCGCCCTCGAATGGGCGCAGTGGAAGGCCTCGCGGGGCGACTATGGCACGCCCGCCGTGGTGGGGGCCGTCATCGATCTGAGAAACTGCCTGGATCTGTCCTCCCGGGAGGATCTTGCCTTGCTGCGGGCGGCCTATGACAGCTTCGTGCGCATCCGCAAGGCCTCCGGCCTTCCCATGCTGGAGAACAGGAGTGTTCCCGGGGACCCCAACGCCGATCGGGTTCTGCGCTTTCTGGACTGCGCGGTTCTGCGTCATTTGCACAGCATCCTTGAGGACGCGCCGGAGCAAAGCCCAGAGCCGTTCGACACAGTGCGCGGCATGTTCACGGAAGGAGGCGAGGTCTATCCCGGCAGCGGGTTTCGCGAGAAAAGCCACGTCCAGATCGCGGTTCGCAACCCGCAGTGCATCAAGGGGATTTTCAGACCGCGCCCCTATCCCGCAGGGCCCTGAGGTGCAGTCGGCCGGCCGCGTCAGCCCTGCGCGTTTCCCTGGAACGGATCCAATGTTATAGAGGGCGCCCATGGCCGGACGGTGCCGCCGGATCTGATCCGGCCTCGGCCGGTGCCGGTCCATCGGGGACGGGATCGAGCTTCTGAAAGCGCGCCTCATGCCTTTGTCCACCGCCACGCCCGACGCCGCCCCACCCGCCAGCGGGCGTCCTGCCCGGGTCGGCCTGTTCGTCACCTGCCTCGTCGACACGCTGCGCCCCTCGGTGGGATTTGCCGCCGCCCATCTGGTGGAGCGCGCGGGCTGCGAGGTGGATGTGCCCGCCCAGACCTGCTGCGGCCAGCCGGCCTTCAATTCCGGCGACCGGGTGACCGCCCGGGCGCTCGCCGAGGCGCTGATCCGCGCCTTCGAGACCTTCGATTATGTGGTGGTGCCCTCCGGCTCCTGCGCCGGCATGATCCGCACCCATTATCCCGAATTGTTCGCCGGCGAGCCGGACTGGATGCCCCGCGTGGAGCGCTTCTGCGCCCGCGTCCATGAGCTGACCTCCTTCCTGGTGGATGTGTGCGGCGTCACCGGGGTGGAGGCCGCCTATGCGGGGACGGCCACCTATCACGACAGCTGCTCGGGCCTGCGGGAATTGGGCGTCCACGACCAGCCGCGCCGCTTGCTGGGCACGGTGGCGGGCCTGGACCTGAAGGAAATGGCCGATGCCGACACCTGCTGCGGCTTCGGCGGCACCTTCTGCGTGAAATATCCCGATGTCTCCGACGCCATCGTGGAGAAGAAGGTGGCGAACATCGTGGCGAGCGGGGCTGACACGCTGCTGGCCGGCGACCTCGGCTGCCTCATGAACATGGCCGGCAAGCTCCAGCGGCTCGGCTATGAGGTAAAGGTGCGCCATGTGGCCGAGGTGCTGGCGGGCCAGGGTGCGGATGCCGCCATCGGCGCGCCGGCGCGGCAGGGGTGAGGGGGCGGACATGAGCGTTCACATCACCACCCCCGCCTTCAAGGCCAATGTGCGCGAGGCGCTGGACGACGCGCCCCTCCAGAAGGCATTGGCCAAGGTCGGCCCTGGTTTCATCGGCCGCCGCGCGGTGGCCGCCGCCGCCTTGCCGGAATTCGAGGCCCTGCGCGACAGCGCGCGGGACATCAAGAACCACACGCTGGCCCATCTCGACCTCTATCTGGAGCGCTTCGAGGCCAAGGTGCGCGCGGCCGGCGGCCATGTGCATTATGCGGTGGATGCGGCGCAGGCGCGGGACATCGTCACCGCCATCTGCAAGAGGCTGGATGCGAAGACGGTCACCAAGGGCAAGTCCATGATCTCGGAAGAGATCGCCCTCAACGACCATCTGGCCGCCAACGGCATCGAGCCGGTGGAGACGGATCTCGGCGAATATCTGATCCAGATCCGCGGCGAGGCGCCCTCCCACATCATCGCCCCCGCCATCCACCTCAACAAGGAGCAGGTGGAAGAGGATTTCCGCCGCGTCCACGCCCATCTGCCGCCCGAGCGCGACCTGTCCGAGCCCACCACCTTGCTGGCCGAGGCGCGGGGCGAACTGCGCCAGCGCTTTTTGATGGCGGATGTGGGCATTACCGGCGCCAATTTCCTGGTGGCCGAGACCGGCACCTCCATCATCGTCACCAATGAGGGCAATGGCGACCTCACCCAGACCTTGCCCAAGGCGCATATCGTGCTGGCCTCGCTGGAAAAGCTGGTGCCGACGCTGGAGGATGTGAGCCAGATCCTGCGCGTGCTCGCCCGTTCGGCGACGGGGCAGGACATGTCGGTCTACACCACCTTCTCCACCGGCCCGCGCCGGCCGGAGGATCCCGACGGGCCGGGCGAATATCACGTGGTCATTCTCGACAATGGCCGCTCGGGCATGCTGGCCGGGCAGTTGAAGGAGATGCTGCGCTGCATCCGCTGCGGCGCCTGCATGAACCATTGCCCGGTCTATCACGCCATTGGCGGGCATGCGTATGGCTGGGTCTATCCCGGCCCCATGGGGGCGGTGCTCACCCCCTCGCTCATCGGCATCGAGAAGGGTGCCAACCTGCCCAATGCCTCCACCTTTTGCGGCCGGTGCGAGGAGGTGTGCCCGGTGCGCATTCCCTTGCCCAAGCTCATGCGCCACTGGCGCGAGAAGGAATTCGAGCGGCACTTGACCCCCGCGCCCCAGCGCACGGGCCTGGCGGTCTGGTCCTTCTTTGCCCGGCGCGGCTGGCTCTACCGGCCGGCGACCCGTCTTGCCATGGGGCTGCTCGCCCGCCTCGGCCGGGACAAGGGGCGCTTTTCCAGCCTGCCGTTGGCGGGCGGGTGGACGCAGGTCCGCGACTTTCCCGCCCCCCAGGGCGGCACCTTCCAGGCCCAATGGGCCGCCCGCCAAAAGGGACCGGCCCGATGAGCTCCCGCGACACCGTGCTCGCCTCCATCCGCCGCTCGCTGGGCGTCACCGGCACCGAGGCGCCCCGCCGGCAGGCGGTGGATGATCGCATTGCCGGCCATCCGGCGGGCGTGATCCCCGCGCGCGGCCAGCTTCCTCCGGCCGAACGCCTCGCTCTGTTCAAGTCCATGGTGCTGGCCGCCGCCGCCACGCTGGATCACCTGCCGAGCGAAGCGGCGGTGCCCGCCGCCATCGCGGATTATCTGCGCGCCCGCAACCTGCCGCCCACCATTCTGCGCGGGGCCGATGCGCGCCTCGCGAACCTGCCGTGGGACACCGCGCCCTCCCTCGACGTGTGGATCGGCCCCTCCGATGGCCGGCAATTGGCGGGCCTCTCCCATGCCTTTGCGGGCGTTGCGGAATCCGGCACGGTGGTGATGCTCTCTGGCCCCGACAATCCCAGCACCGTGAACCTCCTGCCGGATCATCATCTGGTGGTAGTGCGGGCGGAGGATGTGGCGGGGGATTATGAGGCGGTGTGGTCGCGCCTCAGGGCCAAGTTCGGCGCCGGCATCATGCCGCGCACGGTGAACTGGATCACCGGCCCCTCCCGCTCCGCCGACATCGAGCAGACCCTTCTGCTGGGTGCTCACGGCCCGCGCTCTTTGCATATCCTGCTGGTGGGGGAGCCCTGACCGAGCGGACGGTCCGTGCGGCAGTGCGGCAACACGGTCACGCTTGAGGCACAAAATGTTGCTGGCAACAGATTTCGGCGCCGCCGCATGCCGGGCGAGGTTGCCGCATGGCGCCCTTGTGGTGCAGTAACGGGGTCCTGTCAGCGGGGATCCAATGACGTCCGCAGTTCGCGTGCTGCTCGCCCTCGTCGCGAGCCTGGCTGTCCTGATTGTCTCGGCGAGCGCGCCGGCCCGCGCGCAGGCGCGCACCATGGGGCAGGTCTACCTGATGCGCGGCATCGCCAACATGTTCTCCTATGGCCTGGACGATCTTGCCACCAAGCTGCGGACGCAGGGCATCGAGGCCAATGTCTACCAGTTCGACGAGTGGCAGGATTTGGCGCAGAAGGCGGTGAGCTGGTCGCTCTCGCACAATCGCGAGCCCATCGTCATCATCGGCCACTCGCTGGGCGCCGATGCGGCCGTGCATATGGCCCAGCGCATGACGAGCCTTGGCCTGTCCCCCACTTTGGTCATCACCTTTGACCCCGTGGGCCTGAACATGGTGCAGGAGACGGGCGGGCGCTTCATCAATTACTACCAGTCCAATAATGGCTTCGGGCAGGAACTGGTGGACGGGCCGGGCTTCACCGGCTCCATCGACAACCGGGACATGAAGAACATGCCCGGCATCAACCATTTCAACCTGGAAAAGTCGCCGGTGCTGCACGAGCAGGTGGTGCAGCTTCTCAAATCGGTGATGACCCGCAAGGCAAGGGCGCCCGTCCCCGCCTCCGGGCCGGAAGCCGCGCGGCCCGCCGGCGGGCCGAAGCCGCCGGCCAATGCGCCCGCCCGCGCGCCCCAGGCCGGGGCCGGCGCCGGGTGACTTTTGCACCGGTCCGGGCCTTATGCCGGCTCGGTTTTCTTGCATTTCAGGCGATGATTGTTGGCCGCCTACCGGAATACGGCTGACGGGCGAGCGTTTTCCGCTAGACTCATCCTTGGGTTAACCATGCGGCGCGGGGGGCGATCGCAAGAAGCGACGGGATGAAACCGGTTGCGCTTTCGGTCGTTGTCACGGGTGAACCTCAGCTTAGCCTGACCCGCCCGGTGCCAGCATGTCTTCTTTCCCCCTTCCTGTCCGCGCCCGCCTGTTGGCGATCCTCTCCACACTCGCCCTGGTCCTGTGCGCCGCCGCGCCGGCCCGGGCGGACTATGTGGGGCGGGTCTATCTGATGCGGGGCCTCGCCAATGTCTTCTCCTACGGGATGGACGACCTGGCGAAGAAGCTGAACGAGAAGGGCATTGAGGCCGAGGTGTATGAATATGGCGTTTGGCAGAGCCTCGCCGACGACGCGGTGGCCTGGTCCAAGGCCAATCGCCGGGCGCCGGTGATCATTGCCGGCCATTCTCTGGGCGCCGATGCCGCCATCAACATGGCCGAGCGCATGACCGCCGAAGGCGTTCCGCCGCGCCTCGTCTTCACCTTCGATCCGGTGGGGGTGACCACCATTGGCGCCGCGCGCGGGCGTTTCATCAATTTCTACCAGGACAATAACGGCTTCGGAAAAGCCCTCACCCCCACCGCCGGCTTCAAGGGAAAGCTGGACAACCGAAACCTCGCGGGGGTGCCCGGGCTCGATCACTTCAACATCGACAAGTCCGCCGCGCTCCATGCGGAGGTGGTGAAGGCGGTGGCAAGCCTCACCTACAGGGCGCCCCGGCCCCGCGTGCCGGAGCCCAAGGATGTGCCGGACGATGCGCCCATGGTCCGGGCGCCGGGCGCCCCGCAGCCCGCCGCCGCGCCCGCGCCCCCGGCCCAGACGGGGCGCAAGGATGTGGTTTCCGCGCCGGAGCCTCTGTCCCCGCCCACCGTGTCCGTGGAGGCGCCCGCGCCGCCGGCCATCGCCCCGGGGCCTGGGTCCCTCACGGCCGTCTCGCCCACGGTGGAAATGGCGGCTCTTCCCATGCCGCCGGAAGCCGCCGGTCTTGCGCCTGACCTCATTCCCCCCGCGCGCGGCGCGGCCGACCCTGTGGCATCCGACGCGGTCCGCGTCGCGCCCGTGGCAGCCACTGCCGCTCCGGTGGAGGCGCCCAGCCTTGAGCCGGTGCTCATGCCCCGCCATGCGCGCGTCGATCCCCCCGCGCCGGCCCCCATCGTCTCGGCCCCTATCGAGATCCAGCCGCTGCGCACGGAAGGCGCCGTCACCGCCGCCGCCCTGCCGGAGCTGCCGGGCCCGGCGGCCGAACCGTCCTTCGATGAGCTGGCGCTGGGCGCGCTGATGCAGGAGGTGTCGCAGTCCGACGACATCACCGCCACCATCGTGGTGCCGGGTCCCGGCGGGGCCGTCTTGGTGCGGCAAGAGCAGGTGGTGGTGACGGCACCGGGCGCCGGTACGGGCACCGAAACCAGCGAGCCGCTGGCCGTTCCTGCGGCAGCGACGCGCTGACTTCACTCCTTTTCAGCGCCGCGCGCCTTGCGTGCGCACGCCGGGTGCGGGGCGCTCCACCAGCACTTCGCGCCGGAAGCGCACGAGGCGCGCCGGCCGCCCGCCGGTGGCCGAGACGGTTTCGCCGGTTTCCTCCACGAGACCTTGCGTCTCCACGAGGCGGCGGAAGTTTTGCTTGTGCAGGAGCATGCCGGAGAGGGCCTCCACCGCCCGCTGCAATTGCAGCAGGGTGAAGGCGGGGGGCATCAGCTCGAACACCACCGGTCGATACTTGATCTTGCCCCGCAGGCGGCCGATGGCGGTGGCGAGGATCCGGCGGTGGTCGAAGGACATGGGCCGGCCAAGCGCGAGGGTGAGCGGCCGGTCCGCCTCGTCGGTGCGGGATTCGGCAACAAGGCCCGCCTCATAAAGCAATTCGTAGCGCTCCAGCACCCGCTCGTCGTTCCATGTGCCGCCGCCGTCGGGAAAGGCGAGGCGTCGGCGCATGCGCCGCACGTCCGCGCTGCGGGCATCGGGGGCAGCCTCCGCCCACGCTTCCAGCGCCGCCTCGATATGGTCGAGCAAAGCCGGGCGTCCGCCGCGCCAGTCTTCCCAGGGAAAGAAGCCGTACCAGTCGAGCCAGGCCGCTTCCGCCTCGCCCGCCGTGCGGGCCTCCCGCACCAAGGCGAGATAGGCCACCGAGAGCGCGCGCGCGCCGGCATCGTGCCGGTCCAGATCGCCGAAGGTGTAGAGCTGCTCCACATAATTGAGCCGCTGGTCGGTCTGCCGCTCCACCCAGGAGCGCAGGCCCGCCTCCAGGGTGCGATGGGCCGGCTCCAGCGGCCCTGACGGCAGTGCTGGCCGCTCGCCCCATTGCAGCGCCAGGACGCGCGGCTCATCCGCCGTCACCGCCAGCACCACCGCCGACAGGTCGATGCTGACGCCGGAGGGCGTCGTCGCGGCGGGGCGGTCTGTGAGGGAAGAGGAGGAGGGATCGCCCATGGCATCCGGGAGGGGAGGGGAACAAGGTCAAAGCTATGGCCCGAAGCGGACCGTGCGGCAATGGGGCGATGGGTGAAGGTGCGCGGAACCTTCTCGCTTGCGCCCCCAGTTGGCTTCCCGGCGGTGGCTCGCTATGGAATTGAGCACCATAGGGGAAACACCATGAAGGCCACCCTGACCGTCTCCGCCCGCCCCGCCTCGGCACCCGCCCGTGCCCTTTCCACGTTCGCCCGCGCCTGCCTCTTGGCGGCCGGCCTGATGCTCGCCGCCGGCCCGGCGCTTGCCCAGGCGCAGGCGCCTGCCGCGCAGCCGGCCGCGCCTAAAAAGCCGGCCCCCGCCCAGCCCGCCGCCCCTAAGCCCGCGCTCGGTGCCCAGGATGACGGCCCCTCCCGCACCACAGCCACCTATGACGACTGGGTGGTGCGGTGCGAGCGCACGGAATTGGCGGGTGGCAGCAAGGTGTGCGAGGCCGCGCAGACGCTGCAGATCGGCACCCAGCAGCAGGGCCTCGTGGCCCAGGTGGTGTTCGGCAAGATCAAGTCCGACGCCCCGCTGCGGCTGGTGCTCCAGCTTCCCGTGGGCGTGTGGCTGCCCGCCGGCGCCCAGCTGACCGTGGGCGATAATGCCAAGCCCATTTCCGCCGGTTTCAAATTCTGCATCCGCGCCTGCATCGCCGACGTGGACCTCACCGCGCCGGAGGCCGCAAGCCTGTCCACCGCCACCGGCAGCGCGTCCATCACCTTCCAGGATCGCAATCAGCAGCAGGTGACCATTCCGGTCTCGCTGAAGGGCCTGTCAGCGGCGCTGGCCGCGCGCGACAAGATGTGAGGCGGATCCGCCCCCTTTACGCCCGCCTTATGAAAAAGGCCCCGTCCACCAGCCGGCGGACGGGGCCTTTTCCTTGCCGCGAGGGAGGCGTCAGGCGCCATCCATCTCCTCAAGCTCGGTGATCATGCGGTCGATGAGGCCAAGGCCGGTCTGCCAGAAGGCCGGGTCCCGGGCATCAAGGCCGAACGGGGCGAGAAGCTCCGCATGGTGCTTGGTGCCGCCGGCGGACAGCATGTCCAGATAGCGCTCGGCAAAGCCGTCGGCCGCCTTCTCATAGACCGCGTACAGCGAGTTCACGAGGCAGTCGCCGAAGGCATAGGCGTACACATAGAAGGGCGAATGGATGAAGTGGGGGATATAGGTCCAGTAGGTCTCGTATCCCGGGCCGAGGTGAATGGCCGGGCCGAGGCTCTCGGTCTGCACCTGCATCCACAATTCGCCCACCTTGTCGGAGGTGAGTTCGCCATTGCGCCGCTCGGTGTGGACGAGGCGCTCGAAATTGTAGAAGGCGGTCTGGCGGACCACCGTGTTGATCATGTCCTCCACCTTCTGGGCGAGCATGATCTTGCGGGCGCGGGGCGTTTCCGCCTGGGCCAGCAGCCGGCGGAAGGTGAGCATCTCGCCGAACACCGAGGCGGTTTCCGCCAGCGTCAGCGGGGTGGGCGCCATCAGTGCGCCCTGCCGGCCCGCCAGCACCTGGTGGACGCCATGGCCCAGCTCATGGGCGAGCGTCATCACGTCCCGCGGCTTACCCTGGTAGTTGAGCAGCACATAGGGGTGCGCGGACGGCACGGTCGGGTGCGCGAAGGCGCCGGGCGACTTGCCGGGGCGCACCGGCGCGTCGATCCAGTTCTTGTCGAAGAAGGTGCGGGCGATGTCCGCCATGCGCGGCGAGAAGGTGCCGTAGGCGCCGAGCACGGTGTCGCGGGCTTCCGCCCAGCCGATCTCGCGGCTCTCCACCTTGGGGAGAGGGGCGTTGCGATCCCAGAATTCCAGCTTCTCCTTGCCGAACCACTTGGCCTTCAAGGCATAATAGCGGTGGGAGAGGCGCGGATAGGAGCCGCGGATGGCCTCCACCATGGCGTCCACCACCTCCTTCTCCACCCGGTTGGCCAGGTGCCGGGAGGAAGCCACATCGGTGAAGCCGCGCCAGCGGTCGGAGATTTCCTTGTCCTTGGCCAGCGTGTTGGTGATGAGGGTGAAGAGGCGGATATTCTTGCCGAACACCTCCGCCAGCGCCAGCGCCGCCGCCTTGCGGACCTCCTCATTGGGGTCCTGGAGGAGGTTGAGCGTGGGCTCGATGGCCAGCTCCTTGCCGTTCACCGTGAAGCGCAGGCTGGACATGGTCTCGTCGAACAGCCGGCTCCAGGCCCCGCGCGAGGGGTTGGACTTCTCGTGGAAGAGCTGCTCGATCTTGTCGTCCAGCTGGAACGGTTTGTCCGCGCGCAGGTCCTCCACCCAGGGCCGGTAATGGCCGAGGGCCAGGTCCGCCATGGCGGTCTCCAGCGCGGCGTCGTCCAGCCGGTTCAGCTCCAGGGTGAAGAACAGAAGATGGGTGGAGGCGTCGGTCAGGCGCTCCTGGATGTCGCCATAGAATTTGGTGCGGACGGAATCGGACGTATCCCCCGCATAGATCAGGCTGCCATATGAGGCGATGCGGCCCAGGAGGTCGTCGATGGCCTCATAGCGCTTCACCGCCGCGCCGAGGGCGGCGCCCGCATCCGGGCCGGCGAGGAGGTCGGCGAGCTTGCCCTTATAGGCCTCCTCGAATGCCTTGCACTCCACGTCCGCTTTTTCGAGATCGGCAGTCAGCGCCGGGGAATCCATGGCCGGGTAGAGATCGGCGAGGTTCCATTCCGGCAGGGCCTCGGCCGTGCGGGCGGCGGCGGCCAGCTCATGGGCGAACAGCTCATGGGCAAAGAGGGCGGAACCGAACATGAGACCTCCGGAATCTGGGCGGACTTTTCCCCCCGCCGGTTCTAGCGCGGCGGGAGGGGCCGCTTCAACGGCACCGGTCGGCGGGCGCATCCGCAATGGAAGCATCCGCCGGCCGGCCGTCCTTCCTTAGATAGGTCTTAACCATCCCACGCCAAGCTCTGTGGAGAATCACCTTCCCGGCCTTGCGCCGCTTCCCCCGAGCGTCCCGTCGATGATGACCTGCCGCACGTCCCCCGTCCGCCTCCTTCTCGTGGAAGACGACCCGCTCGAACGGCGCCGCCTGGAAGGCGTGCTCGCCGGCCTCGGCCATGAGGTGGAGAGCGTCGGCGACGGGGATGCCGCGCTGGCGCGCCTTCTGGGGGAGCGATTCGACGCCGTGCTGCTGGACCTTGTCATTCCCGGCCTCGATGGCATGGGCCTCATCGGCGCGCTCAGGCGGCGCGGCGACGATACGCCCGTGGTGGCGGCGGTGACCGCCGCCGGGCTTGAGGGCGCCGCTTCCGCCATGAAGGCGGGGGCGAACGATTTCGTTGTGAAGCCGGCCGGGGCGCTGCGCCTGAAGGTGGCGCTCGACAATGCCATGGCGCTGGCCGCCGCCCGCCGCGCTGCCGCCTCCAACGTGGTCACACTTCCCGTGGCCCGCCCGGCCGTGGAGGAGGAGCCGGCGGACGCGCTCAGCCTCACCGACCGGCAGGGCCATGTGCGTGCGCTGGTGCAGATCGAGGCGGAAGCCATCCGGGCGGCGGTGTCCCTTTATGGCGGGCGCATGAGCGAGGTGGCGCGCCGGCTGGGCATCGGCCGCTCAACGCTCTACCGCCGCATGGCGGCGCTGGGGCTCGCCAGCGAGGAACCTTTGGCTGCGCTGGCGGTTGCGGCTGAGTGACAGGGTCATGAAATGTGAACCGGCGCCGTGCCTTGTGACTTGAACGGAACGGCGCCGCCCGCATGCTGGAGCACCGGCACTGGGCGGAGCCGGGCGTTGCAATGGAGCGGCCGATGGCCGGGAGTAACATGAAAGCCGGACCCCTTCTGTCTGTGCTCGCCGCCGCCCTGATGGCGAGCGTCGCGCCGGTCCTTGCACAGGTCGCGCCCCCCACCGGCAATGCCGGCATGGGCACGGCGGTGGATGCCGCCCCCTCCGCTGGCGATGGCGCCCCCCATCATCTTCTTGGCGAGGCCCCCGCCCCGGGGGAGGCGAGCGCCCGCGGCGGAGCTGCGGCGGTCACCACGCCCATTACCCCCGCCACACGTCCCCGCGCCGCAACCGCCGTGCCTGCGCCGGCCGTGCCGTTGGTGCCCCACGCCCATGTGGAGGGAGCGCCGCCCCGCCCGCCCGCACCCGCTCGTGCGCAGGCGGACTTCCCCGCGCCTCCGCCCCCCGCCGCCGCCCCGAGCGGCCTCGCGGCAGGCCAGGGCCCTGCTTCTCCCGCCCCCGCTTCGCCCTCCGCACCTCCGGTCGCGACCGTGAAGGCCGATCCGTTGGCGCCCGTTGCGGCGGAACTGGCGTCCCTGCTCTCCCAGCCGGCCACCGGCTCGGCCTCCGCCCAGCGCGAGCGGGAGGCCGTGGCGGCCTTCTATGCGGCGCGCGGCTACGCGCCGGTCTTCATCGGTGAACGCGGGCTCTCGGCGCGCGGGCAGGCGGTGTCCGCCCGCCTCGCCAAGGCCGATGAGGACGGCCTTGATCCGAAGGATTATGGGCTGCCGCGCCTCTCCGCGCCGTCCGATGCGGCGGGGCTCGCCCGCGACGAACTGAAGTTCGCCTCCACCGCATTGCTCTATGCCCGCCACGCCCAGGCGGGTCGGTTCGATCCCGAGCGCATTTCCGGCCTGGTGACGCCGGTGCGGCAGATCCCCGATCCGCTCGCCATTCTCTCGACGCTCGCCACCGCTCCCGATGCGGGGGCTGCGCTCGCCGCCTTCAACCCGCCCCATCCGGGCTACAAGGCGCTCAAGGCCAAGCTGGCGGATGCCCGCGCGCGGCCAAAGGCCCCCTCTGTCCATGTGCCGCCAGGGCCGACGCTGCGCCCCGGCGATGCGGATCCGCGCGTCGCCGCCCTGCGTGCACGGCTGAACGTGGCTTCCGCCCCCCTCGGCGGGCAGATCTATGATGCTGGCCTCACCGAGGCGGTGCGCCGCTTCCAGACCGACAATGGGCTGGACGCCGACGGCGTGGTGGGCGCCGCCACGCTGGAGGTGCTCAACCGCTTCGACGGCTCGCGCAGCCGCACCGATGACATCATCGTCAATATGGAGCGCTGGCGCTGGCTGCCGCGGGATCTGGGCACCGCCTATGTGATGGTGAACATTCCCGAATATATGGTCCGCATCGTGGATGGCGGGAAGGTGATCCACCAGGCGCGCGTGATCGTGGGTAAGCCGGACACGCCGACCCCGCTTTTGACCCGCGACATGACCTATGCCGTGGTCAATCCCTATTGGAACATCCCGCCCACCATCGCCCGCAAGGAGATGCTGCCCAACCTCCAGCGCGATCCCTATTACCTGGCGCGCCAGGGCATCGAGATCACACGCGGGGGCAAGGTGGTGGATCCCACCGCGGTGAATTGGGCGAATGGCCTGTCCGGCTATTCGTTCCGCCAGCCGCCGGGTGAGCGCAATGCGCTGGGGCGCATCAAGTTCATGTTCCCCAACGACCATTCGGTCTATCTGCACGACACCTCCTCGCCGCGCCTGTTCGCCAACGAGAAGCGGGCCTATTCCCATGGCTGCATGCGGGTGCAGGACCCGTTGAGCTTCGGCGAGGTCATCTTCGGCCTCGGCATGCGCGATGACAGCTGGACCCAGGAGCGCATCGGCAAGATGTTCGGGGGCGCCGAGCGCTATCTGACCTTCAAGCAGAAGATCCCCGTCCACGTGGTCTATTTCACCGTCTGGGTGGACGAGACCGGGGTGTTGCGCGGGCGGGACGACATTTACGGCATCGACTCGAAGATGCGCGAGCTGCTGCATCTCGACACACCCCAGCACCTGGCCGCCGGCAAGCCCACCGCCGCCACCCGCTGATCGCCGTCTGTTCCAAGAGCCCCGCGCGGCGCCCGCCGCGCGGGGCTTTTTGCGTCCGTGGTCGGGATTTCAGCCCTTCGCACCTGCGAAAAGGGGGCGCCATGGGCCGTCCGCCGCGGAGGCGGACCGGACATGAACGCCCCGTTAACGAAGCTTGCATGGAGCTGTGTCCTCAAGTTTCCGCTGCACGTTTTCGCCACACTGTGTCATTAATCACACTCGCGTGACCGAGGCGAGCGGGCGGGACCCCGCAAACCGAGGTCTGGGGGCGCGGGGCGTACACACGCCCTTAACCGAACCCGACAAGACTCTTCTGAGCTTCGCGCCGCGCGCTGCTATGTGCGCGGCACCAGTCCGATCTGAGCCTCGGGTTCGAGACATTGCCCCTTCACCGTCTTTACGCCCGCTTTGTGCCCTCCAAACGCCTCATGCTAGGCGCGCGGACGCGGGCCGTCATCGCCGCCGTCACCCTCTTCATGTGCGGCACCACCGCACTGCAGAATGCGGTGGCCAATGGCGACACCCGCACCCTCTACCTGCTCAACATGAATACGGGCGAGGGCGGCACCTTCACCTTCAAGAGGGAAGGGCGCTATGACGAGGCGGTGCTCAAGAAGCTGAACTGGTTCCTGCGCGACTGGCGCCGGGACGAGCCCACCAATATGGACCCCCAATTGTTCGACCTCGTCTGGGAGGTCTATCGGGATGTCGGGGCGTCCGAGAGCATCCATGTGGTGAGCGGCTATCGCTCCCCCCAGACCAATTCCATGCTGCGGTCCCGTTCCAAGCTGGTGGCCGAGCAGAGCCAGCACATGCGCGGCAAGGCGATGGACTTCTACATTCCCGGCGTCAGCATCACCGATCTTCGGGTGCTGGGATTGCGCATGCAGCGCGGCGGCGTCGGCTTCTATCCCACCGCCAACACCCCCTTCGTGCACATGGACACCGGCGGCGTGCGCCACTGGCCGCGCATGACCCATGACCAGCTGGTGCGTGTGTTCCCCGACGAAAAGACCGTCCACATTCCCTCCGATGGCAAGCCGCTGGCCAATTACAAGGTGGCCCTGGCGGAGCTGGAGGCACGCGGCGGCACCGCCGGCGGACCGGACGAGGAAGATTTCGGCTCCGGTCTGAAGAATTTCTTCGCCGCCCTGTTCGGTGGCGGGCGCAAATCGGCCGAGCCCTCCGGCGCCGAGGACATGAGCCCGGCGGAAGTGAAGGCCGCCGCCCGCAACGCCGCCAAGGGCGGGACGCAAGTGGCGTCCGTCGGCCCCGCCCAGGGTGGCGCCTATGTGGCCAGCGCCGACGACGACGATACGTCCGCCGCTCCGTCCTCGGCGCCTGCCGCCGCGCCGGCGCGCGCGGATGCCGGCCGCGCCGGGGCCCGGATCGCCGCCACCCCGGTGCCGTTGCCCATCCGCGCCCCGCAGCCCAAGGTCACCACCGTGGCCCTCGCGCCCGCCCCGCTGCCTTCCGCACGGCCGGCGGAGATCGCGGCAGCCATCGTGACCGCCCAAGCGGTGCTGGCGCCTTTGCCCAACGCGCCACTGCCTTTGCGCCGTCCTTCCACCGCGGATGCGAGCCTCCAGGCGGCCGATCCCATCCAGACCGCCTCCATTCCGCCGCTGCCCGCCGTCATCACCCGCGGCACCGGCACGCCGGAAGGCGCGCTCTCCTTCGCGCCCTCTGGCGACATGATCGGCGGTGCGCCCAACACCATCCTCAGCCCCAACCTCCAGCCCATGCCCCAGCGGCCGAGGGAGCGGGCGCGCACGGCGGAGGTGCCGTTCGGACGGGTCTTCACCGCGCATAATTTCTCGTTCGAGCCCTATATGCGGGCGCCGGAAATGCGTGTCATGACCCAGTTCATGACCGCGCCGAAGGAAGTGGTGGCCACCGGCTTCAGCGCCGATCCCACGGCAGGCCTGTCCACCAATCGCTTCTCCGGACCCGCCATCGCGGCTATCCCGGTCTACGCCTTCGCGCCCTCCAGCGTGCGGCTGACCCAGCGGCTCCAGTGACATAACGGCGTCAACCTTTTTTAGGGGCGACGTCTATGGTGAGGAGGGGCCGTACTGCTGAGTGTATACTTGAGTGTGTGAATTGATTAAAATTGCAGATAGCGTCATCCCCTTTGCGAGGGGTTAAAGTCAGGCCCCTCCGTGAATGTCCTGCACCGCGTGAAAATCGCTGGAATGTATCTAGTCTTCGGGGGAGGTGTGTTATTTCGGAGGTTGAGAATGCCGTTAATCTCACCGGATAAATCCGCTCGAGATTGAAGGGGATTGAGATATTATAGGTTATTGAGTGGACCGACCTCGGTCGAGTGCTCCAGAGCTGATTGCTCGTTTATTGAAGAATTTCGTAAATCGATCTAAATATTCAAAGCATCTAGTGTGCCTTTCGCTGAAGAATAGCTTTTCGGAGTCTTCGTCGGATAAGCCATCTATACTATAAGAAATTTCTGCCACTCGCTCCATTGTAATGTCGATATAAACTTCGCTAAAAATCTCGATTTCCGATCTGGATATTTTTACATCAATAGTTCCTTTTATTTCCTCTATTATTAGGCAAACTAGGGTGTCTGCGGTTGCTAAATTCATTATCTGTCTCATTTGATCGCCGAAGTAATTCATATATTGGATACATAACTCCGGAAGTTTCGGTGAACTAAATGTAAAATACTCATTTTCGCTTTGAGGTGATGATGTAGAGAAGTAAGCGCTCATTAGTGCTAGCATGGTTTTTTTGTAATTTTTGAAATTATCGATCATAATTGATGGACTTTGAGACGAAATTATAAGATGAGAAACTATTCTGTCGTTCAATTGTGGAAAAAGTGCGGGATTCTGTTTTATAAAATCAATTGGCCTCCAGAGCTCTGGAAATGTAGGCTCAATTACAATTATAAGGGGTAGGTAGATCTGGTCCTCGTCGCGATGATTGGGTATCGGAAAGCCTTTTTCGTTGAGTTGTCCTGTCGTTGATCTGCAGGCGTTATAAAATTCCTGTTCTCGTAAAAGGCGAAGAACGTGATTTATCGATAGATAATTAGAGTACGTAACGACCTTCGCATTATTGACTAGCTTGGACATTTCTTTTTTTTCATCTTCTAATCTTTGTTGATCCATCTGGGATATAAGCAATAGAATTGATATAGTTCCTCCAATTATTGAGGCGGCAATTTGACCTAATAGAAGGTGTGATATTTCCCATTTATTTTGATTTTTAGGGTCTGTTGCAATCTTATATGCAGATATTTCTGCCGCTGCATAATAGCAATATATTAAGTAAATGCATGTGATTAATGCCAATATAAGGAGAAATTCTATCGTCATTCCCATTGAATTAATCTTTCTATATTGATTTTTGTAGAATTGTCATTTTTTGTGGGGTTAAATCACAGAATTGTATCCATGGTCGCATATAATCTTTGTTCATCGGACAAAACGCAAGCGGCGCGTCAATGCTGATGATCAAGTCGCGGATTGAGCTTTTAGGACCCTCAAGTCTGGCCAGATCCTAAAAGCTGAAAGCAATGTGATTACGCCCGAAAAGGTCCGACGCGACCTGGAATGGAACGAATAGCTTGGCAAAAAGATCAAGCGATCAGTCGAGGCGATGAAGTTTGCTGATTTTTGGCTAATTCGTTTTACGATCCAAGTCGCAGAAGTTTGATTTCCTAAGTCAGACTCTAAGCGCTTGGCGATCATATGAAATGCCGTTAACCTTAACGGCCGATTAACCCGGTGAGCGCACGGTCTTTCCATGACCGTCGCGATTCGCCCGATCTCCACATCCCCTGCGCGCACCGCCTCCTGGAGGGGGCGGGCGGCGGCCTCTGCTTTGGCATTGGCGGTGGCACTGGGTGCGCTGTCGCCGGGCCTGGTGCGGCATGCGGTGGCGCAGGACGCGTCCAGTGCCGCCTGGTCGCTGGCGGACCAAGCCTATCGTGCCTTCGCGGCGGGCGAATATGGGGAGGCAACCGACAAGGTGCGCTCCGCTTTGGCGCTCCAGCCGGACGTGGTGCGCTGGCGCCTCCTGCTCATCGATGCCCTCATCGCCGCCGGCCGCCTGCCCCAGGCCGAGGCGGAAATCCGCCGTGCTCGATCCCTAGGCGTGACCGATCCGCGCCTCGCGGATCGGGACACCGTCATCGCCGAGCGCAGCAGGGCCGCCGAGACCCAGCCGGTCATTCCGCCGGTTCGGCAAGCCCCGCCGGCTCCGCCTCCCGCCGCGCAGGCGCAAACCGCGCCTTTCCAAACCGCGCCTTCCCTCCCCGCACCCGATCAAGCCGCGCCATCCCCAGCGGCGCCCATTTCCTCGCAGGCTGCTCCCTCCCAGCCTGCGCCTGCGCCGGCAAGCCCGTCGCGTGGGGCTGCGGCTCCTGCGCCAGCTGCTCCGCCCGCTCCCGTCGCGCCGGCGCCGTCGATCCAGGGGCAGGCTTCGAGCGTCTCCGCTCCGCCCGCTGCTTCGACACCGGAGCGTGCCCCGGCTGCCCCGGCTGCCCCAGCGCCCTCAGCGCCCCCGGCGGCTCCGGCGCCTGTCGCCCCATCTGCCGCCGCCCCGACGGCGGAACAGGGGGCGTTCCAGGCGGCGGATGCGGCCTACAAGGCCTATGCCGCCAAGGACTATGCCGCAGCCGTGACCTCCGCCCGCGCGGCGGTGGCGGCGGCGCCGCAGAATGGCGCCTATCGCTCTCTGCTGGTGACCGCGCTGTCCGCCGCCGGACGCTTTGCCGAGGCTGTGCAGGCGGCGGGCGAGGGGCTGGCGCGGGTGAGGGACAAGGCCCAGCTCCTGGTGCAGCGGGCTTTCGCCTACCAGAAGCTCGGCCGCCAGGCGCTGGCGGCGAAGGATTTCGCCGCGGCCCTGAAGGACCCCGGCCTGCCCGCCGCGCAGGTGCGCGAGGTGCGCCTTTCGCTGGCCGATGCGGCGCTGGCCGCCAGGGACCCGGCGGAGGCGCTGGTCGCCCTCGCCCCGTTCGCCCGCGAGCGCAGCTATGACGTGGCCGCCCGCCGCGCCTTCGCTCTCCAGGCCCTCAATCGCCATGAGGAGGCCCTCGCCGCCTTCGACCTCGGCGCCGCCACCGCCCGCACCGCCACCGACCGCGCCACCATGCTGCGCGGCGGCCTCGGCGCGCTGGTGGCCCTGAACCGCAAGGACGAGGCGCGCCAGCGCTTCCTGACGGCGCTGGCCGCCGGCGATTTCGCGCCCTTCACGTCCCTGGACGTGGCCTATCTCGCCAACCAGGTGGGGGCGGAGAAGGAAGCGCTGGTCTATTTCGACAAGGCCAAGTCCTTTGGCGAGCTGCGCGGCCCCTCGACGCTGGATGCGGCCTATGTGGCCAAGCGCCAAGCGGAGAACCGCCAGGCCATCGCCTTCTTCGAGCAGGCGCTGGACGAACATCGCTCCGGCTCCCTTCCCCTGCCCGCCCAGACCGCCTTCGGCGTGCGGCGGGAGGTGGCGGACATGGAGCGCAGCTGGGGTGCCTATGCCTCCATCTCCTATGGCGCGGTGGGCGTCATGCCCACCTCCATCATGGCGCCGCCGCCTGGCGTCGGCCATACGGTGCAGGCGGGCGGCGAGCTCTATTGGCGCCCGCCGGGCATCGGCTATCGGAACGGGGCGCTGTTCGAGGTGTTCGGCCGGGCCTTTGAGACGCTCTATGCGGAGAATGACGGCGTCACCGGCTGGCCCACCGTCCAGCTCAGCGCCGGCGCGCGCTGGAAGCCTCTTTCGGATCAGAACCTGATCCTGGAGGTGAGCTATCTCTTTCCCGGTGGCAGCGCGGCGCGCACCGACTGGCTGTTCCGCATCGCCTATTCCACCGGCGAAGGCTCGGACCTGCGGGTCGACGTGCCCGACTGGACCTATTGGCAGGTCTATGGGGAGGGCGACTATTTCGCCCTCAATCCCGAGACCATCGGCAATTTCGAAGCGCGCTACGGCCGCTCCTACCGGCTCGACGGGATCAGCGACAAGGTGGTCTTCACCCCCTTCCTGGCCATTGGCGGGGCCTATGATTCCGTGCTCGCCACGCCGGGTGCGCTGGGCGCGGGACCGGGGGCGAATCTGCGCTTCTGGTTCCGCGAGGACACCTATGCGGCGCCCCGCTCCTATGTGGACTTCACGCTGCAATATCGCTGGCGGCTGGCGGGCGACGACCGCGCCCAGGGCGTCTTCGCCTCCGCCTTCCTGTCCTACTGATCCAGGGCTCGCGCATAGGCGGTGCGCAGCGCCCCGGCGCCGGATGCGGGGCCGGTCATGTAGGGGTGAAGCGCGAAGGCGATGAGGTGCTCCGCGCCACTGGCGGCGGCGACATCCAGCTGGGCGGCGAGACGCACGAAATCGGCCGCGTCAGCGGCGAAGGCGCCGGGCTCCAGAAGGTCGGACTGCTTTTGGGCGAACAGCTCCACCACCACGTCGAAAGCGCGGCCGGTGGCGCGGAAATAGGCGAACAGGGGGACCAGGTGGCGGTAATTGGCCAAGCCGAACATGCCGACCCCGTCCTGCACCAGCGGGCGCAGGGCAAGGTCGGCCGGCAGGGCCTGCCACAGCTCCACCAGCGTGCGGTCAGGCGCATTGGCGCTGTGGAAGCAGGAGATGGCCATGGGGCTCGCCCCGCCCGCCTGCCGCAGCCGTGTGAGGAAGGCGGCCAGGAGCGCCATCTCCTCCGGGCGCGCCCAGCTCGCCTGGTCCAGTTCGTAGGGAATATACCAGCCGGCAAAGGCGGGGTGGCGGGCAAAGGGCGCGGCGGCGAGAAAGCGGGCGGCCTCGGTGGCGGCGGCATCGAGGAAGGCGGGGCGAGGGCGGGGGCTGCGGCCTTCCAGCACCGCCCAATAGTCGGGATCATAGGGCAGGCCCACCTGCAGCCGGCAGCCGGCAGCGAGGGCGAGGTCCATGAGGCGAATGATGAGGTCGGCATCGAGCGCGTAGTCGGTGCCGTGACGTGTCCATTGCAGGACCAGGTTCGGGCAGCCAAAGGCGCGCGCATCCGCGATCTTGCGCGCCCATCCGGTGCCGGACAAAGCAAGGTCGTCGCGCCAGGGCTGGATGAAGGTGCCGTCGAGCCGGCCCGAAAGGCGCCAGGGATCGCGCGCCGAGCGCGACAGCAGGGCAAGCGTGCCGAAAGCCGCGGCGGCCAGAATGGCGCGGCGGCCGGGCGCGCGGGGGACGGCCGGATCGCCGGCGTCAGTCATGCCAGGGCCATGGGAGCGGGCGCATAGGAGCGTCGGGGACCGGTTGAAACAGGGGGCAATTGGAGATCATGCGCATTTTGTCGGTGTTCGGTACCCGACCTGAAGCCATCAAGATGGCGCCTTTGGTCAAGTCGATCGAAGCGGAAGCTGGACTGACCTCCCTTGTCTGCGTAACCGGCCAGCACCGCGCCATGCTGGACCAGGTGCTCGGCCTGTTCCAGATCACCCCCGATTACGACCTTGATGTGATGGTCCCCAACCAGACGCTCAATGGCCTGACCGCCCGCGTGTTCTCCGCCCTCGACCCGGTGCTGGACGAGGTGCGGCCGGATCGAGTGCTGGTGCATGGTGACACCACGACGGCGCTAGCGGCGGCGCTGTGCGCCTTCAATCGGGGCATTCCGTTGGGGCATGTGGAGGCAGGCCTGCGCACCTATGACCTCACCCAGCCCTGGCCGGAAGAGATGAACCGACAGGTGGCGGACCGCCTCTGCGGCCTCCTTTTCGCACCCACCCCGGCGGCGGCGGACAATCTGCGCAGCGAGCGCCTCGCCGGGACCATTCACGTCACCGGCAATACGGTCATCGATGCCCTGTTCCTGGCGCTGGCGCGGATCGATTCCGACCCGGCCCTTGCCGCCGAGCTGTCCGGCCAGTTCGCCTTCCTGGACGCCAGCCGGCGCCTGGTGCTGGTGACGGGCCACCGGCGGGAGAATTTCGGCCCCGGCTTCATCGCCATTTGCGAGGCGCTCTCCCGCCTCGCCGCCCGCAGCGACATCGAGATCCTCTATCCCGTCCACCTCAACCCCCATGTGCGCGAGCCGGTGCACCGGCTTTTGGGCGGACGGGCCAACGTACATCTGATCCCGCCGCTGGATTACCTGCCCTTCGTCTATCTCATGCGCCGCTGCCATCTGGTGCTCACCGATTCCGGCGGCGTGCAGGAGGAGGCGCCCTCCCTCGGCAAGCCGGTGCTGGTGATGCGCGAGGTCACCGAACGGCCGGAGGCCGTCGCGGCAGGGACGGTGGAACTGGTGGGAACGGATGCCGACCGCATCGTCGGCGCGGTGGGTGCGCTGCTGGACGAACCGGAGCGCTATGCGCAGTTCTCGCGGCAGAACAATCCCTACGGCGATGGACGTGCCTGTGCGCGCATCGTATCCGCCTTGCTCGGCCGTGAAATCGCACCCTTTGCCGCGGGAGACCGCGCATGATCGTGATCGGGGCACCGGCCAGCGCGCTCCAAAGGGCGCAATTTGAGCCGATTTGCAGTGAATTTGGCGACGGGCGCGAGGCTGGGCAGGCCGCTGCGCACCGGGACAGGCAGGACGAGACCGTGGGCAAGACAGCGTATTTTCCTTTCGGCCGCCCGGTCACCGGCGGCGTCTTCAGCGCCGTGGCGGGGCTCGCCCTTCTGGGGCTCACCTGCGCCATGCCTCGCCCGGCCGAGGCCCAGACCCCGCCGCCGCGGCAGCTGCAAGCCCCGCTGCAGATCCAGGCCCAGCGCCAGGCCCAGCTGCAGACCCCGCCCGCGAGCGCCACGTCGCGCCCGCCCGCGGCCCCCGCCGAGACCCTCGCCGAGGCCATCAGGGCGCTGAGCGACGGCACCGTGCAGGTGAGCGTTGCTCTCTCCGAGCTCGGCATTGCCCGGCCCATCAACCTGTCCGGCACGGATTCGCGCCGCAGCCTGTTCCTCCCCGTGCCTTCTGGCATCCCCATCAAGGATGCGGTGGTGACGTTGGACGCCCGCTATCTGCGTGGCGATGGCGGGCGGACGACCGTGGTGGCCTATGTGGACGGCACCGCCCAATGGGCGAGCGCCCCCTCCGATCCGGAGGGCGTGATCTCGACCCCCATGTCGATTTCGGGGCGGCCGCGCAATTCCGGCTTCGTGGAATTGTCCGTCGCCTGGGCCTCCATGGTGGCTGAGCAGGTGTGCTTCGACGACCGGTCCATCGGCAATGTGCTGGAGCTCCAGCCCACCACCCGACTGACCTATTCCTATGATCGCAACGCGGTGCTGGATCTCACCACCGCCTGGACCGCCCTGCCGGCCCGGACCCGGGTGCTGATGGCGCCAGGCGTCCTGTCCCAGCAGAGCTTCGATGCCTCCTGGCGCATCGGGACGGTGCTGGAGCGCGGGGGCAAGCGGGTGGTGTTCACGGTTCTGCCATCGGTGGGCAGCGAGGTGGACCTGACCGGCCTCACCCTACCCCCGCCGCTGCGGGCGATCCCCGCCTTCGCGGCCCTTCAGGGAGGCGGGCGCCACGTCATCAAGGACGCGGCGGAGCTGGGCGCGCTGCTGATGGTGGCGGGGCATGGCCCGGTGGTCGCGGATGTGGTGGTCAGCGATGCGGCGCTGCGCACCGCTTTGTCCGCCGCCATGGACGCCCTGCGTGTGCAGATGGCCGCCGCAGGCCCCGAGCCGCTCGCCGCGTTCGAGGCATGGCGCGCCCAGAACTTCACCGCCGAGCGGGACGTGACGGGCCGCAACCTCAACATCGCCATGCTGGGCGGGCGCTCGGTGATCGCGGTGGATGCCGCCGCCGCCGGCCCCGCCTCCGGCGTGCTCTCCGACACCTGGCGCCGCACGCTCCAGGTGCCGGCCGTGAAGGTGGATACCGCGGTCGCCCGTGCCCCCGGCGATAGCCGCGCCATTCCGCTCTCGCGCCTGGGCGGGGTGTCCGCCTCCTTTGACGTTCTGGTGCGCGGCGACTGGAGCGCCACCTTCGACATCGGCAAGGCGGTCACGGCCGGCGGCTTGCCCTCGCGCCTGGACTTGGACCTGGCGGCGGCGCCGAGCGCTGCCTCCTCCCAGCCGGTCGCCTCGGTGTTCCTGAACGATTATCTGCTGGGCGCCCGCAGCCTCGGCGGCAATGGCGGGGCGGAGCGGCTGTCGGTGGACGTGCCCTATTACGCGCTCGCCCCGGTGAATGTGCTGCGGGTGTCGTTCCAGCGCCAGCCCATGGGCGATCGCTGCCGCGAGACGCCTCAGCCCTTTCCGGTGGCGGTGCTGCCCTCGAGCCGCCTCGTCTCCGACAACACCGCCACCACCACCGACTTCGTGGGCGTGCTGGCGCGGCTGTCTGGTCCGCTCGACGTCATCGTGCCGGCCGCCTATCTCCAGGCGCCCCTGGACGGCCTGCCGCGCATGGTCTCCGTAATGGTGGCCGCCGGCGTCTCGCCCGAGCAGGGCAAGCTGACGGTGGCGCCCGCCTCGGGCGCGGTGAAGCCCGGCGCCAACTTCGTGTCCTTCGACGCGGCCGTGGACGGTGCCGCCCGCAAGGTGCGCGTGGAGGGCGACCGGCTCATCCTGGTGGGCGAGGGCGACCGCACGCTCCTGGACCTGACCGGGCTCGACCGGGTGGCGGTGATCCAGGCCATGGCCTCCGGCGAGCGGGTGGGCCTCGATTATCGCTCGCTCGGCGGGGGAGCGGGAGACGCCACCTTCCAGCTCGGCACCGGTGACGTGGCGGTGGTGGCCGGCAACGGCACCGTGGCGCAGATCAACACCCAGAGCGCGGCCGAGGTGGTGGCGCAGCGGCCCTGGGACTATGTGCTGATGGCCTGGAACGAGCGCGCCACCTGGGGTCCCATCGCCGTCGGCGTCGCCATCGTCCTGTTCTTCGCGCTGCTGCTGGCGGCCCGTGCCATGCGCCGCCGGAACCGGACGGGCGGCCATTGATGAGGATGAGCGCACAGCGGGCGGCGCGTGCGCCGCGTTCGACGGCAGCCCCCGGGCTGGCCGTCCTGCGGAGACGTGCGCCCGCCCGCGGCACCGGCGCAGGGGGGAGGGGCCCATGCTGAGCGCCGTGCTCATGTATCCCTTCGCCTTCTATTATGCGGCGGTGGAATGGATCGCGGCCGTGGTGGCCGTGCTCATCATGATCTCAAGCCTCGATGACCTGTTCATCGACGCCTATTACTGGGTGCGGGAGATCGTCCGCGCCCTCACCATCAAGCGCGCGCCCCATTACAAGCCGCTGACGGCGGAAGGGCTGCGGGAGGCGCCGGAAAAGCCCATCGCCATCATGGTGCCGGCCTGGATGGAGGCCAATGTCATCGCGGTGATGCTCGACACCATGGTGGGCACGCTGGAGTATCGCAACTACCAGATCTTCGTCGGCACCTATCCCAACGACGAGGCCACCATCACCGAGGTGGAGCGCATGAAGCGTCGCTTCAAGCAGCTTCAGCGGGTGGAGGTGCCCCATCCCGGCCCCACCTGCAAGGCGGACTGCCTGAACTGGGTGGTGCAGGCCATCTTCCTCTACGAGCAGCAGCACAACGTGGAGTTCGCTGGCGTGGTGCTGCACGACTGCGAGGACGTGATCCACCCGCTGGAATTACACCTCTTCAACTATCTGGTGCATCGCAAGGAGCTGGTGCAGATCCCGGTCATGTCGCTGGAGCGCGACTGGTACGAGCTGGTGGCCGGCACCTATATGGACGAGTTCGCCGAGTGGCACGCCAAGGACCTGCCGGTGCGCGAGAGCCTGTCGGGCATGGTGCCCTCGGCCGGGGTGGGCACCTGCTTCTCCCGCAAGGCGCTCCTTGCGCTGTGCGAGGAGACCAACAACCAGCCCTTCAACACCGACAGCCTGACCGAGGACTATGACATCGGCCTGCGCCTGACGCGCCGGAACATGAAGTCCATCTTCGTGCGCTTCCCCGTCCATTACCGGGTGGTGCGCAAGAGCTGGTTCGGCGCCGCCGACAAGCCCACGACCATCACCATGCCCTTGTGCGTGCGTGAGTTCTTTCCCGACACCTTCCGCGCCGCCTATCGCCAGAAGGCGCGCTGGACCTTGGGCATCGCCCTCCAGAGCTGGGTGCAACTGGGCTGGCCGGGCTCCTGGGCGACCAAATACCTCCTGTTCCGCGACCGCAAGTCCATCGTCACCTCGCTGGTCTCCATCCTCGCCTATTTCGTGCTGTTGAACTTCCTGGGCTTCTTCATTGCGGCCGAGCTGGGCTTTGGGCGCGAGCGCTTCCCGCCCATGTTCGTCAATAACGACTTCATGATCTTCGTCCTGTTCTTCAACTTCATCGCCTTCACGCTGCGGGTGGTGCAGCGCATGTATTTCGTCGGCATCCTCTATGGCTGGCAGCAGGGCCTGCTCTCTTTGCCGCGCATGGTGATTTCCAATGCCGTGAACTTCATGGCGGCGGCGCGCGCCTGGAAGCTGTTCATCGCCTCGCTCCTGTTCGGCACCCGCGTCACCTGGGACAAGACCACCCATGCCTTCCCGACCACGGCGCAGCTGGCCAAGCGCCGGGCCCGGCTCGGGGAATTGCTGCGCGCCTGGCAGGTGGTGGACGAGGCCAAGCTCGATGCGGCGCTGGAGCAGCAGGAACAGACCCAATTGCCGCTGGGGCGCCTGCTGGTGGCGCAAGGCTGGCTCGACGACGACACGCTGGCCGAGGCCATCGCCGCCCAGGAGGACCTGCCGCGCGTCTTCCTGACGGCGGACAAGATCCAGCGCCACGGGCGCGATGTGCCGCTTGAGTTGTGCGTGCGCTATCGCTGCGTGCCCATCGGACCGGATGCGGACGGGGCGCCGCGCGTCGCGGTGGGCGGTCCCCTTCGGGGCGAGGCTGTGACGGCGCTGGCGGCCGCCTTGGGCCAGCCGCCTATTCAGTGCGTGGCCCGGGAGAGCGAGATCGCCGCTGCCTTGCGCCTGCTGACCGGTGCGTCCGAGACCTTCGACGCGCAGACCACCCCGCCGCTGCTCGGCGACGTGCTGATCGCCCTCGGCCTCGTGCAGCGCGACGCCTTCGAGGCGGCCATGCTGGACTATCATCCCGAACGCGACGGGCGCATCGGCGAGCATCTGCTCCATCGGGGCGTCGTCACGCCCGATGCCCTGCGCCAGGGGCTGGAGGCCCAGAGGGCGCGGGCGGCGGCCTGACCGCCGGCGCCCCGGTTTTCCCTCAGCCCGCCTTGAAAGACTGGGCCAGTGCCTCGGAATGGCGCACCAGAAGGCCGCTGTCGGAGCCCACTGCCGTGAACACGCAGCCGGCCGCCATGTAGCGGCGGGCGAGCGTCGCGTCGGGGGTCAGGATGCCCGCCCGGTTGCCGGCCTTGGTGATGCGACCGATGGCGCCCTCGATGAGGGTCACCACCGCCTCTTCCCCCTGCCGGCCCAGATAGCCGATGGAGGCGGACAGGTCCCCGGGGCCGATGAAGACCCCGTCCACGCCTTCCACCGCGCAGATCTCTTCCAGATTATCGAGGGCGGTCTGGGTCTCCACCTGCACCAGCACGCACAATTCCTGCTCGCACTTGGAATAATAGTCCTTCACCCGGCCAAAGCGCGAGGAGCGCGCGGCCGAGGCAAAGCCCCGGATGCCCTTGGGCGGGTAGCGCGTGGCGGCCACCGCCGCGCGGGCCTCCTCCGCATTCTGCACCATGGGGATGAGGAAGGTCTGCACGCCCGCATCCAGATAGCGCTTGATCACCACCGCATCGTTCCAGGGAATGCGCACGATGGGATGGGCCGTGCCGCCATTCACCGCCTGGAGCTGGCTGTAGACATTGGCCAGCTCGTTGGGGGTGTGCTCGGTGTCGATGAGCAGCCAGTCGAAGCCGGAATTGGCGAGGATCTCGGCGGTGAAGTTGGACGGAATGGAGCACCACAGCCCGATCTGCTGGCGGCGGGCATGGATGGCGGCCTTGAAGGTATTGACGGGCAATTCCACGTTTCACTCCCGGTGAATGGTCGGTCAGAAGATGTCCGGTTCGCCCGCGGGGGCGCCGAAGCTGGTTTCCAGGAAGTCGAAGTCGCACCCTTCATGCGCCTGCTTGATGTGGCGGGAGAACATCCAGCCATAGCCGCGCTCATAGCGCGGCGGCGGCGGGGAGAGGGCGGCCCGGCGGCGCTCCAGCTCGGCCTCGTCCACCTGAAGGTGGATGCTGCGGGCCGCCACGTCCACCGCGATGATATCGCCCGTTTGGACCAAGGCCAGCGGCCCGCCCAGATAGGATTCGGGCGAGACATGGAGCACGCAGGCGCCATAGGAGGTGCCACTCATGCGGGCGTCCGAGATGCGCATCATGTCCCGCACGCCCTGCTTCACCAGCTTCTTCGGCAGCGGCAGCATGCCCCATTCCGGCATGCCCGGCCCGCCCAGCGGCCCCGCATTGCGCAACACCAGCACATGGTCGGGCGTGACGTCCAGGTTTTCGTCGTCGATGGCCGCCTTCATGGCGGGATAGTCGTCGAAGACCAAGGCGGGGCCGGCATGCTTCAGGAGGCGCGGCTCGCAGCAGCCCGGCTTGATGACGCAGCCCTCGGGCGCCAGATTCCCCTTCAGAACCGCAAGGGCGCTCTGGTCGGTGGCGGGGCGGTCGGGCGTGCGGATGACATCGTCATTATAGACCTCGGCCCCGGCAATATTCTCGCCCACGGTGCGGCCGGAGACGGTGAGGGCGTCAAGGTGCAGGTGGCCGCCGATGCGGTTCATCAGCGCCGTGAGGCCGCCCGCATAGAAGAAATCCTCCATGAGGTAGGTGTCGCCGGTGGGCCGCACATTGGCCAAGGTGGGGACCTTGCGGCTCGCCGCCTCGAAATCATCGAGGGTCACCGGGCAGCCGGCGCGGCGGGACATGGCCAGCACATGGATGATGGCATTGGTGGAGCAGCCCATGGCCATGGCCACCGCGATGGCATTCTCGAAGCTGTCGCGGGTGAGGATGTCGGCGGGTTTGAGATCCTCCCAGACCATGTCGATGATGCGCCGGCCCGCTTCCGCCGCCATGCGCATGTGCCCCGCATCCGCCGCCGGAATGGAGGAGGCGCCGGGCATGGTGAAGCCGATGGCCTCGGCAATGGCCGTCATGGTGGAGGCCGTGCCCATGGTCATGCAATGGCCGTAGGAGCGGGCGATGCCGCCCTCAATGTCTTTCCAGTCCTGGTCGGTGATGTTGCCGGCGCGGCGTTCGTCCCAGAACTTCCAGGCATCCGAGCCCGAGCCCAGCACCTTGCCCTTCCAATTGCCCCGCAGCATGGGCCCGGCGGGCACGAAAATGGCGGGCAGGCCGGCGCTGATGGCGCCCATGATGAGGGCGGGGGTGGTCTTGTCGCAGCCGCCCATGAGCACCACGCCATCCACCGGATGGGAGCGGATCAGCTCCTCCGTCTCCATGGCGAGGAAGTTGCGGTAGAGCATGGTGGTAGGCTTGACGAAATTCTCGGCCAGCGAGAGCGCCGGCAGCTCGATGGGAAAGCCGCCCGCCTGCAGCACCCCCTTCTTCACGTCCTCCACCCGCTCCTTGAAATGGGCGTGGCAGGGATTGATGCCCGACCAGGTGTTGACGATCGCAATGGCGGGCCGGCCGACGAAATCGGAATGGGCATAGCCCATCTGGAGAATGCGGGAACGGTGGCCGAAGCCGCGCAAATCGTCGGCGGAGAACCAGCGCGCGCTGCGCAGGGTCTGCGGTGTCTTCTTATGCTCTGGCATGACGGGACCTGAGGGAGGGGAGACGCCCCCGCCCGGGCCTTGGGGACCCGGGCGGGGAAAGAATGGCAGAGGCTGATTCCTGCGGGGGCCGGTTCACTGCGTGGGGCTGATCTTGCCCTCGTCGATCACGCCTTTCCACATGGCCTGCTCTTTGGCCTGAAAGGCCTCGAACTCGGCGGGCGTGCTGTTGACCACCTGGAAGCCGATATCGTTGAACTTACGGATCACGTCCGGGTCCGTGAGGGCGGCCTTGAACGCGGCGACGAGCTTGGCCTTCACATCCGCCGGCAGGCCCTTGGGGCCGGCGGCTGCCTGCCAGGAATAGACCTCGAGCCCGGGCACGCCGGCCTGCGCCATGGTGGGGGTGTCGGGGAAGAGCGAGGTGCGCTCTGCCGCGGTGACTGCGAGGATCTTCAGCTTGCCGCCCTTCACCTGGCTCGCCACGGAGCCCAGATTCTGGAACGAAACGTCCGCATGGCCGCCGATCAGGTCGGAAATGGCCGGGCCGCCGCCTTTGTAGGGCACGTGCAGGCCCTGCGTCTTGGTCTTCTGCCAGAACAGGGCGGCGGTGAGGTGGTCGGAGGAGCCGATGCCGGAGGAGGCGAACGTCACCTTGCCGGGATTGGCCTTCATGTAGGCGATCAGCTCGGCCACCGTATTGGCCGGGAAGTTGGGGTTCGCCACCAGCACGTTGGGGGTGCGCACAGCAACCGTCAGGAGGTCAAACTCCTTCTGCGGGCTGTAGGAAAGGTTGGGCATCAGCGCCGGATTGATGGCGAAGACGCCGATGGAGCCCACCAGCAGCGTGTAGCCGTCGGCCGGGGACTTGGCCACATGGCTCGCCCCATTGGCGCCGTTGGCCCCGGCCCGGTTGTCGATCACCACGGGCTGGCCGAGGGTCTCGCTCATCTTGGGCTGCATGAAGCGCGCCGTGCTGTCGGACGCGCCCCCAGCCGGAAAGGGCACGACCACGGTGACCGGCCGGTCTGGATAGCCGGCGGCCAGAGCGGGCGCGGTCAGGCACGGCGAAGCGAGCGCGGCGCCCACGAGGGCCGCGCATAAGAGCTTGAACGGTGGCATTGGGGGACTCCCCTGGCGTTTCCCTGGACGCCCTGTGTTCAGGGCGCTTTGCGGCCCGTCTGAGGCGGGTCTGGCACAATCAAAAACACTAATGCATTAGCGCGTCAAGCGTGCAATCGTGCTATCAAAATCCCCATGAACCGCATGCTGGATCTCCAGACCCTGCCCCCCAATCTGCCGCGCCCCGCCCGTGACCGCTCGCGGCAGGCGGCGCCGCAGGTGTTCGACTATCTGCGCGAGAAGATCGTCTCCCTGGTGCTGCCGCCCGGCACCGTCCTGCCCCGCGCCGCGCTCCAGGACCTGTTCGGCGTCTCCTCCACCCCCGTGCGCGACGCCCTCATGCGGCTGGAGGAAGAAGGACTGGTGGATGTCTTCCCCCAGCATGCCACGCGCGTGAGCCCCATCGACCTCTCCCAGGCCCGGCGCGCCCAATTCCTGCGCCGCTCCATTGAGCAGGAGGCGGTGCGCCTTCTGTGCGAACAGGAGAGGCGGGCCGAGGCCGTGGCCGCCCTGCGCGCCGTCCTCGCCCGCCAATCCGCCTTCTTGGAGGTGGGGGACCTGGAGGCGTTCGACGGCGAGGACCGGGCCTTCCATGCCACCTTGTGCGAGGCGGCCGGCGCGGCCGAGCTCTGGGCCCTGGTGCGTCGCTGGAGCGGGCATATCGACCGGCTGCGACGGCTCAACCTGCCCATTGCCGGCAAGGCGCCGCAGATCGTCCGCGACCACACCGCCATCGCCGACGCCGTCGCCCAGGGCGACGCCCCCGCCGCCCAGGCCGCCGTCCGCGACCACCTCTCCCGCTCGCTCGCCTCCGCCGAGGGCATGCGGCGGAGCCATCCGGATTATTTCAGGGATTGAGGGGGGAGGCCGAACTCACCCCCCTCTTGCCGGATGGCGCCTGCTCCTGCACCTTCCGGCCCACAGAACAAGCCGTCGAGGAACCGCCATGCTCACCACCGTCGCCGCCTTTGATCGCATCGGCGAGGAGAATGCCTTTGCCGTTCTTGCCCGCGCCACGGTGCTGGCGGGGCAGGGGAAGGACATCATCAATCTGGGCATCGGCCAGCCGGATTTCCGCACGCCCGAGCATATCGTCGAAGCGGCGGTCAAAGCGCTCCAGGACGGGCAGCACGGCTATACGCCCTCGGTGGGCATCCTGCCTCTGCGCGAGGCGGTGGCGCGTGATCTGAACCGCCGCTATGGCGTGGAGGTGGATCCGGGCCTCGTCATGATCGTGCCCGGCGGCAAGGTCACCATGTATGCGGCCATCCGCCTGTTCGGTGAGCCCGGCGCGGAGATCCTCTATCCCGATCCCGGCTTCCCCATCTACCGCTCCATGATCGAGCATACGGGCGCCACCCCGGTGGCGGTGCCGATCCGTGAGGAGAACGGCTTTGCCTTCTCGGCGGAGGAGACCTTGGCGCTCATTACCCCGGCGACGCGGCTCCTCATCATCAACTCGCCCGCCAACCCGACCGGCGGCGTTACCCCCAAGGCAGAGATCGACAAATTGGTGAAGGGGCTCGCCGCCCATCCACACGTCGCCATCATGTCGGACGAGATCTACGACCATTTCGTCTTCGACGGCGAGCAGCACCAGACGCTTCTGGCCTATCCCGAGATCCGCGACCGGCTGATCCTGCTGAACGGCTGGTCCAAGACCTATGCCATGACCGGCTGGCGCCTCGGCTATTCCATCTGGCCGCAGGCGCTCTATGACCAGGTGCGCAAGCTCTCGGTGAATGCCTGGTCATGCGTGAACGCGGCCACCCAATATGCCGGCATCGCGGCCCTTGAAGGCCCCCAGCAGCCGGTGGCGGACATGGTGTCTGAGTTCAATGCCCGCCGCCGCATCGTGGTGGATGGGCTGAATGCCTTGCCGGGCGTGTCCTGCGCTACGCCGAAGGGCGCCTTCTATGCCTTCCCCAACGTATCGGGCACCGGCTGGCGCTCGGCCAAGGCGCTGGCCTCCGCGCTTCTGGAGGAGGCGGGCGTCGCGGTGATCGGCGGGCCGGACTTCGGCATCCATGGCGAGGGCTATATCCGCCTGTCCTATGCCAATTCGGCGGACAATATCCGCATCGCCCTCGACCGCATGGGCGCCTTCCTCGCCCGCCGCGACGCGGCCTGACGGGCGGATGGCGGCGGCGCGCCGGGAACGGGGAGGGGGCTGGAGGCGCGCCGGGCTCGGGCTGGCGGTGGGTCTCGCTGTGGGCGCCGGCCTAGTCCTGTTCGCGCAGGCGCGGCTCGCCCCGCTTGTGGTGACCTGGGTGAATGAGGTCCTTGGGGATCAAGCTCCCGCCGGTGGTCCCTCGCATCCGACCGGGCCGACGCCGGCGCAGGTGCTGACCCATCACTTGACCCCCCTGCCGGCGCGGGATCGCGCCTCCGAGCGTCCGCAGGAGGCCTCCGGCCCTGCCGCCGCCTGGCCGCTGGGAGAGCGCTGCCCGCGCGACACGCTGTTCCCGCGCGAGTTCAACCGCTGCCTCTTCGATGCGGTGCGCCTCAGCGACACCGTGCTGAATGCCGCGCTCGACACGGCCATCGAGGTGATCGAGGCGCGCGTCGATCTCATGCCCACCCAGCGCGCCCGCTGGAAGGGGCAGTTGCAGGAGACCCATTCGCGCTTCCTCCTGTTCCGCAACATGGATTGTCAGTCGGTCGCCCCCTTTGAGGGTGGCCGGGCCATCGGCAATTTCGAGCAGCGTTCGCTGTGCCTCATCGTGACCAATGAGCGGCGGGCGCAGGATTTGCGGCTGCGCTATGGCGAGGTGCCGCCCATCCCGACGGCGCCGGTGGCGGTGGCGCCGGTGGTGAATGTGGGCCTGCGCCCTGCCACCTGGCTCCAAGGCACCGCACCTCCGGTGGATTGAGGCTATCCGCCATTTGAAACGGTTAAGTTTCGCCCCTTAAGGGCTTGCGCCATGCGCCCGCTTGGCCAAAGGTGCGCCTCCAGATGGGGCCGGCCACGCCGGCCGATGCACGAAAAGGGCGCCCTGTGGCGGCCCTGGGGAGAGAGAATGGTTCAGGTTGTCTCGGTGGGCGAAGTGATGGTGGAGCTGGCGCGCGGTTCCGACGGCCGCTTCGGCCTCGCCTTTGGCGGCGACACGTTCAACACCGCCGTCTATCTCTCCCGCGCCGGCATCGAGACCTCCTATGCCACCGCGCTGGGCGACGATGCCTTCTCCAGCCAGATCCTGGATCTGGCCGCCGCCGAGGGGCTGACGGGGCGCACCGTGCTGATCGCCAAGGGGCGCGTGCCCGGCCTCTATCTCATCACCACCGACGACAAGGGCGAGCGCACCTTCCATTACTGGCGCGACAGCGCGCCTGCCCGCAGCCTGTTCGAGCTGGAGGGCTGGCAGGAGATCGCCCAGCAATTGGTGGAGGCCAAGGCGGTCTATTTTTCCGGCATCACCCTGTCGCTCTACACCAATACGGGCCTCGGGCGCTTTCTGGCGACGCTGGAAATGGCCGGCGAGCGGGGCGCCTGGCGGGTGTTTGACGGCAATTTCCGGCCCCGCGGCTGGGGCGGGGACCTCGGGCGCGCGCGCACCGTGTTCGCGGAGGCGCTGAAGCGGGCCTCGGTGGCGCTGCCCACCTTCGAGGACGAGGTGGCCCTGTGGGGCGATGCCTCGCCGCGCGCCACCATCGAGCGCATCACCACCTATGGCGTGTCCGAGGTGGTGGTGAAGAATGGGCCGGCGGGTGCCCTCGTCTATGCGGATGGGCAGACCATCGAGGTGCCGGTGGAGCGGGAGGTGAGGCCCGTGGACACCACGGGAGCCGGCGACAGCTTCAATGCCGGCTATCTCGCCGCCCGCCTGAAGGGCCAGAGCCCGCTGGAGGCGGCGCTCGCCGGCCATCGTCTGGCCGGCGAGGTGATCATGCATCGCGGCGCCATCATCCCCCGCGCCATCCAGGCCGGGGTCAGCGCCCACTGAGGGCGAAGACCCGGGCGCCCGGTCCGGGTCATCCCCTTCAACCGAGCTTGGCCGTCCGCTTGAGGACCGACGCCGCCTTGGCGAGGTCGCGGACCTTGCCGAAGCCGCCGGCGCGGATGGCATCGGCGGGCACCACCCAGGAGCCGCCCACCGCCACCACATTGGGCAGCGCCAGATAGCTTTCCACATTGGCCGGGCCGATGCCGCCCGTGGGGCAGAAGCGCAGGCCTGGCAGCGGGCCGGCGATGGATTTCAGGAACGGCACGCCGCCGGCCGCCTCGGCGGGGAAGAATTTCAGCACCTGGAAGCCCAGCGCCGAGAGCGCCATGGCCTCGCTGACGCTGGCGCAGCCGGGCAGGACCGGGACCGGGGCCTGGGCCAGATGCCGGGCGAAGTCCGGCGTGGTGCCGGGGCTCACCAGATAGGCGGCGCCCGCTTCCAGCGCGGCTTCCACATGGGCATTCTCGGTGACCGTGCCGGCGCCGAGGATGGCGCCGTCCACTTCCGCGGCAATAAGGCGGATGGCTTCCAGCGCCACCGGCGTGCGCAGCGTGACCTCGATGAGGGGCAGCCCGCCTTCCACCAGCGCCTGGGCGAGCGGCACCGCATCCTCCACCCGTTCAATGACGACCACCGGAATGACCGGGGCGCGGGCCACCAGCGGGAACGGATCGGGCAAGCTCATGGGCGTTCTCCCTTGGAGCGCGTGGGCTCGATGGCTCTCCATCCAGCCGGACGACGGGCTCCCTCGCATGTCAGAGGCGGAGTATAGGCTAAATCGATTGAATCTTGCCCTCTCCGGTGCGCGAACGCGCAGCGCAGGTGTTGAAGCGCACCGGCGGGCACATGTCGAGGCCTGTGTTGAAAGTCGAGGCCTATGGCGAAAACCGCCGGTGCCGGCCGCGTCGATGCCGGTCTGCCCTTTGGTTATGTCTGAACAGCGCTGGACAGACAAAATGATACTCTGTATCAAAGACTCATGTCTTCGACTGTTCCGACCCTTGCCAAGCCGTCCGAGCCAGCGCGCACGGCGCTTGCCGGCCCGGACCGCGCCGCGTCGCGGGGGCGCGGGCACGTGCACGGCGGGGCCTCGCGCCGGGAGGTCCGCTTGCCTCGCCTCTCGGCGCTGAGGGCCTCGCTTGGCGTTCGGCTCGCAGTGGTGACGGTGCTGTGCGCAGTCATGTGGGTGGCGATCCTGTGGGTGGTGGCATGAGCGCTCCCGTGCTGCATTTCCATGACCTGACGCTCGGCTATGAGCGCCATCCCGCCATCCATCATTTGGACGGCGCGGTGGAGGAGGGGGCCCTGCTGGCCGTGTGCGGCCCCAACGGTGCTGGCAAGTCCACGCTGATGAAGGCCATTGCCGGCGTGCTGCGGCCCTTGAGCGGCTCCATCGAGCGGGCGGGCATTGGTCCGCGCGAGATCGCCTATCTGCCCCAGGGGGCGGAGGTGGATCGCTCCTTCCCCATCAATGTCTATGACCTCGTCTCCATGGGCCTGTGGCGCAAGCGCGGCCTGTTCGGCGGCATCGGCCGCGCCGACCGGGATCGCATCCGGGAGGCGCTGGCCGCCGTTGGCCTGGAAGGCTTCGAGGCGCGCCCCATCGGCACGCTTTCGGGCGGGCAGATGCAGCGCACCTTGTTCGCGCGCCTGCTGCTCCAGGATGCCCGCCTGATCCTGCTCGACGAGCCCTTCACCGCGCTCGATGCCAAGACCGTCTCGGACCTCGTGGACCTGGTGCGGCGCTGGCATGGGGAAAAGCGGACGGTGCTCGCCGTGCTGCATGATTTCGAGCTGGTGCGGGCGCATTTCCCGCAGACGCTCCTTCTTGCCCGTGGCCCGGTGGCCTGGGGCGAGACCCGCGATGTTCTGGCGCCCGAAAATCTCCTGAAAGCCCGCCGCATGGGCGAGGCCTGGGACGAGGATGCCACCCCCTGTGCGGCGGCCTGACTGGTCGTCCTCCGCCGGATATTTGCCCGGCCGCCTGGATCTGTGATGAACCCTTACGACACGCTCATCGCCCCGTTTGCGGAATTCGAGTTCATGCGCCGCGCTTTGGTGGGCGTGTTCGCGCTGGCGCTCGGCGCGGGTCCTGTGGGCGCTTTCCTGATGCTGCGCCGCATGAGCCTGACGGGCGATGCCATGGCCCATGCCATCCTGCCCGGTGCGGCGGTGGGCTTCCTGTTCTCGGGCCTCGATCTCTTCGCCATGACGCTGGGCGGGCTCACCGCCGGCGTGGTGGTGGCGGTGGGGGCGGGCGTGATCGCGCGGGCCACCGAGATCAAGGAGGACGCTTCGCTCGCGGCCTTCTACCTGATCTCCCTGGCGCTGGGCGTCATGATCGTCTCGCTGAAGGGCTCGAACGTGGACCTGCTGCATGTCCTGTTCGGCACCGTGCTCGGCCTCGACGACCCGACCCTGATCCTGGTGGCTGGCATCGCCACCCTCACATTGGTGGCGCTGGCCTTCATCTGGCGGCCGCTGGTGCTGGAATGCGTGGACCCGGCCTTCCTGTCCTCGGTGAGCCGGGCAGGTGGGCCGAGCCACATCATCTTCCTGGCCTTGGTGGTGATGAATTTGGTGGGCGGCTTCCATGCGCTCGGCACTTTGCTCTCGGTGGGCCTCATGATGCTGCCCGCCGCCACCGCCCGCTTCTGGGTGCGGGATCTCACGCCCCTCGTGGTGGTGGCCACCCTCATCGCATTCGCCAGCGGGGTCCTGGGGCTGCTGGTGTCCTACCATCTGGGCACCCCCTCGGGCCCGTCCATCATTCTCGTGGCCGGGGTCGCCTATGCGGCCTCGGTCGTGTTCGGCCCTGCCGGCGGGCTTCTGCCCCGGCGCTGGCCGCAGCGTCATCTGGAGGCCTGAAACCGGAGGCCTGAGCGCGAAACGCTCGCTTCTGTGACGACCCGCCGGACGCCCCATGGGGCGCCCGAACGACCTTTCCTGTCCTGACCGATCACGGAGATCGACCCATGACCTTGACCCGTCGTGCCGTTCTGGCCGCTGCGCTGGCGCTGGCCAGCGTTCCGGCCCTTGCCCAGACCAGCCCCGCGCCGGCCTCTGCCGCCACCGACGCCAAGCTGCCGGTGGTGGCCTCCTTCTCCATCCTTGGGGATTTCGTGAAGAATGTGGGCGGCGACCGGGTGGCTGTGACCACCATTGTCGGCCCCAACAGCGACACCCACGTCTACCAGCCCACCCCCGCCGACGCGAAGAAGCTCGCCGGTGCCAAGCTGATCTTCGTCAACGGCCTCGGCTTCGAGGGCTGGATGGACCGCCTCATCAAGGCGTCCGGCTCCAAGGCGACCGTGGTGGTGGCCACCAAGGGCATCACCCCGCGCGAGCGCACCGCCACCGAGCCGCAGGATGACGATGACCACGACCACGGCAAGGGCAAGAAGCACGCCCATGACCACGGCCCCATCGATCCCCATGCCTGGCAGTCCATCGCCAATGCCAAGGTCTATGTGGCCAATATCCGCGATGCGCTGATCGCCGCCGATCCCGCCGGCAAGGCCGTCTACGAGGCCAATGCCGCCGCTTATACCCAGAAGCTCGATGCCCTCGAGGCCGACGCCAAGGCAGCCATCGCCGGCATTCCCGCCGATCGCCGGGTCATCATCACCAGCCATGACGCCTTCGGCTATTTCGGCGATGCCTATGGCCTGAAGCTGCTGGCGCCCGAGGGCGTGTCCACCGAGAGCGAGGCCTCCGCCAAGGATGTCGGCCGCATCATCCGCCAGATCAAGGCACAGAAGGTGCCGGCGGTGTTCCTGGAGAACGTCACCAATCCCAAGCTGGTGGACCGCATCGCCAAGGAAAGCGGCGCCAAGGTGGGTGGCGAGCTTTATTCCGACGCCCTGTCCGATGACAAAGGCCCTGCGCCCACCTACATCGACATGGTGCGCTATAACCTGCGCGAACTTTCGGGGGCCCTGTCCTCCTGAGAGTGAGCCGGGGGGCGCCATCTCAGATTTCCGGCCGGTGCGGTGCTCCCGCGCCGGCCATCGACCATCTAGCGGGCGCAAGGCCCGTGCTGGAGTACCCCATGGCCGCTTCCGAGAAGATCCCTGTCACCGTGCTCACCGGCTATCTGGGCGCCGGAAAGACCACCCTCCTCAACCGCATCCTGTCCGAGCCGCACGGCAAAAAGTTCGCCGTGATCGTGAACGAGTTCGGCGAGATCGGCATCGACAATGACCTCGTGGTCGGCGCCGACGAGGAAGTGTTCGAGATGAACAACGGCTGCATCTGCTGCACCGTGCGCGGTGACCTCATCCGCATCATCGACGGGCTGCTCCGCCGCAAGGGTGGATTCGACGGCATCATTGTCGAGACCACGGGTCTTGCCGATCCGGCCCCCGTCGCCCAGACCTTCTTCGTGGACGAGGAGATGGGCGCGCGCACCAAGCTCGACGCGGTGGTGACGGTGGCCGACGCCAAGTGGCTCACCGACCGCCTGAAGGACGCGCCGGAGGCCAAGAACCAGATCGCGTTCGCCGACGTGATCCTGCTCAACAAGACCGATCTCGTGAGCCCTTCGGAACTGGCCGAGGTGGAAGGCCGCATCCGGGCCATCAATCCCTATGCCAAGCTGCACCGGACGCAGAAGTCGCAGATCGACGTGGGCGAGGTGCTCAATCGCGGCGCCTTCGACCTCGACCGCATCCTGAGCATCGAGCCGGCCTTCCTGGAAGAGGACGACCATCACCACCATGACCACGAGCATGGCCCGGACTGCGGCTGCGGCCATGACCATCATGACCACGGGCACCACCACGATCACGGCCATTCCCATGGCGGCCTGAAGCATTTCCACGACGAGGACATGCAGTCCGTGTCGTTCGCCAGCGAGAAGCCGCTGGACCCGGAGAAGTTTTTCCCCTGGGTGCAGAATCTGGTCGCCACCGAGGGGCCGAACATCCTGCGCTCCAAGGGCATCCTGGCCTTCAAGGATGATCCGGACCGCTTCGTGTTCCAGGGCGTCCACATGATCCTGGATGGCGACCACCAGCGCCCCTGGAAGCCTGACGAGGCGCAGACCTCGCGCATCGTCTTCATCGGCCGCAAGCTGGACGAGAAGGCCCTGGAAGAGGGCTTCCTGTCCTGCGTCGCCTGATCGGCGCCACCTGAAACGAAGAAGGCCGGGCCTCTGAGCGGGGCCCGGCCTTTTTCGTGCGCGGCGCCCCGGTGGGGGCGACGGTCAGAGAAAATACAGGAAGGTCAAAAGCGCGAAGCAGGGCAGGAGAAAAACGCAGGACCAGACCATGTAGCCGAAGAAGCTCGGCATCTTCACGCCCCGGTGCCGCGCGATGGACAGCACCATGAAATTGGGCGCGTTGCCGATATAGGTCATGGCCCCCATGAACACCGCGCCGGCCGAGATGGCCTCCAGCGTCACCGCCAGCGGACCCATGAGCGTGTGGGCATCGCCGCCCGCCAGGTTGAAGAAGACGAGATAGGTGGGCGCATTGTCCAGGAAGGAGGACAGGGCGCCGGTCAGCCAGAAATACCAGACATTCACCGGCTCGCCCGCCGGCCCCGTCACCAAATGCACCAGCGGCGCGAAGGCACCCTCCGCGCCAGACTTCAGGATGGCGATCACCGGGATGATGGTGAGGAAGATGGCGGCAAAGAGCTTGGCCACCTCCCGGATAGGCTCCCAGTCAAAGCCGTTGCGCTCCCGCACCAGCTTTGGCGTGATGGCGATGGACAGGAGGGCGATGGCGATCAGCAGCACGTCGCGGGCGATCCACTGCAATTCCACATGGGTGCCGTAGATGTTGAAGCTGATGCCCGGCTTCCAGAGCGCGCTGAGCAGGATGGCGCCGATGATGCCCATCAGGAGCGGCACGTTCTGAAGCCCGCGCACGGTCACGCGCTCGGTGTCGGGGGTGGGGTCGCGCAGGGGCTTTTCCTCGCGGGCATAGAAATAGCGGTCGAGGCAGTAGAAGACCGCGAGCAGGAGGCCCGCCACCACCACCGTGTCGTGGAAGAGGTGGGTGGTGGTCCAGAAGAAGCTGACCCCCTTCAGGAAGCCCAGGAACAAAGGCGGGTCGCCGAGCGGCGTCAGGGAGCCGCCGATGTTCGATACCAGGAAGATGAAGAACACCACCGTATGGACATTGTGGCGGCGATTGTCGTTGGCGCGCAGCAGGGGCCGGATCAACACCATGGAGGCGCCGGTGGTGCCGATCAGCGAGGCGATCACCGTGCCGAAGGCAAGGATGGCGGTGTTGGTGGCCGGACTGCCATGGATGTTGCCCACCACCAGGATGCCGCCCGACACGGTGAAGAGCGCGAACAGCAGGATGATGAAGGGAATATATTCCAGGAGCGCAGCGTGAACCACCTCATGCGCAGTGAGGTTCGGGCCCTGCAGCAGCGCGAACGGCACCAGGAAGGCAAGACCCCAGAACAGGGCCACCTTGCCGTAATGATGATGCCAGAAATGGCCCGCCAGCAGCGGGAAGAGGGCGATGGACAGGAGCATGCCGGCAAATGGGATCGCCCAGAGGGGCGACAGGGACGCACCGTCGATCACCGGCGCCCCGGGCGCCGCCGCCTGCGCCGCGAAGGGAAGAAGCATCGCCGCGAGCGCTGCCGCCGCACCAGAACCCCAACGGATCCAACGCCAATCCTGCACCCGGCCCCTCCCTTAACCCGCCACCTCATATGCGCCGGACGATGCCCCATACCGCGTCCGCTGCATAGGTCTTTCGCCGTGCCGTCCCATGTGCACGGGCGCGTTGCGCTGAAGGTTGACCCAGACGCCGCTTTCATGTCCTAGTCCGCGCGCCTTTGGATCCGCAGAAGACATGAGCACAGACCGTTACAACGCGCGCGAAGCCGAACCCCGCTGGCAGAAGATCTGGAAGGAGCGCGGCATTTTCCGCACGCGCAACGACGATCCGCGCCCGAAATTCTTCGTCATGGAGATGTTCCCCTATCCGTCGGGGCGCATCCATATCGGCCATGGGCGCAATTATGTGATGGGCGACGTGCTGGCGCGCTACAAGCGCATGCGCGGCTATAATGTCCTCCATCCCATGGGCTGGGACGCCTTCGGCCTGCCGGCCGAGAATGCCGCCATCGAGCGCGGCATCCATCCCAAGGCCTGGACCTACGAGAACATCGCCTCCATGAAGGAGCAGCTGGAGCTGCTCGGCCTGTCGCTGGACTGGAACCGCGAGGTCGCCACCTGCGACCCCTCCTATTATGTGGAGCAGCAGCGCATCTTCCTGGATTTCCTGGAGCACGGCCTCGCCTATCGCAAGGAGAGCGAGGTCAACTGGGACCCGGTGGACAATACCGTGCTCGCCAACGAGCAGGTCATTGACGGGCGCGGCTGGCGCTCGGGCGCCGTGGTGGAGCGGCGCAAGCTCGCCCAGTGGTTCCTGAAGATCACTGACTTCTCGCAGGACCTGCTGGACGCCCTCGACACGCTCGACCGCTGGCCGGACCGCGTGCGCCTGATGCAGCGCAACTGGATCGGCCGCTCGGAGGGCCTGGAAGTCCTGTTCGAGCTGGACAAGGCCACCGCCCGCGACCGCGCCCCAGGCGTCGGCGCGGTGAAGGTCTATACCACCCGTCCCGATACCTTGTTCGGCGCCTCCTTCCTGGCGCTGTCGGCGGACCACCCGCTGGCCCGGTTGCTGGGCGCCAAGGACAAGGCGCTCGACGCCTTCATCGCCGAGTGCAAGACCGGCGGCACCTCCGCCGAGGCCATCGAGACGCAGGAAAAGAAGGGCTACGACACCGGCCTGAAGGTGGTGCATCCGCTGGATGCCAGCCGCACCGTGCCGGTCTATGTGGCCAATTTCGTGCTGATGGACTACGGCACCGGCGCCATCTTCGGCTGCCCGGCCCATGACCAGCGCGACTTCGACTTCGCCCGCAAATATGGCCTGCCCATCACGCCGGTGGTTCTCCCGCCGGGGGCGGATGCCGCGACCTTCGCGCTGGGCGACGAGCCCTATGACGGCGACGGCACGCTGTTCAATTCCCAGTTCCTGGACGGCATGGATGTCGCCGCCGCCAAGGAGGCGGTTGCCCGCCAGCTGGAGCGCTTCCGGGTGGAGGGCGAGCCGCAGGGCACGCGGCGGGTGAATTTCCGCCTGCGCGACTGGGGCATTTCCCGCCAGCGTTATTGGGGCTGCCCCATCCCGGTCATCCATTGCGAGGCCTGCGGCGTCGTGCCGGTGCCGCGTGACCAGCTGCCCGTGGAACTGCCGGATGACGTGACCTTCGACCGTCCCGGCAATCCGCTCGACCGGGCCAAGGCCTGGCGCGACGTGCCGTGCCCCAAATGCGGCGCCCCCGCCCGGCGCGAGACGGACACCATGGACACCTTCGTGGATTCGTCCTGGTATTATCTGCGCTACGCCTCGGACAATGTGGAGCGCCCGCTGGACAAGGCGGCGGTCGCCCATTGGCTGCCGGTGGACCAGTATATTGGCGGCATCGAGCATGCCATCCTGCACCTGCTCTATTCGCGCTTCTTCACGCGGGCGCTGAAGGCGTGTGGCCGGGTGGATGTGAGCGAGCCTTTCGCCGGCCTCTTCACCCAGGGCATGATCGTCCACGAGACCTATAAGGACCAGGCCGGCCGCTGGCTGTTCCCCGAGGAGGTGAAGCTCCTCGGCAACGGCAAGGCGGTGAAGGTGGACACCGGCGAGGACGTGGTGGTCGGCCCGCCGGAGAAGATGTCCAAGTCCAAGAAGAATGTGGTGCCCCCCGAAGTGGTGGCGGACACCTATGGCGTGGACTGCGCCCGCTGGTTCATGCTCTCCGACACGCCGCCGGAGCGCGACAGCGAGTGGACCCAGTCCGGCATTGAGGGCGCCTGGCGCTTCGTCCAGCGCATCTGGCGTCTGGTGCACGAGGCCAAGGAGCTGGGTACGGACGGCACCGCTCCGGAGACGTTCGGGCCGGAGGCGCTGGCCCTGCGCCGCGCGTCGCACGCCTTGGCCGCCACCGTCGCCGACGATGTGGAGCGCCTGCGCTTCAACGTGGCGGTGGCCCATGTGCACGAATTCGCCAATGCCTTCGGGCAGGGCGTGTCCGCCGCCCGTGCGGGGACCGAGGCCGGCCTTGCCTATGCCCTGCGCGAGGCGGCCGAGATCGTGGTGCGCGTGGTCGCTCCCATGACGCCGCACCTGGCCGAGGAATGCTGGGCCTCGCTCGGCAAGGAGGGCCTTGCCGCCGAGGCGCCCTGGCCCGAGCATGACCCGGCCCTTCTGGTGCGCAACACCGTCGTGCTGCCGATCCAGATCAATGGCCGCAAGCGCGACGACATCGAAGTCTCGCGCGACGCCACCCCGGCCGAGATCGAGGCGGCGGTGCTCGCCATGGAAACTGTGCAGCGCGCCCTCGACGGACGCCCGCCGAAGCGTATCATCGTGGTGCCACAGAGGATCGTGAATGTTGTCGCCTGACCGCGCCGCGCTGCTCGTCCGCCTCGCCTTTGTCGGCGCCGCTTCCGCGGCGCTGGCCGGCTGCTTTCAGCCCATGTACGCCACCAACACCACGGTGGCGGGGCCAAGCCTTCAGAACAAGCTGAAGGATATCGAGATCGTGAAGATCGACGGGCGGCTCGGAAACGACCTGCGCAACGACCTGATCTTCAACCTGACCGGCGGGAGCGGCAATCCCACCAATGTGCCGTACAAGATGCTGATCACGGTGAAGTCGTCCTCCACCTATGCCATCGTCGATACCGCCTCCGGCCTCCCGGAAGCCAAGACGGTGCGCGTCCAGGGCGATTGGAAGCTGCTGAAGTCGGGCGAAGAGGACAAGCCGCCGATCGCCAGCGGCTCGGCCGCAGCTTCCTCGTCCATCGATGTGAGCGTGGAGCGCTTCGCCAATTACAGCGCCACCCGCGATGCCGAGACCCGCGCGGCCTTGACCCTGTCGGAGATGATCAAGGCCCAGCTGGCCGCCTATTTCGTCAAGAATCCGGGATCCTGACGCCCATGGTGGCGGTGCGCGCCGGGGACGCGGAGACCGCGCTATCCCGGCGCGATCCCAAGCGCCCCGTCATCCTCCTGTTCGGCCCCGACACCGGCCTCGTGCGCGAGCGCGCCGAGGGCGTGGTGCGGCGCGCCGTCCCGGACATGGCTGATCCCTTCGCCGTGGTGCGCCTGGATGGCGACGAACTGGCCTCCGATCCCCGCCGCCTCATCGACGAAACCCGCACCATCGGCCTGTTCGGCGGCCAGCGTGTGATCTGGGTGAAGGCCGGCAGCCGCAACATCGTGCCCGCCTTGGAGCCCGCCCTCTCGCCGCCCTGCGACGCGCTGGTGGTGGTGGAGGCGGGGGATCTCAAGCGCGGCGCGCCCCTGCGCAGCCTGTGCGAGAATTCCCAAGCCGCGTTGGCCATCGCCTGCTATGCGGATGGCGAGCGGGACCTCGCCCGCCTCGTGGACACCATGCTGGGCGAGGCCGGGCTCACCATCGACCGCGACGCCAAGGAATTGCTGGTCTCCCTCATCGGCGGTGACCGGCTGGCCTCGCGCGGCGAGATCGCCAAGCTCGCCCTTTACGCCAAGGGGCAGGGGCGGGTGACGGCCGAGGATGTGCGCCAGGCCGTGGGCGATGCCTCGGCGCTGGCCCTCGACGATGTGGTGGATGCGGCGCTGGCGGGCGATGCCACCTCCGCCGCCGCGGCGCTGGCCAAGGCCTGGGGCGCGGCCAACCGGCCCGATGCCATTCTCGGCGCCCTGCTGCGCGGCCTCACCAGCCTGCACCAGATGGCGCTGGCGGTGCAAAGCGGCACCAGCATTGACCGGGTGCTGGACCAGCAGAAGCCGGCGGTGCACTTCTCCCGCAAGCCCTATCTGGAGCGCGCCTTGCGGGGCCTGTCGGCCGACCAGTGTCTTCGGGCGCTGCTGATGGCCGATGACGCCATCCTCGCTGCCCGGCGCAACGCGCAGATGGGCGAGGTGATCGCCGAGCGCTGCGTCCTCCAGATCGCCTTGCGGCGGCGGGACCTGGGCTGATCAGGCGGGCTGGCCCAGCGTTTCGGCCACTTTTCGCCATTCGGGGCAAGCCTGGGCGGTGCCTTATGTTGATGGTGGCGCAGGGGAGGGCTTGGCCGTACCCCTTTGCCCGCATGACCGCGTCCACGCATGCCAGGAGTGCCGCATGAACTGGATATTGCCCGAGCGCATCGACAATCATTTTCCCGGCCATCGTGCGGTGGTGGCGGTGTTCGCCGCCATCACGCTGATGACGCTCGGCCGCAGCTTCTTCCACATCCTGGCACCCGATGGCGGCGCCCAGTCCGTGGCGCACATCCCGCTTACGACCTTCTCGCCCGTGCAGGCCGGTCAGGCCGTGATCTTCGTGTTCGCGCTGTGGGGGCTGTCCCAGCTGATGATGGGCTTTGTCTATGTGGTCGCCCTGGCGCGCTACCGGGCGCTGATCCCGCTGCTGCTGATCCTGATGTTCCTGGAATATTGCGGCCGCTACCTGATCGGTCATTTCCGTCCGCTTGACCTGACCGGCACGCCGCCCGGCAAGATCCTGGATCACGTCATGATCCCGCTCTCGCTGGTGCTGCTCTATTTCAGCCGGCCCGCCTTCGGGCGGCGCTGACCCCGGTTGTCAGGGCCAGTTGATCAGCCCTTCGCCTTGGCCAGCTCGCCGAAATGGCCGCGCATCTGGAGATAGGCCAGGAGCGCGAGGCCGGGAATGCCGGCCACAACGGTGATGGCGAAGAAGAGCGGCCAGCCGGTCGCCTCCGCGATGAAGCCGCCACCGGAGGCGAGGAACGTCCGGCCGACCGCGGTCAAGGCGGTCAGCAGGGCATATTGGGTGGCCGTGTGTGCCCGCGCGCCGCACAACGCCGAGATATAGGCCACGAAGATCACCGTGCCGATGGCGCCGGTGAAGTTCTCCACCACGATGGCAGCGGTCAGGAAGGGCACATTGGGCCCGATTAGCGCCTGGACGGAAAAGACAAGGTTGGAGAGCGTCTGGAGGATGCCGCCGATCCACAGGCAGGCCACCAGCGGCCGGGTGCGCGCCAGCGCGCCGCCGGCAAAGCCGCCCGCCAGCGCCGCGATCAGGCCCACGCCCTTCACGATGCCCGCATAGGTGGCCTTGTCGAAGCCGATGGAGATGACGAAGGGCGCGGTGAGCACGCCGGCAAAGGCGTCGCAGAATTTGTAGAGCAGGACGAAGGCGAGCACGGCGATGGCTTGGGGCCGGCTCAGGAATTCGGTGAAGGCGCTGATGGCGGTGGCCACCACCCGCTGCACCGCGCCGCCCGGCTCGCCCTTTGCCGCGCCGTCGTGGCGCACAGGGCCTTCCGGCTCGCGGGCGAGCAGGGTGGCGAGGATGCCGAGCCCCATGCAGCCCGCCGCCGCCACATAGCCCCACATCCACACCTGAGCCCGTGGGATGCCCTTCAGCTCGAGCGCCGCCACCAAAGCGATCACGCCGGCGCCCGAGACCAGCATGCCGATGCGATAGGCGGCCACATAGCCGGCCATGCCGGCGGCCTGCTCGGAGGTATCGAGCCGCTCCACGCGGAAGGCGTCCACCACGATGTCCTGGGTGGCGGAAATGAAGGCCACCGCCACCGCGCCGGCGGCCACCATCAAGGGCGCGGCCACCGGGTTCTGGAAGCCGAGAAAGAGTATGGCCGCGAGCAGCAGCAATTGGGTGGCCAGCAGCCAGCCCCGCCGCCGGCCGAGCCAGCGCGAAAGGAGCGGCACGTCGAGCGCATCCACCACCGGCGCCCAGAGGAATTTCAGCGTGTAGGGCAGCCCCACCAGGGAGAACAACCCGATGGTGGAAAGATTGACCCCCGATTCGGTCATCCAGACCGAAAGCGTGGTGCCGGTGAGGGCCAAGGGCAGGCCGGAGGAGAAGCCCAGCAGGATCACCACCAGCACGCTCGGGCGGAAATAGACCGCCACTGCCTCCAGCCAGGGGGCGCCTCGGGTGGGGGCGGCGGGCTCGCTCATAGGCTCGCTCATGGGCGGATGGGGCTCCAGGTGGCCGCGGGTGGCAAGAATGCGGGCAAGACTTCCGGGTCCCGCGCCCACGGCCTGTCAGGACCGCGACGCAGGGGACCTGACCACCATGGCGCCATTTGGTTCAGAATGCGTAGCCATGCGCCGATTGGGCCGACCTCAAGCCTGACCCTGGCTCCACAGGCCCGATTCCACCTTGGAGACGGCGATGACCGCCTGGGTGCGGCTTTCCACCCCGAGCTTCTGCAGGATGGCCGACACGTGCGCCTTCACGGTCGCCTCGGAGACGGAGAGCTCGTAGGCGATCTGCTTGTTGAGGCGGCCCTCCGACAGCATCATCAGCACCCGCACCTGCTGCGGGGTCAACGTGGAGAGGCGGGCGATGATGGCGTCCGTTTCCGCATCGGAGCGGGTGGCGAGGTCCACGTCCGGCGGCGACCAGGCGCCCCCCGCCATGACGGCGGCGATGGCATCGCGCATGCCGGCAGTGCCCAGCGTCTTCGGGATGAAGCCGGAGGCGCCGAGGTCCAGGCAGCGGCGGATCACCGCCGGCTCCTCATTGCCGGAGACCACCACCACTGGCACGCCGGCATATTGGGCGCGCAGATAGATGAGGCCGGAAAAGCCCCGCGCGCCGGGCATGGTCAGGTCGAGAAGGACGAGGTCGAAGTTGGAATCCTTCTCCAGCGCCGCATGCAGGTCGTCGAACGTGCCCATCTCGACGATTTCGGCGGCGGGATAGAGGGCGGTCACGGCCTCGCGCAGGGCGCCGCGAAACAAAGGGTGGTCGTCGGCAATGACAAGCCGGATGGCGTTTTCGGCCGCTTCTCCCAACGAGACCTCCCCCCGGCCGCGCATCGGCGGTCCATTTCAATTCTGAGCCGTTCTATTTTGATTCGCCCGCCCGCCGCACGCAAGCCGATCAAGCCTCCGCGCAATCCCCGAGGAAGGACAGGACCACCTCGCGGGCGTGGGGCCGGTCGCGATGCTCGATGAGATAGACCCCTTGCCAGGTGCCCAGCAGCGGCGCGCCCTGCGCCACCGGTATGGCAAGGCCAGTGTCGGTGAGCATGGTGCGGATATGGGCGGGCATGTCGTCTGGCCCCTCCACATCGTGAACCCAGCGCCCGGAGCGCGGCGCGAGGCTATCGAGCGCGGTCAGAAGGTCGGTGCGCACGTCCGGATCGGCGTTTTCCTGGATGGTGAGCGAGGCCGAGGTGTGGCGGCAGAAGAGATGGGCGAGGCCGGTGCCCGCGCCGATCTCGCGCAAGAAGGCGCGCAGTTCGCGGGTGATGTCGGTGAAGCCTTGCCCACGGGTCTGCACGGTGAGCACCGCTTGCGCAGAGGTCGGCGCGGCGATGCGTCGCGCGGGTGTCCGGGAAAGGTCAGCCATTCCACCTCCTTCTGCGGCTGCGGCCTTGACGGCGCCGCCTCGGGTCTCAATCTGCCCTGAGCCGCGCCGAGGGGGGAAGCCCCGGCGTGCCGGGAGACGAAACAAGCATGATCGAGCTGAGGGAAGAGGCGTTCGCGCCGGCAGCGGTGGGTGCGGGCACGCGCATGGTCAACGAGGCCATCATCAAGGCGCTGAGCGCCATTCCCAATCGCGGCGAATTGCCCCCGGCGGTGATCCGCAAGGCCCGGCTGGAGGGCAAGGGACCCTTTCCCCTGCCGCCGGAAAGCCCCCATGCCAGCACGCTCGAGATCCAGGCGCCCCATGGGCCCGTGCGGTTGCGCATCTATATGCCCGCGGCTGCGCCCCTGGGCGTCTACCTGCATATTCATGGCGGCGGCTGGACGCTGGGCTCCCCCCGGGAGAATGACGGTTCCAACGACCGTATCGTGACCCGCACCGGCTGGGCCGTGGTCTCCGTGCAGTATCGCCTCGCCCCCGAGCATCCCTATCCCGCCGCGCCTGATGATTGCGAGGCCGCCGCCATCTGGCTGGCGCGGGAGGCGCAGGCGCGCTTCGGCACCACGCGGCTCGCCATTGGCGGCGAATCGGCCGGCGGGAATCTTGCGGCCGCGACCCTGGTGCGCCTGCGCGACCGGCATGGCCTTACGCCCTTTGCCGGGACGATCCTCACCGCCGGCTGCTTCGACCTGCGCCTCACCCCCAGCGCCCGCCAGTTCGGCGACACGCCTTTGGTGCTGAACACCGCCGATATCCACCGCTTCGTGCGCTATTACCTCTCCAGCGGCGGGAGCCCGGAGGATGCGGATGTCTCGCCGCTGCTCGCCGACCTTGCAGGCCTGCCCCCGGCGCTGTTCCTGGTGGGCACGCGCGACGCCCTGCTGGACGACACGCTCTTCATGGCCGGGCGCTGGATGGCGGCGGGCAATGGTGCCGAACTGATGGTGGCGCCGGGCGGATGCCACGTCTTCACCCACTTTCCCGGCACCCTGACCGACCAGGCCGTGGCGCGCTTCGACGCGTTCCTCGCCTCGCTCTAAAGATCAGGTGGGGTTGGCGGGCTCGCCGGCGCGCAGATTGTCCAGCATCTGCTTCAGCCGCAGCATCAGGCGCTCGGCATAGTCCATGGCCGCGTCGAGATGGGACTCGTCCGGCAAAGCCGGCTTCTCGCCGGCGGCGGGCTTGCCGCCCTGAAGGGTCTCCACCTGCTGCTGAAGGCGGCCGATCTCCGCCTCATAGGCGTCCCGCGTGTCCGGCACCGCCTCGCAGACATAGGCGCCGCTGGACCGGCCGCAGAAGGAGACCTTGCCGGTGACGGTGTCGAGCTTCAACGCGCCGCCGTCCACGGGCACGAAATTGTAGCGGGCCGGCGCACCGGGCGGCGGAGGGGCGGGGGGCGCCGGCGGGGGCGGCGCGATCTGGGCCAGAGCCGGCGCCGCGGCGAGCGCGAGCACCGTGCAGGCGGCGAGGGCGGGGGCCGGGATACGGAGCATCGGGCACCTTCTTGGCTGTCAGAGCGGGGCCATCAGACCATGCCCCGAGATCGGGGCCGAAGCGCGGCGCCCCGCAGGGGCCGCACCCTATTCCTTGGGCACGAATCGGAAGGCGGAGCGGCCGGAGGAGAGCGCATCATCCAGCAGGTCGATGCGGTCCTGGCCCCAGAACACCTCCCCGTCCAGCACATAAGAGGGGGCGCCAAACACGTCGTTGGACAGGGCCAGCGCGCGGTTCTCCGCATAGGCCGCCGTGATCTCCTCGCCCTGCGCCCGCGCCACCAGATCGGCGCCCGGCAGGCCGGCTTCCGTGACTATGGCGGCGAGGCTCCCGGCATCGGCCAGATTCTCCTGCTTCTGCCAGACGGCCGAGAACATCCGCGGCAGCAGGGTGTCGACGGACAGATCGGCGTCCAGCGCGGCCATCACGGTGCGGTCGGCGAGGGTGGCGTCGAACGGCCAGAAGCGAGGATGGAGATGGAAGTCGACGCCCCGCTTCACCCGCCAGCGCTGCATTTCCACGATGCGATAGCGCTGGCGCTCCGGCGCGCGCTTGGCGAGCGGCAGGCCACCTGTTTCGGCGAACACGGGACCGAGCTCCACCGGCCGCAGGCGGACTTCGGCCCCATGGCGCTGCGCCACCTCCATGAAAGGGGCGTGGCCAAGGAAGGACCAGGGGCTGGCGAGGGAGAAGAAATAATCGATGGTTCGGTTCATGGGCGCCTCCGCCCCCTGTTTTATCGGCCCCACCCGTCCGCGCCAATCGGCACGCCGCAGATGGATGGATATTGCTATTAACACATGAAATAAATGTATATATATTTCAACGTGTTGAATTACGGATGTAGACTTTCCCGCGTCCTGCTGCCGGACTGTCTCGTTCCATGCGGCGGACATATCGGGCCCTTGATGGGGCGACCCCTCAGACCGGCGCGGAACAATCCGCCCGTGCCCTATCTTTTGTGGGGAGGATCGGGCATGGCGTCGCTGGTCCCTGTATGGCGGGTGACAGGGACGGTGGCCTGTTGCAGTCTTCGCAGGCGCTGAACGCAGCCGGATCCCTGGAGCGGCTCATATCAGTGAGGAGTGGGCGATGGCGGCACGGAGCCGGAAATCCGAATTGAATGCGCTCAAGGCGGAACTGGCCGGGGTGCCGGTCTCGCCTGCGCCCGTGGAAGAGCCGGCCGAGCAGATCGCCGCCGAAGCCGAGGCGCTGGCCGCGGCAGATGTTGCCGCCGAAAGCGCGGCGGCCTTGGCGGATCGGGCGGGAGAGGCCCTCTCCAATGCGAAGGCGCGCGTGAAGGACGAGGCCGGCGCGGCGGTGGCCGGCGTCAAGCGCAGGATCGAGACCGCCGTCATCGCCCGTCCCCTGGCGGGTGTGGCGGTGGCATTCGTCATAGGGCTCATGCTGGGCCGGGGACGGGGACGAGACAGATGAAAGTGGACAATATGGTGCGCACCCTGCGGGTGCTTTTGCGCGCCAATACCATCATCGCCGACATCTATCTGCGCAATGCCCTCGCACGGGCGGGCATCTATGCCTTTGCCGGCCTGATCGCCGCGTTCGGCCTGCTGATGCTGGGCATCGGCCTGTTCTTCGCGCTCGAACAGCTCTGGGGGCCGGTCTGGGCCGCCGTGGCGGTGGGCGGCGGCAATGTGGTGCTCGCCCTCATCCTCGCCCTGGTCGCCGCGCAGGTGAAGCCGGGCCGCGATCTGGAATTGGCCAATGAGATCAACCAGTCGGCCATGGACGCGCTCACGGTGGAACTCAAGAGCATCGAGCAGGACGTGCGCGGCATCACCAATATCGTGCGCAATCCGCTGGATTCGGCGCTGTCCGGCATGCTGGTGCCGGTTCTGGGAATGGTGCTGAAGGCGCTGCGGGGCAAATAGTGCCGAAAAACCGGGCGCCTGGAGTGGTGCAGCGTTTCGGGTGGTGCAGCGTTTCGGCGACGCGCCGCAGCGCTCTATCTCTGTGTTTTAACGCGTTTTTTGCGAGACGCGGTTCCCGCTTCGTCTGGAACTGTGCGGGTCAGGCCTTGCGCACCCAGCGGCCGTTCTCGTCCTGCTGCCAATAGGTCAGGGTGTGCCCGGCCGCTTTTGCCGTCCGCCATTTGTCGCGGGCGGCGGCGACCGCATCGTCGTCCCGTCCGTCGAACATGTGCACCACCCGCACATAGGCCGTGGCGTCCTCGATCCCTGCGCCATCCACCAGGAAGCGCACTTGCGCCCCGTTGGGATTGGCTGTTCCGAGGGCGATCAGCACCGGCTGGCGCTCCGGCTGGGGCTGCGCATCTGTTCCATGGGGCAGGAAGGACGCGTCGTCATAGGTCCAAAGATGGGCATCCAGCGCGTCGCGCCGTTCCGGCGAGCTGCATTGAACGACGCAGCGCCAGCCTCGCTCCAGGCTCTTCTCCAGAAGCAGGGGGAGGGCGTCCTCCAGCCGGCGCCGCTCCAGATGGTAGAAAAGCACTTCCGTCACGTGCGATCCCAATTCTTGGCCCGGCGCCAGCTTATACAAGCCCGTCCAGCACATCCACGAGCCGCGCCAGGTCCTCCTCGCGCGACAGGCGATGGTCGCCATCCTTCACCAGGGTGAAGACCACGTCGTCCTCCGCGAGGCAGGTGACGAGGCGCATGGCATGCTGCCACGGCACGTCCTCGTCCCGCGCCCCCTGGAGGATGCGCACCGGGCAGCCCACCGCGAAGGGGGCACCCAGAATAGAGTGGCGGCGGCCGTCTTCGATCAAAGCGCGGGTGATCACATAGGGCTCCTCGCTATAGGCGGAGGGGCGGGCATAGCGGCCGGTGGCCAGAATCTCGTCCTTCACCTCCTGCGGGAAGCGCGCCCACATGAGGTCCTCGGTGAAGTCCGGCGCGGGGGCGATGAGCACCAGGGCTTTCAGTCGCGCCGCTGCCGCGCCACCCTGCGCGGCCAAGGCGCGGGCCAGCAGCAGGGTGATCCAGCCGCCCATGGACGAGCCCACCAGGATCTGCGGGCCGGTGGTGGCGCGCTCGAACACGGCCTTGGCATCCGCCAGCCAGTCCGAGATGGTGCCATCCTCGAACTTGCCCCCCGAGGCGCCGTGGCCGGAATAGTCGAACCGCACATAAGCGCGCCCGCGCTCCGCCGCCCAATGGGCCAGCGCCTGCGCCTTGCTGCCGGTCATGTCGGACTTGAAGCCGCCCAGCCACATCACCCCCGGCCCCTGGCCGGGAATGGCGCGCACCGCGATGCGGCGGCCGGCAACATCCAGATGGGTTTCCCTTTCGGCTCCCGGGGTCATGGGCGTCTCCGGCTCAGGCGAGGGTTGCGAAATAGCGGTCGATGATGCGGGCGTAGATCTCCGCCAGCGCCGCGAGGTCGGCCACCGGGGTCACCTCGTCCACCGCATGCATGGTCTTGCCCACGAGGCCGAATTCCACCACCGGGCAAATGTCCTTGATGAAGCGGGCATCGGATGTGCCGCCGGAGGTGGAAAGCTCGGGGGTGCGGCCGGTGACCTCGGCGATGGCGCTGCTCACCAACTCCACGAACGGGCCCGGCGCGGTGAGGAAGCTCTCGCTGCCACCCGCGCGTATCTCAAGGCTGTAGGCGATGCCCTCGCCCACTTCGGCGAGGCGGCGGCGAAGCTCCGCCTCCAGGCTGGCGAGGCTGTAGGTGTCGTTGAAACGCACATTGAAGCGCGCGGTGGCTTCGGCCGGAATGACGTTGAAGGCCGGATTGCCCACGTCGATGGACACCACTTCCAGGTTGGAGGGCTGGAAGTGCGCGGTCCCGGCATCGAGCGGGGTGGCCAGCAGCGCGCCGACGAGGCGCACCAGCTTGGGGATTGGATTGTCAGCGAGATGCGGATAGGCCGCATGGCCCTGCCGGCCGGTGACGGTGATAACCCCCGACAGCGAGCCGCGCCGGCCGATCTTCACCGCATCGCCCAGCGCCTGCGGATTGGTGGGCTCGCCCAGCACGCAATGGTCGATGCGCTCGCCCCGCGCCTTCAGCCACTCCACCACCTTGATGGTGCCGTCGAGGGCCGGGCCTTCCTCGTCGCCGGTGATGAGGAAGGACAGGCAGCCTTGGGCAGGCCGGCCATGGGTGAGCGCGGCGGCAAGCGCCGCGCCCACGCCGCCCTTCATGTCCACCGCGCCGCGCCCATAGAGCTGGCCGTCCACCACCTCGCCGGAAAATGGCCCGTGCCGCCAGTGGGCGGCATCGCCAGGCGGCACCACGTCCACGTGGCCGGCGAAGCACAGGTTGGGGCCGGCCTCGCCGATGCGTGCATAGAGGTTGGCGATGGCGGGGCCGCCCGTGTCGAAGGTCAGGCGCTCCACCTTGTAGCCGGCTGCTTCCAGAGCCTTGGCCACCACCTCCACCGCCGCGCCCGAATGGGGTGTCACGGAGGGCGTGCGCAGAAGCGTCTGCGTCAGGGCGAGGGCGTCGCCGGCCAGGGTGTCTTTGCTCTTGACGGGGGCGGTGGGGCTGCTCATGGAAGGGCGCGTTCCGTGACGAATTGGCGCCGTTTTAGTGTGCTTTCGCGCCGGAGGGAAATGGTCCCCCGGAAGCGCTGCCTTGGATGCGCCCCGTTTGAAGGCTTGGAAGGCCGGCAGGAGGACGTTGCATGATCGGTTTGTTCGCGCGCCGCGCCGGCCCTGTCCGGGGGGCGCTCGCGGGGTTGGCCTTTGCCGTGGCCTTTGCCTTGACCTTGGTTCTGGTGGCCGCTCCCGCCCCTTGGGCGCGGGCGCAGACCCCCGCGCCGGTGCAGGCTCAGACCCAGGCGCCCGCCGCCACCGGCACGCCAGCGCCCGCACCGAACGGCTCCGCTCCTGCCGCCGCAGCCCCGACGCCTGCGCCCGTTCCCATCGACCCGGTGGCTCAGACGGCGCGCGAGAAGGCCGATTCGCTGCGGGTTGCCCTCGACAGCATCGAGGCGGCGCTGCGGGTGGAGGGCCTGCGCGCCAACGACCTGGACGATCTGCGCGCGCGCCTCGACCCGGTGCGCAAGGACGTCCAGCGCCTCGCCGACGATCTCTCGCCCCGTCTCAACAATGCCAAGACCCGGCTTGCCGAACTCGGCCCGGTGCCCAAGGACGGCGCGCCGCCGGAGGATGCCACCGTCACCGCCGACCGCGCGCAATTGCAGGCGCTCAACGCGCAGCTGGATGCGGCGCTCAAGCAGAATCGGGCGCTGGCCGCCCGCGCCGACCAGGTGTCCGACACCATTGCCAGCCGCCGACGCATCCTGTTCGCCGGCCAGCTGTTCGACCGCTCCGCGAGCGTTCTCGATCCGCGCCTGTGGAGCGATGCCGCCTCCGCGCTGACGGTGGAGTGGCGCTCGCTCAACTATCTGGTGACTGACTGGCTGGGCTATGCTCGCCAGCGCCAGGAGGGGCCGATGGTGGCCGCCATTGCGGGCGGGGCACTGGCCATTTTCCTCGCGGTCTATCTGATCGGCCGCAAGCTGAGGGCGCGGCTGCGCCGCCCTCCGCCGGCGGATGGCGAGGCCTATCACCGGCTGCGCGCGGCGCGCGAGGCCTTGAAGATCGCCCTCTTCAACGCCGTCATCACGCCCGCGGCCACCATCGGCGCCTATGCCTTCCTGACCGGCTTCGACCTGGTGCCGCCGCGGGTGGGCGAGGTGCTGAACGGGCTTGTGGTGGCGGTGTGCATCCAGTCCATCGCCATGGCGATGGCACGGGCCGTGTTGGCGCCCTCCGAACCTTGGCGCCGCCTGCCGCCCATCTCCGACCAGATTGCCCGCGTCACCTATCGCTACTTCTCCTGGACGGTCTGGACGCTCTCCATCGCCGTCTTCCTGAACGGGCTCCACCGCTCGCTGTTCGCCCCGGTGACGCTGACGGTGACCACCAGCGCCATCATGTCCCTGCTCATCGCCATCTTCATCGCCCGGGGCCTCGTCGCCCTGGCGCGGGTGACGCCCGATGACGAGAATGAGGACGTCTCCGCCAAGCCCGATCCGGCCGCCAACGCCCCCTCCGGATCCACCGTGCGGCCTTGGGTGCGGTTCCTGGTCTGGCTGGTGCTGGCAGTCCTGCTGGGCGCGCTGGTGGCCGGCTATGTCTCCTTCGCCGCCTTCATCGCCGCCCGCCTGGTCCTGGCCATGGCGGTGTTCGGCCTCGTCTATTTGTTCTTCGCGCTGGTGGATTCCTTCCTGTCCACCATCCGGCCGGACACCCACCAGGCGAAGGTGTTCGCAAAGACCTTGGGCCTCGGCACCACCAAGCTGGAGCTCATCGGCATCCTGCTCGGCGCCCTCTTGAAGATCACGGCGGTGGTGCTGGGGCTGATGCTGGTGGTGGGCAGCTGGGGCGCCTCCAGCGCCGATGTGCTGGACACCATCGAGCGGGTGTCGTTCGGTGTACGCATCGGCAACACCACCATCACGCTTTGGAACGTGCTCTATGCGGTGATCCTGCTGCTGGCGGGCGTGGTCATCGCCCGGACCGTGCAGCGCTGGATGTCGAGCCAGGTGCTGCCGCGCCTGGGGCTGGAGCCGAGCCTGCAGAGCTCCATCTCCACCGTCATCGGCTATGTGGGCACCATCCTCGCCATCGCCATCGCCATGAGCGAGATCGGGCTCAATCTCGAAAACATCGCTCTCGTGGCCGGCGCGCTCTCAGTGGGTATCGGCTTTGGCCTTCAGTCCATCGTGTCCAACTTCGTCTCCGGCCTGATCCTTCTGGCCGAGCGGCCAATCCGGGTGGGCGACACCATCAATGTGAAGGGCGAGGAGGGCTATGTCCGCCGCATCAGCGTGCGGTCGACGGAGATCGAGACCTTCGAGCGGTCCACGGTCATTGTGCCCAATTCCGATCTCATCACCGGGATGGTGAAGAACTTCACCCATTCCAACACGACGGGCCGGGTGATCGTCTCCATCAACGCCACCTATGATGCGGACGTGGACGAGGTGCGCGATATCCTGGTGGCCTGCGCCTGCGATCATCCGCAGGTGCTCCAGACGCCGCCGCCCCGTGTCTTCCTGTCCAAGTTCGTGGATGCGGGCATCGTGTTCGAACTGCGCTGCGTGGTGGCGAATGTGGATTATGCGCTGACCGTGAAGTCGGACCTGCATTTCTCTATCCTGACGCGATTCCGCAAGGCGGGCATCGGCATGGCCTGTCAGCCATGGGCCTCGTTGGCGCGGGCGTCCACCTCCATGGTGCCGCCCCCCGCGCGGCCTGAGCCGCCGCCGCCCACCACCGAGGACCTGGACCTGCCTCCCGCCAAGGGCGGATCGGACGCAGGCGCGAAAGACGGGCGCTAACGCTTCCTCAACCAAGCCGGCTTCACATGGCGGCACGTTCTTTTCTCTCGCGGAGGCCGCCATGCGGTTCGCGCCCTTCTTCGTGCTCTTCTCGCTCGGCCTTTCGCTCGGCCTTGCGGGTTGCAGCTCTGTGCCCACGGAAGACGCCAAGCCGGCCTTCTATGACAATCTCGCCAAGACCGGCCAGCCGGTGAATCCGGAGGCCGCCGCGGCGCTTCTGAATTCCTATCGCGCCACCAAGGGCCTGTCTCAGGTCACCATCGATCCGACCTTGACCCGCATCGCGCAGGACCAGGCCAATGCCATGGCCGCGGCCGACACCCTCTCCCACGAGGTGGGCGGGCGCACCTTCGTCACCCGCGTGAAGGCGGCAGGCTATTCTCCCGCCATCGCGGTGGAGAATGTGGGCGCCGGTTATCACACCCTCGCCGAGGCCTTTTCCGGTTGGCGCGACTCCCCACCCCACAACAAGAACATGCTGACCCCCGGCGTGACCCGCATGGGCATCGCCACCGCCTTCGCACCCAAGTCCAAGTACAAGGTCTATTGGGCGCTGGTGCTGGCACAGCCGGACGAGAAGTCCCGCTGATGTCCGCCGGTGCGGCCGGGGGCTGCACCGGTGCTCGGCACCGCAAAAAGCGGTTACCTTCATCTCGCACCCGCGAAATGGTGTGGACGGGCGCGCGCGCGCGATCTAGCTTGTTTCCTGCCTAAGCTTTAAGCAGGACGTGCCGGATTGCTTCTCACCGCGTTTCCCGCCTCGGACCCTTATGAGCGGATGCGCGCCGCGTTCCGCTGGCAGATCCCCGCCCGCTACAACATGGCCGTCCATGCCTGCGACGGCTGGGCGGCGCGCGAGCCGGAGCGGCCCGCGCTGCTGGTGAAGGGGCGAGGCGGCTTTTCCCCGCTCAGCTACGCCATCCTGGCGGCGCGTTCCAATGCGCTCGCCCGCGCGCTTGCAGCCCGCGGGATCGGGGCCGGAGATCGGGTGGGCATCCTGGCGCCGCAATGCCCGCAGGTGCTCATCAGCCATTTCGCGCTCTACAAGCTCGGTGCCATCGCCGTGCCGCTGGCGGCCGTGTTCGGCCCCGATGCCATTGCCTACCGCCTCACCGATTCCGGCGCCAAGGGACTGATCGCGGACGCTGCCGGCTTTGCCAAGATGTCGGCGGGTCTTGATGGGCTTTCCGTGCGCATCTGCATGGATGGGGCGGGCGGCGGGCTCGAAGGCTTCGACGATCTGGTGGCCGGGGAGAGCCCCGCGCCGTTCGACATCACCACCGGTCCCGACGATCCGGCGCTGATGATCTACACCTCCGGCACCACGGGCCAGCCCAAGGGGGCGCTCCATGCCCATCGCGTGCTGATTCCCCACGTCACCGGCCAGGTCTTCACCCATGACGATCTGCCCCAGCCGGGCGATCGCATGTGGACGCCGTCCGATTGGGCGTGGGCGGGCGGGCTGCTCAATACCGTGCTGCCGGCTCTCGCTCATGGGGTGCCGGTGGTGGTGCAGCCGCCCGGCAAGTTCGATCCCGAAGCCGCCTTCGCTCTGCTGGCGGAGACCGAGGTGCGCAACGTCTTCATTCCCCCCACTGCTCTCAAGATGATGCGCGCCGTGGCGCGGCCCCGCGAGCGGTTCGGCTTTGCGCTGCGCACCGTCGGCTCGGCCGGCGAGGCGCTGGGCGCAGAAACCTTCGCCTGGGGGCGGGAGGCGCTGGGCGTGCCGGTGAACGAATTCTACGGCCAGACCGAATGCAATTACGTCATCGGCTCCAGCGCCCGCTTGGGCGTCGCGCGCGCGGGTGCCACGGGCAAGGCCATTCCCGGCCATGACGTGGCCGTGCTGCGCGAGGACGGCAGCCTGGCGGATGTGGATGAGATGGGCCAGATCGCCGTGCGCACGCCCGATCCGTCCCTCTTCCTGTGCTATTGGAACCGCCCGGAGGCCACCGCCGACAAGTTTCAGGGGGCCTGGATGCTCACGGGCGACCTCGCCCGGCGGGACGGAGACGGCTTCATCCATTTTCTCGGACGCGATGACGATGTCATCACGTCGGCGGGCTATCGCATCGGCCCGAGCGAAATCGAGGATTGCCTGCTTCGGCATCCGAGCGTCGCGCTGGCGGCGGTGGTGGGCAAGCCCGACCCCGTGCGCACGGAGATCGTGAAGGCGTTCATTGTGCTGGTGCCGGGGGCGGTGGCGAGCGACGCACTGGTGGCGGAGTTGCAAGCCTTGGTGCGGGGTTCGCTGGCCGGCTACGAATATCCGCGCGAGGTCGCCTTTGTGGACGAATTGCCGCTGACCACCACCGGCAAGGTCATCCGCCGGCAGTTGCGGGACCGGGGCTGAGCGGGATCAGAGCGAGGCGGTTGCCGAATTCAGGCGCGGCTGCCAGACCGGCATGCGGGCAATGAGCATCCGGTAGGGGCCCAGGAACAGAGCGATCATGGCCAGCTTCACCCCATAGTCGCACAAGGCCCAGTTCTGCCAGGGCAGATCCGTGCCGGCGAAGGCCAGGGAGAAGAAGAGGACCGTATCCACCGCGCTCGACACGAAGCCGGACATGAGCGGGGGTAGCCACCAGGCGCGCCGACGCAGCCGGTCGAACACCGCCACGTCCAGCAGTTGCGCGCACAGGAACGCCGTGCCCGAGGCGAAGGCGATGCGCGGGCTTGCAAAGGCGACGGACAGAAGCACCGCCAGGGCAAAGCCCACATAGACCACGCGCCGCGTGCGGCTGGGGCCCAGCCGGCGGTTGGTCAAATCGTTCACCAGGAAGGTGACGGGATAGGTGAAGGCGCCATAGGTCAGGTAATCCGCAAGGCCGAACGGCTCGAACGGAAACTGCACGAGAATATTGGCGGCCAGAACCGCCGTGCACATGCAGAAAACCGCGAGCGCGAACGCCCGCGGTTCAGAACCTTTGGCGAAGATCAGACCCGACACGCCGTTCAGGCCGCGGTTGCAGCCTCAGCCTGGGCCTTGGCGATCTGGCGCTTCAGCTCGAGCGCGAGGGGAGAAAGCTCCTCGGCGCGGGCCTTCTTGAGGAAGGCGTCGAGGCCGCCGCGGTGATCCACGCTCTTGAGCGCATTGGCGCTGATGCGCATGCGCACGGAACGGTTCAACGTCTCGCTCTGGAGCGTCACGTTGCACAGGTTCGGCAGGAACCGGCGCTTGGTCTTGCGGTTCGAGTGGCTCACGAGGTGGCCGGTCAGAACCGCCTTGCCGGTCAGGTCACACCGCCGGGACATGGCAGAAGTCCTTCAAATTCGTTGCGCGAAGACGAGGGTGTCCAGGGCCGCAAGGCCCTTCGTCGCCCACCCGTCTGATCGGGAAGGCGCTCGTATAAGCGGCTAAGAGGTTATCGTCAAGGTGCGCGCGCCGCTTGCGTGCGGCGGCGCGCTCCCCGTCATCGGTTCGTCTCACGCATTGGCGCCGCCGTCCACCGTGAAGCTGGCGCCGGTGATCTGGCGACCGGAGGGGCCGGCAAGGAAGGCCACCATGTCGGCGATGTCCTGCGGCGTGCCGAACTGCTTCAGCGCCATGGAGGCGAGCTGCACAGCGCTGCCGGGGCCGTCGGCAGGGTTCATGTCCGTGTTCGTGGAGCCGGGCTGCACCACGTTCACCGTGATCTTGCGCTCCCCAAGATCGCGGGCGAGGCCGCGGGTGAAGGACACGAGGGCCGACTTGGTCATGGAATAGACGGAGATGCCGGGCATGGCGACCCGCTCGCCCAGGCACGAGCCGATATTGATGATGCGCCCGCCCTCGGAGAGGAGCGGGATGGCCGCGCGGGTGGTGAGCACCACGCCACGCACATTCACGCCGATCAGGGCGTCGATGTCCTCAAGGCTCATGGTCTCCAGCGGGCCGCCGCGCGCGATGCCGGCATTGTTTACGAGGATGTCCAGGCCGCCGAGCGCGCCCGCGGCGTCCTTCACGGCCGCTTCCACCGCCGCGCCACTGGCCGCATCCGCCTGAATGGCTTGGCCCCGCCGGCCCAGCGCCTCGATCTGTCGGACCACCTCGGCCGCGCGGTCCGCCGAGCGCTCATAGGTGATGGCCACGTCCGCGCCGGCCTTGGCGAGGGTCAAGGCAATGGCGGCGCCGATGCCGCGGCTGGCGCCGGTGACGAGGGCTTTCTTGCCGGCGAGATCCTGTCCGTTGTGCTGCATGGGGCTCTCCTGTGGGAGGATTAATATAATGATCGTTACATAAATAGACTCGCAAACAGCCGTCAAGGCATTATTTAATGGACGATACAGAAAGAGGAGCGGAGCCGGACATGGCGGCACGCGGCAGGCCCAGGGCGTTTGATCGGGATGCGGCCTTGAAAGCCGCCATGGAGCTGTTCTGGCGCAAGGGCTTTTCCGCCACCTCCATGGCCGATCTCTGCGCCGCCATGGGCATCAATGCGCCGAGCCTTTATGCCGCCTTCGGCAGCAAGGAGGCGCTCTATGAGGCGGCGCTCCGGCAGTATGAGCAGGCGGCCTCGCCGCTCATTTGGGGCGCCTTCGAGGCCGCTCCCACCGCGCGCGCGAGCATCACGGGCCTTTTGATGGCGTCGGCTGCCAACCTGCCCGGCACGGATCGCCCGCCCGGCTGCATGATCACCCTTGCGACCGCCGGCCAAGAGGGATGCACGCGGCTGGGGGACTTGGTGGCAAAGGCGCGAGCCGAGGGGGAAGCCATGATCGCCGCTCGCCTGCGTCGTGCCGTGGCCGAGGGAGAGCTCCCCCCGGGCACCGACATTGCCGCCCTCGCCGCCTTCTACGCCTGCGTCCAGCATGGCATGTCCATCGAGGCGCGGGACGGGGCCGATCGGCAGAAGCTGGAAGCCATCGCCCGCTGTGCCTTGTCCGCCTGGCCGGTGCTCACCGGCGGGGGCGCGGCTCCTCCGGCAGGAACAGGGTGCGTGCCTCCTGCACCTCGCGGGCGATAAAGTCCGCCGCCACGCGGATGCGCGCCAGGGTGCGGGTGTCCGCATGGGTGATGAGCCAGAAGGTGCGGCTGATCTCCACCTCGTCCGCCAGCAGCGGGAGGAGATCGTCCTCCCCATCCGCCATGAAGCGCGGCAGCACGGCGATGCCCGCCCCCGCCTTCACGGCCATGAACTGGGCCACCAGCGAGGAGGAGCGCACACGCGGCCGCAGATCCTTGGCAACCAGCGGGGCATAGTCCAGCTCAGGCGCATAGAGCAGTTCGTCCACATAGGAAATGAAGGTGTGCCGCGGGAGCGCCGCCCGCGTCTCGATGGGCCCATGGGCGGAAAGATACGCCCGCGAGGCATAAAGGCGCAGGCGGTAGTCGGTGAGCTTGCGCGCATGGAGCCGCCCCTGCTTGGGCCGGCTCAGCGAGATGGCGATGTCCGCCTCGCGCTTGGTGAGGTTGAACACGCGCGGCATGGCCAGGAACTGCACCTCCAGCTCCGGATGCCCCGCCGCCAGCCGCCCCATGCGCGGGGCGAGGAAAAAGGTGCCGAATCCGTCCGGCGCACCGATGCGCACGGTGCCGGCCACGCCCAGGTCCGCCCCGCCAATTTCCTGCTGGGCGGCGGAGGCCAGCGTCTCCATGGCCTCGGCCGTTCCCAGCAGGCGTTCGCCCGGCGCGGTGAGCACATAGCCTTGCGGTTGGCGGTCGAAGAGCTTCGCGCCCAGCCTCTGCTCCAGCGCGCCGATGCGCCGGCCCACCGTGGAATGCTCCACGTTCAATTGACGGGCCGCCACGGTGAGCTTGCCGGCGCGCGCGACCGCGAGAAAATAGCGCAGGTCCGACCACTCGAACTCGCCAGCAGCCATGGGTGAGAGCTCCGCTATGCGAAAAAATGCACGCGCATGGTGCGCGAATTCGCCTTTATGTGCAAAAAACCATAAGCCATTGTGCCGGCCAACAAGCGGACCGAAATCAAGAACCCCTTAGGAGGCGCCCATGCGCGAGATCGGACATTTCATCAACGGCAAGCACGTGCCCGGCACGTCGGGACGCTATTCGGATGTGTGGCAGCCCATGACGGGCGAAGTGGTGGGCCGCGTCGCGCTGGCCTCCACCGCCGAGATGCGCGCCGCCGTCGAGAACGCCAAGGCTGCCCAGGTGGGTTGGGCCAACACCAATCCCCAGCGCCGCGCCCGGGTGATGATGAAGTTCCTGGAACTGGTGCAGCGCGACTATGACGCGCTGGCCGACCTGCTCGCCCGCGAGCATGGCAAGACCATTCCCGACGCCAAGGGCGACATTCAGCGCGGCCTGGAAGTCATCGAGTTCGCCTGCGGCATCCCGCACCTTCTGAAGGGCGAGTTCACCGACGGCGCCGGCCCCGGCATCGACGTCTATTCCATGCGTCAGCCGCTGGGCGTTGTGGCCGGCATCACGCCGTTCAACTTCCCCGCCATGATCCCCATGTGGAAGTTCGGCCCCGCCATCGCCTGCGGCAATGCCTTCATCCTGAAGCCGTCCGAGCGCGATCCCGGCGTGCCCATGCGTCTTGCTGAGCTGATGATCGAGGCCGGCCTGCCGGCGGGCGTGCTCAATGTGGTGAATGGCGACAAGGAGGCGGTCGACGCCATCCTGGACGATCCGGACATCCAGGCGGTGGGCTTCGTCGGCTCGTCCTCAATCGCCCAGTACATTTATTCCCGCGCCGCCGCGACGGGCAAGCGCTGCCAGGGCTTCGGCGGCGCCAAGAACCACATGATCATCATGCCCGACGCGGACATGGACCAGGCCGTGGATGCCCTCATCGGCGCCGGCTACGGCTCTGCCGGCGAGCGCTGCATGGCCATCTCGGTGGCGGTGCCGGTGGGCCAGGAGGCGGCCGACCGTCTGATCGAAAAGCTGGTCCCTCGTGTGGAGAGCCTCAAGATCGGCCCCTCCACCGACATGACCGCCGATTTCGGTCCCCTCGTGACCCGCGAGGCGCTGGAGCGCGTGACCAAGTATGTGGACATCGGCGTCGAGGAAGGCGCCAAGCTCTTGGTGGACGGCCGCGGCTTCAAGCTCCAGGGCTATGAGAACGGCTTCTATCTGGGCGGCTGCCTGTTCGACCACGTGACGCCGGACATGCGCATCTACAAGGAAGAGATCTTCGGTCCCGTCCTCTCCGTGGTCCGCGCCAAGGACTATAAGGAAGCGCTGCGCCTGCCCACCGAGCATGAATATGGCAATGGCGTTGCCATCTTCACCCGCGACGGCGATGCCGCCCGCGACTTCGCCTCCAAGGTCCAGGTGGGCATGGTGGGCATCAATGTTCCGATCCCGGTTCCGATCGCCTATCACACCTTCGGCGGCTGGAAGCGCTCGGGCTTCGGCGATCTCAACCAGCATGGCCCGGATGGCGTGCGCTTCTACACCAAGACCAAGACCGTGACCTCGCGCTGGCCTTCCGGCGTGAAGGACGGGGCGGAGTTCGTCATCCCCACCATGAACTGACGGTCTCCTGCGGAGACGGACAATCGCGGTGCGGCGCGGCCTCAGGCTGCGCCGCGTCCCAGTGCATGGCGGAGGAACCGCCAGCCTGCCCGTGGGAGGTTCCATGTTCGAGCTCACCGAGGACCAGATCGCCATCCGCGACATGGCGCGCGATTTCGCCGCCGCCGAGATCGCGCCTTATGCGGTCGAGTGGGACGAGAAGAAGCATTTCCCCGTCGACACCTTGCGCGCCGCTGCCGCGCTCGGCATGGGCGGGGTTTATGTGGGCGAGGATGTGGGCGGGTCGGGCCTGTCGCGGCTCGATGCCGCGCTGATCTTCGAGGCGCTGGCCACCGGCTGCCCGGGCACCTCGGCCTTCATCTCCATCCACAACATGGCCGCCTGGATGATCGACCGCTACGGCACGCTTGAACAGCGCCAGCGGTTTCTTCCCGATCTGTGCACCATGGCGGCGCTGGCCAGCTATTGCCTCACCGAGCCCGGCTGCGGCTCGGACGCCGCCGCGTTGAAAACGCGGGCGGTGCGCGACGGCGACCATTATGTGGTCGACGGCCAGAAGCAGTTCATCTCCGGCGCCGGAGCCGCCGATTATTACGTCACCATGGTGCGCACGGGCGGGGAGGGGCCGAAGGGCATTTCCACCCTCGTCATTCCCGCTGGCCTGCCGGGCCTCTCTTTCGGCGCCAATGAGAAGAAGATGGGCTGGAACGTGCAGCCCACCCGCGCCGTGATCTTCGAGGGCGTCCGCGTGCCGGTGGAGAACCGCATCGGCGCCGAGGGCGAGGGCTTTCGCATCGCCATGGCCGGGCTTGATGGCGGGCGCCTCAACATCACCGCCTGCTCGCTGGGCGGGGCGCAGGCGGCCCTCGACAAGGCGCTCGGCTACATGGCGGAGCGCAAGGCGTTCGGAAAGCGGCTCGACGAATTCCAGGCGTTGCAATTCCGCCTTGCCGACATGGCCATCGAGCTGGAGGCGGCCCGCACCTTCCTGTGGCGCGCGGCGGCGGCGCTGGATGCCAAGACGCCCGACGCCACCAAGCTGTGCGCCATGGCCAAGCGCTTCGGCACCGATATCGGCTTCCAGGTGGCCAATGAGGCGCTCCAGCTGCATGGTGGCTACGGTTATCTTGCCGACTACGGAATTGAGAAAATCGTTCGGGATCTGAGGGTTCACCAGATCCTGGAAGGCACCAACGAGATCATGCGCCTGATTGTGTCTCGCGCACTGATTGCCGGCTCCAACTGACCTTTTGCCGGCGCATCGCGCCGAAGCATCCCCTTAAGGGAGGATCCTCATGACCCATGTCGCATTTCTCGGCCTCGGCAATATGGGCGGGCCCATGGCCGGCAATCTGGTCAAGGCTGGCCTGACCGTCACCGGCTTCGACCTCGTTCCCGCCGCTTTGGAGGCCGCCAAGGCGCGCGGCATCGTCATTGCCGCGAGCGCGGCCGAGGCGGTGGCGCAGGCGGATGTGGTGGTGACCATGCTGCCCTCCGGCAAGCATGTGCTGGGCGCGGTGGACGGCCCGGACGGCCTCTTCGCCCATGCCCGCAAGGGCACGCTTTTCATCGACAGTTCCACCATCGACGTGGCCTCCGCTCGCGCCTTCCATGCAGCGGCTGCCGCGGCCGGTCACGAGAGCCTGGATGCGCCGGTTTCCGGTGGCGTGGTGGGGGCGGAAGCCGGCACGCTCACCTTCATGGCCGGCGGCACGGCGGGGGCATTTGCCAAGGCACAGCCGCTGCTGGCGCATATGGGCCGCAAGGTGGTCCATTGCGGCGAGGCGGGCGCCGGCCAGGCGGCCAAGATCTGCAACAACATGATCCTCGGCATTTCCATGATCGCCGTGTCCGAGGCCTTCGTGCTGGCGGAGAAGCTGGGCCTGTCCCATCAGGCGCTGTTCGACGTGGCGTCCACCTCGTCCGGCCAGTGCTGGGCGCTCACCACCAATTGCCCGGTGCCAGGCCCGGTGCCGGCGAGCCCCGCCAATCGCGACTATAAGCCCGGCTTTGCCACGGCCCTGATGCTGAAGGACCTGCGGCTCTCCCAGGAAGTGGCCGAGCAGGCCGGCGCCGCCACCATTCTCGGCGCCAAGGCGACCGAGCTTTATTCCACCTTCGAGGCGGAGGGGAATGGCGGCACGGATTTCTCCGGCATCATCAAGTGGGTGCGCGACCACGAGGCGTGAGCGCGCCGAGAGAGCGTCAGGTGAGGTCCGGCCCGGCGCCATAGGCGTTCGGGCCGGGCTGCGAGGGCTGCGCCCACCAATAGATGAGCACCAGCAGGCCGATCAGCGTGACGGCCAGCAACTGCCACCAGCCGCTGCGCCCGATATCGTGGAGGCGGCGCGTGGCGATGGCGATATTGGGCACCAGGAAGGCCAGCGTCACCACGAGGTGCAGCACTTCGCCCGCGGTCTCGGAGACCGCCGAGCCAAGAATCGCCGCGCCGAGCGAGACCAGGAAGTTGAACAGATAGAACCACCAGAACGCGCTGCGCGAGGAGCGCCCGCGAAAGGTGGCGTAGTTGGACAGGCCGCTGGAGATCGCCTGCGTAAATCCCATCTCCCCCTCCCGCATCTTCGCCACCTCGACGGGACGCGACGCGTCCCGCGCGGCCGAGCCGTCGATCCCATCAGAAAGCACGTCGCGCCTCAAGGGAAGGGGCGAACGCCCGCGCCCGCGCGCGCCGACGCGGCTGCCGCGATGGAGGTCGTAGGGAGATCTGGAAAAGCGGGAAGGGTGGTAGCAGCGGGCGGACTTGAACCGCCGACCTCCGGGTTATGAATCCGGCGCTCTCACCAACTGAGCTACGCTGCCACGACCGGCCGGGCGAGCCGCCCAGCGCATGGAGCGCGCATATAGGAGCGCGCGCCGCAGGCTGTCAAGAAAGAGACGGGCCTTTGCCCACAGCCGTTCAACCGGCCTTCCGGCGCAGGCGTGCCAGCTTGAAGAAGCCGGCCGGGAAGACGGGGGCGATGCCGACCACTTCCATGTCGGGATGGCGCGCCGCCCAGGCATGCAGCCGGCTCGGGCGGAAGGCAATGCTCCAACCCACTTTCTTCACCAGGGGGGCGAGCGCCGCCTCCACATGCATGGTGGGGCCGGAATCGGCGCCGAACTTGGAGGCGATGATGATCTCGCCGCCCGGCCGCAGCACGCGGCGCATCTCGTCCAGGGCACCTTCTGGATCCGGCACCAGCGTAATGACGAACGGAACGGTGATGGCGTCGAAGCGCTGATCCGGGAAGCCCAGCGCGCAGGCATCCATGGCGGCCAAAAGCGAGACATTGGACAATTGCCGGCGATGGGTCTTGGCCACCGCCTTCTTGAGCATGTCGAACGACAGGTCGATGCCCGTCACATGGCAGGTGCGGGGGTAATAGGGCAGGACGAGGCCGGTGCCGACGCCCACTTCCAGGATGTCATTGCCGCAGCGGGCCGCCGCATGGGCCGCCTTCTTCTGCGCATCCGCGAGGAGCTTCTCGTAAACGGCATCATAGATGGGGGCCCATTTGGCATAGACCTTCTTCTGGCCCTCGAGATCGTACTGAACCGCCATTTTTCTCTTCGCCCCAGCCTTGCCGGCTTGCCCCGCCCGCGCACCGCAGTGTCGCCAAGCGTGGGCCTCGTCCTGTGGTCACACGCCCAATAGTCACACTTCAAATAGTCACACTTCCAAGACGGCCGTGCGACCCCCACGGAGGTCGTCTGCCGCCCCCTTCATGCCACTTGCGCGCGTGCTGGTGTCGGTGCGGACGGCGCCATCTCGGCGGGCAGCGTGCGCAGGATGGTGCCACCACCCAGAAGCCGCGCCGCGCCCTCGGCGCCATCGTAGAACACGCAGGCCTGCCCCGGTGCAACTCCCTCTTCCCCGTCATGAAGGTGAACCAGGGGTTCCCCTTGGGGGTCGGTGCCCAGATGCCCCGGTGCCGGCGGGCGCGTGGAGCGCACCTTCACGAACACCTCTGCCTCGGAGGCGCAGGCGGCGGCAAAGGGCAGGTCGCCCAGCCAGTTCACATCCTCGATGCGGATGGTGCGCACCTTCAGCGCCTCGCGCGGGCCGACGCGCACCTCGCGCCGGGCGGCATCGATGGCCACCACATAAAGCGGGTCGGGTGTCGACAGGCCAAGGCCCCGCCGTTGGCCGATGGTGTAGTGCATCACGCCCCGATGGCGGCCGAGGACCCGGCCGTCCAGGTGGACGATGTCGCCGGCCTCGCCCGCCTCGGGGCGCAGGCGCTCCACCACCTCGGCATAATCGCCGCCGGGCACGAAGCAGATGTCCTGGCTGTCCGGCTTGTCCGCCACCACCAGCCCGAAGGATTGCGCCAATGCCCGCACATCGCCCTTGCGCAGACCGCCGAGCGGAAAGCGCAGCTTGGACAGTTGCTCGGGCGTGGTGGCATACAGGAAATAGCTCTGGTCCCGGCTTTCCTCGGCGGCGCGGCTGAGCACCCGCCGTCCATCGGGCAGGAGGCGGCTTGAGACATAATGGCCGGTCGCCAGAATGTCGGCGCCCAGATCCTCGGCGGTGGCGAGGAGATCGCGGAACTTCACCGTGCGATTGCAGTCCACACAGGGAATGGGGGTGACGCCGGAGGCATAGCTGTCGGCGAAGCGCTCGATCACCTCGGCCCGGAAGCGGCTTTCATAATCCAGCACGTAGTGGGGAATGCCCAGTTTGTCGGCCACCGTGCGGGCATCATAGATGTCCTGCCCTGCGCAACAGGCGCCCTTGCGGTGGGCGGCCTCGCCATGGTCGTAAAGCTGAAGCGTCACGCCGACCACGTCATAGCCCGCATGAGCCAGCAAGGCGGCGACCACGGACGAATCGACACCGCCGGACATGGCGACCACGACGCGCGTCCCGGCCGGGTCGGCGCCCATCAGGTCGATGATCTCATCGCGGGAGAGGAAAGGGGTCATCCGGTTCTGTCTTTGTCAGGCCGCGCCGCGAGGGGCGGGCGGCGGCCAGTCTCTCCATTTACTATAGGTGCGCGCGGCGCGATCGCAATCCACTGTGGATGCATGGGCGTGGCGCGAGGGCGGCATGTGCGCGCCCCATCGCGACAGCCCGTGGGCAAAGCGCCGTTTTGGCGAAAGGCTTCTTGTGAGCCGCGCGGCTCTCTGCAACTGTGCCGCAACGAAACTTCCACGATGGGAATGGGACCATGGTCGGCTTGAAGGGCTTCACACTGGCGGGGCTTGCCGCCGCGGGCATCGCCTTCGGCGCAGGGACGCCCGCTCTGGCGGACCCGGTGAAGATCGGCTTCCTCGCCACTCTGTCCGGCCCCTCGGCGGTGCTGGGCCAGCACATGCGCGACGGCTTCCTGCTGGCGGTCAAGGAGATGGGTGGCAAGATCGGCGGGCAGGAGACGGAAGTCATCGTGGTGGATGACGAATTGAAGCCGGACGTCGCCGTCCAGAAGGCCAAGGGCCTGATGGAGCGCGACAAGGTGGACTTCATCGCCGGCCTCGTCTTCTCCAACGTGGCCGGCGCGGTGGTCAAGCCCGTGACCGCCAACGACACCTTCCTCATCTCCGCCAATGCCGGCCCCTCGACCATTGCCGGCGCCGGCTGCAGCCCGTTCTTCTTCGCCGCCTCCTACCAGAACGACCAGAACCACGAAGTGCTCGGCCAATATGCCCAGTCCAAGGGCTATAAGAAGGTCGTGCTGATGGCGCCCAATTACCAAGCGGGCAAGGACGCGCTCGCCGGCTTCAAGCGCTATTTCAAAGGCGAGGTGGTGGACGAGATCTATACCCCCCTCGGCCAGCTCGACTTCTCCGCCGAGCTTGCCAAGGTCGCCGCCGCCAAGCCCGATGCCTTCTTCACCTTCATGCCCGGCGGCATGGGCGTGAACCTGGTCAAGCAGTATCGCCAGGCGGGCCTTGCCGAGACCATTCCCTTCCTGTCCGCCTTCACGGTGGACGAGACGACGCTGCCCGCCACCGGCGAGGCGGCGCTCGGCTTCTATTCCGGCGCCGCCTGGGCGCCGGACCTGAACGTGCCGGCCAACAAGGCCTTCGTGGCGGCGTTCGAGAAGGAATATGGCTATGTGCCCGCGCTCTATGCGGCGCAGGGCTATGATGCCGCCAAGCTCATCGACAGCGCGGTGAAGGCCACCGGCGGCAAGCTCTCCGACAAGGACGCCGTGCGCGCCGCCCTCAAGAAGGCCGACTTCACCTCTGTGCGCGGTGACTTCAAGTTCAACACCAACCAGTTCCCGATCCAGAACTTCTATCTGGTGAAGGTGGCCAAGCGCGCCGACGGTAAGGTGGAGACGGAAGTGGCCGAGAAGATCTTCTCCAATTATGGCGATGCCTATGCGGAGAAGTGCGCCATGAAGTGACGGTGGGGGAGGGCTTATCCCTCCCTGCCGGCGCCCGCCTGTCCCGACGGCGCATTCTGAAAGCTCATGTCCACCACGCTGCTTCTTGTCCAACTTCTCAACGGGCTCCAGCTCGGCATCCTCCTGTTCCTGGTGGCGGCCGGGCTGACGCTCGTCTTCGGCGTCATGGACGTGATCAATCTCGCCCATGGCGTCCAGTACATGCTGGGCGCCTATCTGATGGTGACCGCCACCGCGCTCACCGGCAGCTTCTGGCTGGGCCTGCCGCTGGCGCTTGGCGCGGCTCTGGTGCTGGGGCTGGTGCTGGAGCGCCTCGTCATCCGCCCGCTCTATGGCCGCGACCATCTGGAGCAGGTGCTGGCGACCTTCGGCGTCATCCTGTTCGTGAACGAGGCGGTGAAGATGGCCTGGGGCTCCGCGCCTTTGTCCATCCCCATGCCCGCCTTGCTCTCCGGCTCGGTGCGGCTGATGGATGGCCTGAATTATCCGGTCTATCGCCTGGTGCTCATCGGCGCCGGCCTTGCGGTTGCCGGCGGGCTCTATCTTCTCGTCACCCGCACCCGCACCGGCATGCTGCTGCGGGCGGGGGCCACCAATGCGCCCATGGTCTCGGCGCTGGGCGTGGATATCGGCCGCCTGTTCGCCAAGATCTTCGCCTTCGGCGCCATGCTGGCTGCTTTCGCCGGGGCGCTGGCGGGGCCCATTCTGTCGGTGGAGCCGGGCATGGGGGATGGGCTTCTCATCCTCGCCTTCGTGGTCATCGTCATCGGCGGCATCGGCTCCATGCGGGGGGCCTTCGTGGCGGCGCTGCTGGTGGGGCTCATCGACACGCTCGGCCGGTCCTTCCTCACCGATCTCCTTAAGCTCATCATGAGCGCCTCCGCCGCCACCCAGGCGGGGCCGGCGCTCGCCTCCATGTCCATCTATCTGCTGATGGCGGGGGTGCTCTTCTTCCGGCCGCGCGGCCTGTTCCCGGCGCCGGCATGATGGCGCGCTTTCTCCTGCCGCTGGCTTTGTTCACCTTGCTCGCCGCCGCGCCTTTGGCGGCGGACAATTACCTTTTGTCGGTCATCGCGCGCGGCATGATCCTGGCGATCGCCGCCGTGAGCCTGGATTTGATCCTCGGGGCCGGCGCGCTCGTCTCCTTCGGCCATGCGGCGGTGATGGGGATCGGCGCCTATGCGGTGGGCATCCTCGCCGAAGAGGGCGTGACAGACGCGCTCTGGGCCTTTCCGGCGGCCATGGCGGCGGCGGGGCTGTTCGCGCTTGTCACGGGCGCCGTCGCGCTGAAGACGCGCGGCGTCTATTTCATCATGATTACGCTCGCCTTCGGGCAGATGGCCTTCTTCGTGACGCAGAGCCTGTCCGCCTATGGGGGCGATGACGGCCTGCCGCTGGCGGTGCGCTCGACGCTCGCCGGCCAGCGCTGGCTGAAGGGGGCGGTGCCCTTCCATTACGCCACCCTCGGTTTCCTGGCGGCCACCTTCCTTCTGTGCCTCACCCTCCTGTCCTCGCCCTTCGGCCGCACCTTGCGGGCGGCCAAGGAGAATGAGCGGCGCACGCGGGCGCTGGGCGTTGATCCCTATCCCTACCGCCTCATCGCCTATGCGCTCGCCGGCGCCCTGGCGGGGCTGGCGGGGGCACTGTTCGCCAACCTCACCGAGTTCGTGAGCCCCGCCTATCTGTCCTGGCATCGCTCGGGCGAGCTCATCGTGATGGTGGTTGCCGGGGGCATGCTGATGGGGCGCATGGGCACGCTCACGGGCGCCATCATCGGCGCGCTGGGCGTGGTGCTGGTGGAGGAAGGCCTCGCCCATTTCACCGAGCATTGGCGCATCCTGTTCGGCCCGTTATTGGTGCTGCTGGTCCTGGTGCCGCCGGCTCTGGCGCGGCTGATGCGGCGGGGGAGGGCGGCATGAGCGCGCCCCTCCTGGAGATTTCCGGCCTCTCCAAGGCCTATGGTGCCCTGGTGGTGACGGATGGGGTGGACCTGTCCGTCCATCCAGGCGAAATCCATGCGGTCATCGGCCCCAACGGCGCGGGCAAGACGACGCTGGTCTCGCAGATCGCCGGCGAGGTGACGCCCGATGGCGGGCGCATCCTGTTCGAGGGGCGGGACATCACCCATCAGCCGGTGCACCGGCGCGCCAAGGCGGGGCTGTCGCGCTCGTTCCAGATCACTTCGGTTTTTGCTGCCTTCACGGCGCTGGAAAACGTCGCTTTCGCGCTCCAGGCCGCCTTCGGACCGTCTTTCCGTCTGGTGCCGGCCTTTGGCGCGGCGCGCCGGCAGAGGGAAGAGGCGCGGGACCTGCTGGCGCTCGCGGGCCTGGAGACGCGCGGGGAGGTCCGCGCGGCGGATCTCAGCCACGGCGAAAAGCGGGCGCTGGAACTGGCCATGGCGCTCGCCTGCCGTCCCCGCCTCCTGCTGCTGGACGAGCCCATGGCGGGCACTGGGCCGGAGGAAAGCCGGCGCATGGTGACGCTTATCGAGGAAGTGCGTGAGCGCTGCCCCATCCTGCTGGTGGAGCACGACATGGAGGCGGTGTTCCGCCTGGCGGACCGCATCAGCGTTCTTGTGGCCGGCCGCGTCATCGCCTGCGGCACCGGGGACGAAGTGCGCGCCGACCCCGCCGTGCGGGCCGCCTATCTGGGGGACGAGGCATGAGCCCATCCGTCCCGCTCCTCAGCGTGCGCGGCCTCAAGGCGGGCTATGGCGGCGCGCCGGTTCTGTTCGGCGTGGAGTTGGAGGTGCCCGAGCGGGGGATCCTCGCCCTGCTCGGGCGCAACGGCATGGGCAAGACCACCACGGTCCGGGCCATCATGGGCCTTGTGACGCCGCAGTCGGGTGAGATCGTCTTTGCCGACGCCGCCATGGCGGGGGCGCCGCCCCATCGGATCGCCCGCGCCGGCATCGGCCTCGTGCCCGAAGGGCGGCAGGTGTTTCCCACCCTGACGGTGGAAGAAAATCTCGTCGCCACCTCGGCCCCGGCGCGCGCCGGCTTGCCCGCCTGGACGCTGGAGCGCGTCTATGGCCTGTTCCCGCGCCTTGCCGAGCGGCGCGGCCATTATGGCAACAAGCTCTCCGGCGGCGAGCAGCAGATGCTGGCCATCGGCCGCGCCCTCATGACCAATCCGCGCCTCCTGATCCTGGACGAGGCCACCGAGGGCCTCGCGCCTTTGATCCGGGCGGAGATCTGGGCCGTCATCCGCACCCTGAAGGGGGAGGGGCTCTCCATCCTCGTCATCGACAAGCATGTGGATGTGCTGGCTGGCCTCGCCGACCGCATGGCGGTGCTGGAAAAGGGCCGGACGGTGTTCGCGGGCACGCCCGCCGAGCTGATGGCGGACCCACAGGTGCGCGCGGCCTATCTCTCCGTCTGAGCCGCCACCGCCAGATGATGGAGCACGATGCCGGAGGTGGTGGCAACGTTCAGGCTGTCGAATCCTTCGGCCATGGGAATGGAGACCGTGCGGGTGCGCGCCAGGATGTCGCCCGGCAGGCCTGGCCCCTCCGTCCCGAACACGGCGGCGATCCGAGGCGGCCGCGTCAGGTTGTGCAAGGGCGTCGCGCCGGCTGGTGAGAGCGAGGCGACGGCAAAGCCCGCCTCTTCCAGCAGCGCGATCATGCCCGCGCCCGTCTCCACCCGCGCATAGGGCACGATCAGGCTCGCGCCCACCGAGACGCGGATGGCCTTGCGGTAGAGCGGGTCGCAGCAGGCGCCGTCCATGAGAACCGCATCCACCCCGAACGCCGCCGCATTGCGGAAGATGCCGCCCACATTGTCGTGGTTGGTGATGCCCACCAGCCCCGCCACCACCGCCCGCTCCGGCAGTTCGCCCAGGAGCGTGGCGGCCTCCGGCACCGGCCGGGGTGCCACCAGGGCGAGGATGCCGCGATGGATGTGGAAGCCGACAATGGCGTCCATCACCTTCTGCTCGGCCACGTGCACCGGCACTGCCGGATCGAGGCTCGAGAGCGCCGGGGCGAGGCGGGCGAGGCTCGACTGGGAGAGCAGCAGCGAGAGGATGCGGTGTTCGGGCCGCGACAGGAGCAAGCGCAGCACCACCTCGCCCTCGGCGATGCAGCGGCCCTGCCGGCCCACTAGGTCGCGTTCACGGACGGACAGGAAATCGGCGATGCGCGGGTCGTCGGGATCGGTAACGGGCAGGATCATGGAGCGCGACGCGACACCGGTTTGGGCGGCCCGGCGGAGCCGCGCACCACGAGGTGTGGCTCCAGCACCACCCGCTCCACCGGCCGGGTGGGATCGGCGATGCGGGCCAGCGCCAGAGTCGCCGCCGCCCGTCCATATTCGGGAATGCGGGTATAGACCGTGGTGAGGGCGGGATGCCAGAGGGCCGCCTCGCCAATGTCGTCATAGCCGACGATGGACACATCCTCACCCACCACGCGCCCAGCCGCTTGGACCCCGATCATGGCGCCGAAGGCGCACAGATCATTGAAGCTCACTGCGGCGGTGGGCGGCTCGGACAAGGCCAGCAATTGCTCCATGGCAAAGCGCCCATGCTCGCGCGTCCCCCGTCCCGGCATGACCAGCGCAGGATCGAAGGGCAGTCCTGCCGCATCAAGACCTGCTCGATAGCCGGCAAAACGGCGTCGTCCCGTGGAGGCAGCCTCGAAACCCCCGATCATGGCGATGCGCCGGTGGCCGAGCGCCACCAGATGGGAAACGGCCAGCCGCACGCCGGTCACATCGTCCGAGCCGGCAAAGTCGAACCCCGAGCCTTCCACCTCCCGCGTCACCTGCACCACGGCGATGCCGGTGGCGGCGAGCGCCCGCAAGTCGTCCACCCCGGTGCCGGCGGCAGGCGAGACGATGAAGGCATCGGGCCGGTATTCCGCCAGCGTGCCCAGAACCTGAGTCTGGCGCGCCACGTCCTCCTGGCCCACCCCCAGCAGCACCGTCTTGCCCGCGGCGCTGAGCGCATCCTCCAGCGCGGCCAGAAGCTCGGTGAAGGAGGGGTTGATGATGTCGTGGAGGCCGACGCCGATGATGTTGGTGCGCGCGGTGCGCAGCGAGGCGGCGCCGCGATTGGCCACATAGCCGCGCGCGCGGGCCACCTCCTGCACCTTCTGCCGGGTGGCTTCCGCCACCACCGGGCTGTCGCGCAGCGCCAGCGAGACCGTGGCCGTGGACAGGCCGAGTTCGAGCGCCAGGCGCTGGAGCGTCACCTTGCCCCGGCTGGCATGCAGCGTGTCGTCCATCGCCCCTCCCCCGATTGCTGTTCTTAGACGTTTCATGTGGGCGTTTCATCCATGCTAAACGATTTAATCCGCGCGACCAAAAGGCAATCTGCAGGGAAGGAGCGACCCCATGGAAAAGCCCAGGATCGGTTTCATCGGCGTCGGGCTGATGGGCCACGGCATGGCCAAGAACATCGTGGAGAAAGGGTTTGTCCTCACGGTGATGGGCCATCGCAACCGGGCGCCGGTTGAGGATCTGCTGGCGCGGGGCGCCCGCGAGGCGAAGACGCCGGCCGAATTGGCCGCGGCCTCCGACATCGTTGTCCTGTGCGTGACCGGGGCGCCGCAGGTGGAGGCGGTGGTGCGCGGGCCGCACGGGTTGGTGGCGGGCGCGCAGCCCGGGCTCCACATCGTCGACACCTCCACCTCCGAGCCGGCCTTGACCATGGCCCTGCACGCGGAGCTGAAGGAGAAGGGCATCCATTATTGCGACGCCCCTCTCGGCGGCACGCCGATCCAGGCGGAGGAGGGCAAGCTCTCGGCCATGGTGGGGGCGGAAGAGGGTGCATTCCGGACGGTGGAGCCGGCCATTGCCGCCTTTGCCGCACGCATCATCCATGTGGGCGGCCCCGGCGCCGGCCACACCATGAAGCTGCTCAACAATTTCCTGTCGCTGGGCTATGGCGCCATCTATGCGGAGGCGCTGGCCCTCGCGGCCAAGGTGGGCGTGACGCCGCAGGTGTTCGACAGCGTCATTTCCGGCTCGCGCATGGATTGCGGCTTCTACCAGACCTTCTTCAAATATGTGCTGGAGCGGGACGTGAACGCCCACCGCTTCACGCTGTCCAATGCCCACAAGGACATGCGCTATGTGAACAACCTGGCGAGCGCGGTGGGGGCGGCCAATTTCGTCAGCGCCAGCGTCAAGAATGTCTATGCGGCCGCAGAGGGCCTTGGCCGGGGAGACTGGAACGTGCCGCAGATTTCCGACGTGGTGGCGGAGCTGAACGGCGTCTCGCTCGGGCCGGTGCCGCAGCTGGAGCAGGAGGACTAAGGAGCGCTCAGCCCGTCGCAGCTTCAGGCGCTTTTTCACCTACGCCGCAATGGGGGCGCACGCCATAGGCCCTCAGGAAGAAGGTGGCCGCGCGCCGCGCGGACGCCTCGATCTGCTCGGGGGGTGGCGTTTCTTCCGAGCCGCCCAGCAGGATGGGGGTCATCACCCCATCCTTGCACAAGAGCAGGAACTGGCTGGCTGCCGTCTCCAGGTCGTCGATCTCCAGCAGGCCCTGCTCCACCTTCGTCTTCAGGAAGGCGGCCACGCGCCGGGTGCCGGACTTGGGGCCGGCCTCCAGGAAGCGGCGGCCGATCTCGGGGAACTTGCCGGCGATGGCGATCACGGTGCGCAGGATGGCCACGTTGCAGGGCAGCACCATCATTTCAAGATAGGAGGTGCCGAGCCGCGTGAGCGCGGTGGTGAGATCGAGCCCACTCGCCTCAAGCTGGAAGGTCCGTTCCGCCGTCTCGTCGCATTCATGGCTGACCAGCGAGGCGAAGAGATCGACTTTATCCTCGAAATAGACGTAGAGCGTGCCCTTGGAAACACCCGCCGCACGGGCGATGTCCCCCATGCTGGCGGCATCGAAGCCGCGCTCGAAGAACACTTGGCGGGCACCGTTGAGGATCTGACGGCGCTTTTCCGGATCCTGCCCCGCGGCCGGCGGGTCCCTTGTCTCCACATGCGTCAAAACGCGAACTCCTGCCGACCCGCTCCCCCTGCAGCCCGCGTGCGAGCCTAGAATTGTTCTCCGGTAGAAATTGAGGCAAGGCAAGCGTTGCCAGAGGGGGGATGTAAAAAAATTGACCGAACCGTTCGGTTTGGTGTTGCGCGCCGAAACGAAGGGGGCTAGAAAGCTCTTCGTTGACTGAACGGTTCGGTCTGATTTCGGACCGCAACCCGGGATCCGACCGTTCCGGAGGGAGGAGAGCACCGCCCCCGCTCTCCTCCCTCCCTCCCTCCCTTCCCGCCATGAAGGCGGCAGGGCCGGGGCCTCATCCGGTCGGTCCCCGTTCCAGCCCCCGCTCCGCGCTAAGTTTCCCGGCATTTTGCGCCGTCCATCGGCTGCCGATGGCCTGCCCCGCGCGGCGCCTTGCCGCGCACGTCTTGAGACTGAGACCGTCATGGGCCATTTTCGGTGCTCTCTCTCCGTCGGAAGCGCGCGTGCTCCCGATCCCAGCAGCGGAACCTGATTCATGATGTTCGGCACGAAGATTGGCGGTCTGGCCGCCGCCGCGGCGATCGCCTCCCTCTCCGGCCTCGCGTCCGAGGCGGCGCGCGCCGAGCCGTGCATCGAGCAGATTGTGGCCCTGCAGCAGCGCCTGAAGGCGGTGCAGCCCTCCGGCCCCAAGCCGCCGACGGAACCCCAGAGCGTCGGTGCCCAGCTGGACCACCAGCCCACGCCCTCGTCGGTGGAAGCGGCGGAAGGCAAGCTGCCGCCAGCGGTTGGCCCCGCCGCCGCGCTGAATGCCGCGCAGAACTTCCAGGCGGCCGGCGACGAGCAATCCTGCCTGAAGGCGGTGGCCGAGGCGCGCAAGATGATGGACGGCAAGTGATTGCGCCGATGGTGACGGCACCGCACTCCCGCCGCGCCCTCTGACGGGCGCGGCCAGTCAGAGCCGGTCGCGCAGGGCGTAATAGGTCAGTCCCGCCACCATCAGCGGGAAGCGCAGCAAGGTGCCGCCCACGAAGCCGGGCACCGGCAGCCGGGCCAGAAGGTCGAACCGGCCCATCTGGCCTGCCACCGCTTCGGCGAGGATCTTGCCATAGAGCGGTGCCAGCGCGACGCCCTGGCCACTATAGCCGGCCGCGACCAGCACCTGGCTCGACAGCCGCCGCACGAAGGGCAGGCGCGTCATGGTGATGCCCAGCGTGCCGCCCCAGGCATAATCCAGCCGCGCGTCCGCCAGTTGCGGGAAGATGCGCAGCATGAAGGGGCGCACGAAGCTCTTCACGTCCTCGCGGAGCGTGCGCCGGTAATTCTCGCCGCCGCCGAACAGCAGGCGCCCGTCCGGCGTCATGCGATAATAGTTCACGACGAAGCGGCTATCGGCCACCGCGGCGCCATTGGAGATGATCTCTGCGGCCCGTGCGCCCAGGGGCTCGGTGACGGCGATATAATTGTTGATGGGCATGACGTGGGTGTCCACGCGCCCGTCGAGCCCGTCCATCAGGCCGTTGCCGCAGAGCAGCAGAATGTCGGCCTTCACCGACCCGCCACCGTCCGTCTCAACGGTCACACCGCCGCCCGCGCCGGTCTCGGCGAAACGGACCGCTCGTGTTCCCTCATGGATTCGCGCGCCTGCCGCCAGCGCCGCGCGCGCAAGGCCCACGGCGAAGTTGAGCGGGTGCAGGTGCCCCGCCCCATGGTCGATCATGCCGCCATAATAGCCGTCTGACCCCACCAAAGCGCGCAACTGCTCACGGTCGAGGAGGTCGATGCGGTCATAGCCGTACTCGGCTTTGAGACGCCGCACATAGGCCTGCGTCATCGGCACGTAATTGGGCTTGTGGTCGGCGATGATCAGGCCGTCGGACAGGTCGCAGGCGATGGCATGGCGCGCCACGAGGTCCCGCACCAGGCCCTTGGCCTCCTCCGCGAGCGCCCAGAGCTTGGCGGTATCGTCCTTGCCGACGGCGCCTTCCAGATAGTCCACGTCGCGGCGCTGGCCGGAATGGATCTGCCCGCCATTTCGCCCGGAGGCGCCCGAGCCGATGCGACCGCCTTCCAGCACCACCACGCGGATTCCGCGCTCGGCGAGGTGGAGGGCGGCGGACAGGCCAGTATAGCCTGCGCCGATAATGACCACGTCCGCCGTTACGGGACCACGCAGGGCCGGCTGTTCAGGCAGGGGGTGCGCCGTCGCGGCGTACCAGGAGTTGGGGTGGCCGGTGAGTTTCATGTCGTGTGACGCCGCTGTGAGCCGCGCGCCGGAGCGCGCGGCCGGAAAGCGCTGCGCCTCAGACGTTGAGCAGGAGATATTCCCGCTCCCAGGGAGAGATGACGCGCATGAAGGTCTCGAACTCGGCCTGCTTGACCGCCGAATAGGTGGTCACGAAGCTCTTGCCGAGCACTTCGGCCAGATCGTCATTCTCCTCGAAGGCGGCGACCGCCTCCAGGAGCCCGCGGGGCAGGTCGAAGTCCAGATTCTTGGCGTCGCCCTCCAGCGGCTCGGTGGGGCGCAGGCCCTTGATCATGCCCAGATAGCCGCAGGCCAGTGACGCCGCGATGACCAGATAGGGATTGGCGTCCGAGGAGGGGACCCGATTCTCCACCCGGCGGGCGGCGGGGCTGGCCGGCGGCACGCGCAGGCCGGCGGTGCGGTTGTCATAGCCCCATTGCACGTTGATGGGGGCCATGGAATCGCGGGTCAGGCGCCGATAGGAGTTCACATAGGGCGCCAGGATGCACATGACCGAGGGCAGGTATTTCTGGTGGCCGGCCAGGAAGGAGAAGAATTCCGGGGTCGGATCGCCATCCTCGTCGGAGAAGATGTTCTTGCCATTCTCCGCCGAGACCACCGACTGGTGGATGTGCATGGCGCTGCCCGGCTCGTTGGCGATGGGCTTGGCCATGAACGTGGCGTAGATCTTGTGGGTGAGCGCCGCCTCACGGATGGTGCGCTTGAACAGAAACACCTGGTCCGCCAGCTCCAGCGGATCGCCGTGGCGCAGGTTGATTTCCATCTGCGCCGCGCCGTCCTCGTGGATCAGCGTGTCGATCTCCAGGCCCTGGGCCTCGGAATAATCGTAGATGTCCTCGAACAGGGCATCGAACTCGTTCACCGCCTGGATCGAATAGGACTGGCGGCCGATCTCCGGACGGCCCGAGCGGCCCACCGGCGGCTTCAGCGGATAGTCCGGGTCGGTGTTTGGCTCCACCAGGTAGAATTCGATCTCGGGCGCCACGACGGGCTTCCAGCCATGCTTGGCATAAAGGCCGAGCACGTGCTTGAGCACCTGACGCGGCGCCAGCTCCACGGGACGGCCGTCGCGGTGGAAAGCGTTGTGGATCACCTGGGCGGTGGGGTCCTGCGCCCAGGGCACCGTGCACAGGGTGGAAAAGTCCGGCTCCATGACGAGGTCGGAATCGGCCACCACCGAATCCACCAGGCCGTCATAATCGGGATATTCCCCCGATATGGTCTGGAAGAAGATGGAGAGCGGCAGGTTCATGACAGGCGAGGAGAAGAACTTCGACGCCGGCATGATCTTGCCGCGCGCCACTCCGGCAAGATCCGGCACGGTGCATTCGATTTCCGTGATGCCTCGGGCAGCCATCCAGGCCTTCGCCTCGGCAAGGGTCTTCACACCGCGCGGCACCTGCGCCGCTTCCTGATCGCCCGCTTTTCGTTTCGCCATGATGTCCTCTGGCGTGACCAAACGCACGCCCCCCAAGGGAACACCTCCGCACGGCGAGGTGTCAACGCGGGCGTCGCAGTTCGTTTCGGGATTCGTGAGAACGGGAGCGGAACGAATCGCGAGCGAATCGAGTCGCGGTTCAGTTCGCGCTTCGTCCCCTGCCGCTGGCCAAGGGGCCGTCCGGGCCGGTCACGGGGCGCCCGGAGGTTGCCTCACGGCTTGGCGGCGTTCACCGGTATGGTCTTCTCCTTGGCTTCCGTCTTGAAGCTGGTGGCCTCGAACAGGACGGTGCCCACGAGGGTTGCCACCTCCACCTTGAACGGCGCCATCAGCCGGGTGCCCGCGATCGGCACCAGCCAGACGTGCATATCCTTGTTTTCTTGCATGTATTTGACGGTGCTGCGGGTCGGCCTGTGGCCGGCCACCGGCACATAGCGCACCTGGCACACCACCGCCTTGCCGGAAAAGCCCTTCTCGATCTTCACGTCCTCGACGCGCTCGAAGGACAGGACGATGTCATAGCGCTGGCGGCCATCGAAGACGGGGACCGTGCGATCGCAGGCGGCAGCCGACAGCATGTCGACCTTTCCCGGCACCGAGACGAAGGCCCCCGTCAGGGGATCGGTGACGTTGAGGAGATGGGCGTCGGTGATCTCGACCCTGTCGGGATAGGGCTTGGGCGGGGGCGCGACGTCGAGGTCCTTCACCATATTGTCGGTGATGGCGAACTTGATCAGCTCGTCCTTGCCGTCGGCGCGGGCGCTGACTACGAACAGGCGGGGCACGGACTTGCCGGCCGCCATGCCGCCCCGCGCCGCCACGCTGCCCTTGCCGGACGAGACGGCGCGCAGGATCCCGGTCACCCGCCCCGTGCCCAGAATGTCGTATCCGGCATCCGTAGCGTTCACGGTGACCTCGGCGCGGCCCACCTCGACACCCGCGAGCGAGAGCGCGTATCTGGCCTCAAGCTGGCCGTCCGCAAAGGCCGGAACGGCGGAGGCAAAAAGCCCCAGCCCGACCATTGCCGCCAGCGGCTGCTTGGGAGCGAATGCGGCAAAGGCTTGCATCATGCGAGGTTTCCGGCCCATTTGCGGATCCGCGGGGCGGTGCGGCAGGTCTGACCGCATGGCGCCAGAAGGCGGCTGAACTGTGGCTGCCGATCCATAGAGGGGCGCAAACCGCCCCGCGTGCGCCCCGCCAATGGCGACGAAACCGTTGTTGGTCATTGACTTTGCGCGCGACAATCCCGATGTTCCGTCTTCGCCCGACAGTGGTGCCGGGCCTTGGCGCGTCGATCCGCGCCGGCTGCGCCACATCTGGCCGTGTTCAATGGCAGAGGAGATTATCGCCATTCGCCGCCCCATGAGACCCGTCGCGCCGGAGAAGGATGGCCCGCGCGTCAACGAAGAGATCCGCATCCGCGAAGTTCAGCTCATCGACCAGGAAGGACAGAACCTGGGCGTGATGGCCACGCGCGACGCGCTCCTGCTGGCCCAGGAGGCTGGCCTTGATCTCGTGGAGATCTCGCCGAACTCCGCGCCGCCCGTCTGCAAAATCCTGGATTTCGGCCGGTTCAAATACCAGAACCAGAAGAAGGCCAGCGAGGCGCGCAAGAAGCAGAAGGTGGTGGAGGTCAAGGAGATCA